>JAWUWP010000012.1:0-37376 GCA_034111785.1 Paraglaciecola sp.
GGTAGCGGGACTCGAACCAACAAAATAACACAGGTGGTTCAAAACCTGCTATCTCAACGTCTTCAATAATATGGCTGGGGTAGCTGGACTCGAACCAACGAATGACGGGATCAAAACCCGTTGCCTTACCACTTGGCTATACCCCAATAAATCTTTTAAAATTATATTTGCCTGATTAACAGCAAATAAATAAGCATCTGTGCCCTTCATTAACGCATGACGGGATCAAAACCCGTTGCCTTACCAGTTGGCGATACCCCAATAGCCCTTCTATAAATTCATCAGCTTATGTAAAGGCGAAATATTTTGACCTTTAGCGACAGCGCTGTTGGTGCCTTCAGGCAACAATTTCTGTACATCTAACGCCTGTTGATGATGTTCAAAAGTCGCAAAGACACAAGCACCTGTGCCGGTCATCCTCGCAGGTGCGTATTCTAACAACCAGTGCAACGCATTTGCAACATCCGGATAGCGTTCACAGACTAATTCTTGGCAATCATTGTGTGTTGTAGAAAACTGATATTGATTAAGGTCTATTTTAGGCGTTTCTCGTGGTAGATCTGCATAGGCAAATACTTGGGCTGTCGATACATGACAATCGGGGAATATCAATAAATAGCTGCTGTGAGGCAAACTTACTCCTAGTAATTTTTCTCCTACTCCTTCCGCAAAGGCGGTCTTGCCTTGGATGAAAATGGGCACGTCAGCCCCAAGTTGTAAACCTATTTGACTCAGCTGTGGGATCTCGATATCAAGATCCCATAATTTATTTAACACTAACAAGGTGGTGGCTGCGTTCGATGAACCTCCGCCTATGCCACCGCCCATTGGTAGACGTTTCTTTATATGAATATGACAACCCAAGTCTTGTTTGGTTGGGCAGGCTATCAGTTGTTTGAGTTTATTGGCGGCTCTGACTATTAAATTGTCTTGGTGCTCAACGCCTATAAGCGGTTCTGCGAGGGTGATAAGACCACTATTATTCACCTCGAAGGCTAACTCATCAGCAAGATCTAATAATTGAAATAAACTTTGTAATTGATGATAGCCATTTTCATAACGTCCGTTGATGTGCAAAAATAAGTTTAATTTTGCTGGACTAGGCCACCAAGTTAAGCCGTTCTTGTTCAGTCTAGTATCCATGTATTCACTCGAATGATTAGTTGGCTGTTATTGGTGTTGTTGTGCAGTTTTATCTGGTGGGGCAACCATACATTGTCTACCAGTTTATAATGTGCGTAATTAATTAGCCAATTTTTGCAGTTATCACAAGCAGGTTGCATTTGTGTTAGCCATCCTTGCTCACTAAGCCGTACTTTGTCAGCGGGGTTATATTGACCTTTTACCCATGATTGGATTCCTTTGACCGGAATTTGCCAACCTGTCATGCGTTTAATTAATTGACTGGGGTCAGTATCTTGATAACTATTATCGTCTATGGTTAATCGCACTGACCCTTTGTTACCTCGGACACTTAATAGTGAAGTGCCGATAATTGAGGTTAAATTGAGCTGATATTGATCTGTTTTTTGTTGCCACCGAAAATTAGCGCTTTGTTTTTTATCTGGGCTCTTTAGCCCCATTTTGCCTTTGATTTGCCAATTTTCTAGCTTTGCTAGTACTTGCTGATGTGCCACCTCATCAATAGCTGATAAAGGCGTTTGCTGGGTTGCACAGCCAATCAAAGCGAAGCTTAAAACGCTTGCCAAGAGCCAACGAAGGTAAGATTTTTTTAGTGGATTTGCCCTTAACAGCATATAAACCAATATTATAATAGTCAGAATGTGGATGGCTAATGGAAACATACAAATGACTACGCTTTCAATACTTTTACCTTTTGCGTACAATGTAGTTAACCTTTTATCTTAAATTCTGTGAAATTTACCCGATCACTCAATGACCCTAATCGCATTTGGCATCAACCATAAAACGGCACCTGTAGAACTGCGCGAAAAAATTGCTTTTTCGCCTGATGCAATAGTGCAAGCGTTAGCCTCTTTGGCCCAGCATACTGGCGCCACCGAATCGGTAATAGTATCCACTTGCAATCGCACTGAAATTTATGCCCAGGTTGAAGAACACAGAAAAAATGAAATCGTTAGCTGGTTGGCCAATTTTCACTTGGTACCAGCTGAAATCATACAAAATAACAGTTACTTGTACAGCCAAGAGCAAGCGGCAAATCATATTATGCGTGTGGCCTGTGGATTAGATTCCTTGATGTTGGGTGAGCCACAAATATTGGGGCAAGTAAAACAAGCCTTTAATGAAGCTAAGAACTCTGGCGTGATCCACGGAAATTTTGAACGTTTATTTCAACATACTTTTTCCGTAGCAAAACGTGTTAGAAGTGAAACCGATATTGGCGCCAATGCCGTTTCGGTGGCCTATGCGTCAGTGCAATTAGCCAAGCAAATTTTCTCATCCTTGCAAGACAGTCGAGTGCTATTAATAGGTGCGGGTGAAACCATTGAACTGGTGGCTAAACACTTACATGAGCAACAGGTCAAATCCTTAACTGTGGCTAATCGCACCCTAGCTAGAGCTCAGGCCATAGCTGAACCACTTGCTGCTAAAGTGTTGACCTTGGCACAAATTCCCCAACATCTACATGATGCCGACATAGTGATCAGTTCCACTGCCAGTCAATTGCCCATTTTGGGTAAAGGGTTAGTGCAAAGCGCATTGAAAATGCGTAAACATAAACCCATTTTTTTGGTGGATTTAGCGGTACCTAGAGATATCGAGTCACAAGTGGGTGAGTTAGATGATGCCTACCTATATACAGTGGATGACTTACAACAGATTGTAGAAAAAAATGTCGCGAATCGGCAGGATGCAGCAGTGTTAGCCCATGACATGGTGGCACAGCAGGTTCAGCAGTTTATGCTGTGGAAACAAAGTCAGTCCTCGATTGATGTATTAAAAACCTATAGAGATCAAAGTCAGTCCCAACGGGATGTGGTGATGCAAAGAGCGCTCAAGCAGTTGGACGACGGAAAAGATGCGAAACAGGTATTAGTGGAATTTGCCAATAAGTTAACCAATAGCCTTATTCATGCTCCCACTAAGGCACTAAAAAAAGCGGCCAGTGAACAAGATGAGAGCACCTTGTTATTGCTCAAAGATGCACTTGGCCTAAAAAATTCAGATAACTAGATTTATAGCCCAAATAACCTGAGCATGAGGCTTAGGATGATTGGCGAAAAGGAACAGCATGAAAGAGTCGGTTCAACGCAAACTAGAATCCTTAATAGAGCGATTCGAAGAAGTACAGGCCTTGATTGGTGAGGCCGAGGTCATTGCTGATCAAGACAGATATCGATCTCTGACTAAAGAGTATTCTCAATTGGAAGGCGTGGTTAAATGCTTTCGAGAATATCAACAAGCTCAGCACGACTTGTTGTCGGCCCAAGAGATGATGCAAGAAGATGACGTCGAGATGCGTGAAATGGCCCAAGAAGAATTTAAGTCCGCCAAACAACAAATTGAAACACTCACCCAAGAAATACAAGTACTGCTGCTGCCAACGGATCCCAATGATGAAAGTAATTGTTTTGTAGAGATCAGGGCCGGAGCGGGAGGAGATGAAGCGGCGATATTCGCCGGTGATATCTTCCGTATGTATAGTAGATACGCTGAGAAACAAGGCTGGAAAGTAGAAGTGGTGACCACAAATGAAGGGGAGCATGGTGGTTATAAAGAAGTGATTGCTAATATTTTGGGTGAAGGTTCCTACGGTATTATGAAGTTTGAATCGGGCGGCCACAGAGTGCAAAGGGTCCCAGAAACCGAGTCACAAGGACGTATTCATACCTCAGCGTGCACTGTAGTCGTGATGCCGGAGATCCCAGAATCCGAAGCCATTGAGATCAATAAAGCTGACTTGAAAATTGACACTTTTAGAGCATCGGGTGCCGGTGGTCAGCATGTTAATAAAACAGACTCGGCCATACGTATCGCTCATATACCTAGCGGTGTAGTAGTAGAGTGTCAGGATGAACGTTCACAACACAAAAATCGAGCTAAGGCTATGGCCATACTGCAGTCTCGATTGAACCAACTTGAAGAAGAGAAACGTCAAGCCGAAGAGACCTCAACTCGACGTAACTTAGTGGCCAGTGGCGACCGTTCAGAACGCATCCGTACCTATAATTTTCCACAGGGACGGGTAACAGATCATCGAATCAATCTTACCCTGTATCGTTTAGATGACATTATAGCAGGCGAACTAAATGCCGTGCTTGAGCCGATTAGGCAAGAGCATCAGGCTGATTTGTTGGCATCTCTTGCAGATGACTAGCCTTAAGGCCCTTTAGTGTGAGTCAAGAGACTTGCAGTATTGCCCAAGCATTAGACTGGGCTCGTGCCCAGTTAACTCATCATTCTGACGCACAGCAGCCAGAGCTGGCGGGTATCGATAGTAAAGTGTTGTTGTGCAGTTGCTTAGATTGTGAATTGGTTTTCTTACATACCTGGCCCGAGAAATCCCTAACCGATGAGCAATGGTTGATTTATCGAGGGTTGGTAGAGCGGCGTTTAAAAGGCCACCCAGTAGCCCATTTAGTGGGTTATAGATATTTTTGGTCACTACGTCTCGAGGTCTCTACCGCCACTTTGATACCAAGGCCAGAAACAGAAACATTAGTAGAAATTGCCCTGAGTTTACCCTTAGAAGAGCAGGCCACAGTGTTAGATCTAGGCACAGGTACAGGTGCGATTGCCCTAGCATTAGCCAGTGAGAAACCCAACTGGTTGATAACGGGCATAGATAGCAATGAGCAAGCTGTGCAATTAGCAAGGCGTAATGCAGGACACAATCGATTGATTAGTGTACAGTTTCTGCACAGTGACTGGTTTGCAGCCTTAGGATCACAACAATATGATTTGATCGTGACTAACCCGCCTTATGTAGAGTTAGATAGTCAGTATTTGCGAGAAGGGGATCTGAGATTTGAGCCCAACAGCGCACTGACATCAGGGGCGGACGGTTTAGACGATATTCGTTTTATCATCGCCCATAGCCAACAACATTTGTCTAATAGTGGCTGGCTGGTGATAGAACATGGTTTTGGGCAAAGCCAGGTTATAGCAAACCTGATGGCGAGTAGCCACTTTGTTGAGGTTCGCGTTGAAGCCGATCTTAACGGTTTAGACAGAGTGACCTTGGGTCGATATCAAGTGTAAAGGGCTAAGTGCTCTAGTTTGATGTTAATTTATGCTGGTATTGAAGGAGAACCTTATGTCGGATGAGCTTTTTTTTGCAGAAGAGTTACCATTAGACCTTGAATTTCAAGGTACTTGGAAAGTATTGATTGTGGATGATGAGCCTGGGATCCATGCGGTAACACGATTGGCCTTAAATGATGTGGTCTTTCAAGATAAAGGCATTGAGTTTTTATCTGCCCATAGCGGACAAGAGGCACAAAAACTCATCCTAGAGCACAATGACCTAGCGGTGATATTACTTGATGTGGTGATGGAGACTGATGATGCTGGTCTAAAGGTCGTAGAATTTATCCGTAATCAAGCCCAGAATCAATTCACGCGTATTATTTTACGCACAGGTCAGCCTGGTCAATGCCCAGAACGTGAAGTGATCATCAATTATGATATCAACGATTATAAAAACAAAACCGAATTAACCGCACAAAAACTCTTTACTGTGATCATCGCTGCGCTGCGCTCTTATCGGGATATTATGGCAATAGAAGAAAATCGCCAAGGGCTTAAAAAAATTATTGCCGCTTCAGCCAATTTGTATAGTTTAGGCTCAATGGAAAGTTTCATGGAAGGAATTTTGCAGCAGGTGGCTTCTTTGCTAGGTGGCAGTAAAGATATGGTTTATTTAACCTCAAACCAAGACGATCCTACGGCAATGGCGCAGTCAGGTTTTCCGCAGTTGAATGTACTAACCGGTCAAGGTGAATACCAGCACAAGCAAGGTGAACGTATAGAGAATATATTGAGTGGCCGAGCCTTAGAGTCTTGCCAGCAGGCTTACAGCCAAAAATCCATGGTGTATGAAGATCATTATTTTGTGGCCTATTGTGATAGTAAAACAAATCGCGGGTCCTTGTTGTTTATGTCAGGCTTGCCTCGTGAACTCAATGCTTCCGACCAAGAACTTATTGAGATTATTGCGAAAAACATACAATTTGCCGTGGATAATGTGGTGGTAGACAAAGAGTCGTAAGGCCCTTATGCCAGTAGGCAGGGCAGCAAGGCTTTTGTGAACATAAATATCGCCTCTATCCGTGCCTTTCATCTTTGGGGTGCTTGTTATCTTACTAGACGACCTGCCAGGTAGGCAATTTTAGTCAATATATGGCTAAACAATGAGCCGCAAATAAAAGACAACAATAAGCATAAAGCCGATCCTACTTTTTAACAGGCTGCTGTATAATGCCGACAAATTATCTTGCACCTCGATTTGGTAAAAGGCGAATAAACCATGTACGACTTAGTTACACACTTACACTTAACCGCCATAGGATTGAGTGTCCTGTTATTCTTATTACGTTTTATATTAAACGCTAAACAATCCCCCATGATGCGACAAAAATGGCTAAAGATACTGCCACATATAGTGGATACAGTATTATTGCTAAGTGCTGCAACCTTGTGTGTGTTGCTTAAGCAATATCCCTTTGTCGATGCCTGGGTGACAGAAAAGTTAATCGGATTAGTGATGTATGTATTTATGGTGACTTTAGCCCTGAAATTGGGGAAAACTGTCTTCATCCGAACAGTAGGATTATTGGGCGCATTGAGTTGGATTGCTTATGCAGGAATAGTCGCAGTGACCAAGCAACCTTTATTGTTTTAGTCTGCGCCACCACTAGCTGGTTATTAACTATTTATTAAACAGCGACTTAGAACTATTTTGGTACTAAGTCGCTTTTTTATATCAAGATCCTTCTATCAAAACCGATAACTATATGAGAGGTATTTGATGAGGTTTCGCAATTGAATGAGTTAAAACAGGCTATAAGTGAACAAAATTGTTTGATGGCCAGTTTACAATTAGCTAAAATTTTTCAGCCCGAAGGCTGCCAGCCTATTGAGCAAAGCAACAAGGTGTTGGCTTGGGTTGAACAGGCTAGAGTTTACCTAGGCAGTGATAGGATTGATGTAGCCAATTTTAAACGTTTGGTCAGCTATTTCTATGTTGAATTGGCCTTTAGCGGTGACGAAAGAAACTATTTCGCTTGTGAATATAGCTTAGTCAATCAGGTGTTAGATTTTCGAACAGGTATCCCTGTTAGTTTAGCCATTGTGTTTCAGGCCATTGCCCAGCCTCTGGGGTTTGCAGTGTCTGGGGTTAATTTTCCAGGCCACTTCTTGTTAAAGTGCCAATTCGTAGATCACCCCGCTTTATATGTCGATCCCTTAAATGGTAATTATTTAAGCCAGCCAGATCTCGCGGCTCTGTATTTTTCTATCTTGCAGCAAATGGAAGATGAAAAGATGCCAGAAGAGGCCTTAAATGAGGCCAGTTGTGATGAAACCATTGTCCGTCTACTGCACAATCTAAAAGCCTCTTTTATTAATGAAAAAAATTATTCACAAGCCTTAACAGCTGTAGAATTACTGGTTAATCTGTGCCCCAATGATCCTTATGAAAGACGGGATAGAGGCTTCTTATTGCACCAATTAGACTGCACCCAAGTGGCAATCGCTGACTACCAGTACTTTATTCGTCAATGTCCACAAGATCCCGCCAGACAATTATTAGAAGTGCAATTACAACAATTATGCGAACAACATCCTGTTGTGCTTCATTAGCGCATTAACTCAAGCCCCCGATCGCATATCTCTAAGATCACCAACCGGGCTAATTTAACACTGAGTAGATAGCGTGGGTCAATTTCGCCAACTGCTGTGAGCTAATGATGTACGGTGGCATGATATAGATTAATTTACCGAAGGGCCTTATCCATACTCCTAGCGCGACGAACTCTTTTTGTAGTTTTGCTACATCAACCTGAGCTTTGCATTCTACAACACCAATTGCCCCTAACACTCTTACGTCGGCCACAGTATCTAGTGCTCTGCATGGCTCTAGTTGAGTCATAAGTTGTTGTTCAATACTGGCCACCTGAGTGCGCCAATTGCCCTGTTGAATGATGGATAAACTGGCATTGGCAACTGAGCAGGCGAGGGCGTTGCCCATAAACGTTGGACCGTGCATAAAGACCCCTGGTGATCCCTGACAGACTCCTTGGGCCACATCTTCTGAGCATAGTGTGGCAGCCAAACTCAGATAACCACCGGTTAACGCTTTGCCAATACACATAATGTCTGGACTTATCTGGGCATGCTCACAGGCAAATAATTCACCAGTACGGCCAAAACCAGTAGCGATTTCGTCACAAATTAGCAGCAAATTGTAGTGATCACATAGTTGTCTGCAGCGTTTTAAATACTGAGGATGGTAAATGCGCATGCCACCTGCATTTTGCACTATAGGTTCAATGACCAGCGCCGCCAATTCATTATGGTGCCTGTGGATCAACTGCTCTAAGGGCTTAATATCATCTTCGTTCCATGGTTTATCAAAGCGGGTTTGTGGCGCAGGAGCAAAAATTTGTTGGGTCAAGCTGCCACTAAATAAACTATGCATGCCATTGATGGGGTCACAGACGGACATGGCGGCAAAGGTATCGCCATGATAGCCATTACGTGGGGTAATAAAGCGTTGCTTGGCACCATGGCCCTGACAGGCCCAATACTGCAATGCCATTTTCATGGCCACCTCCACGGCCACTGAACCTGAATCAGCCAGAAATACGCGATCTAAACCTTGGGGGCTTATCTCAACTAAGGTGCGGCACAGATCTATGGCTGGCTGATGGGTTAAGCCGCCAAACATGACATGGGAGAAGTCTTGAGTTTGATTGATCAGTGCTTTATTCAGATCTGGATGATTGTAGCCATGGATCGCTGTCCACCAGGAAGACACACCATCTATTAATTTCTCGCCACCGGCTAGGTGAATATACACGCCTTGCGCTTTTGTCACTTCATAACAAGGAAGCGGGTCAATAGCCGAGGTATAGGGGTGCCAAATATGTTGTTGGTCAAAAAGTAGATTGTTTTTGTTCAAATTATCATCACTTGTAAAGTGTCGTTATTATTTTAAGTTGACAACGTTGTGTTAGACCATAGACTAAGCGCGAGTCTTGATGAAGTAAAGATTATCCTACAAAAGGTTTAATATGTCCGCTAATACACAAACTGCACAAAACATAGAAAATGGAGTCCGTCATGATTGGACAGTTGAAGAGGTAGATCAATTATATACCTTACCCTTTAATGACTTAATGTTTGAAGCTCAAACTGTGCATCGTCAATATTTTGATGCAAATTATGTGCAAGTGAGTACGCTATTGTCCATTAAAACCGGCGCTTGTCCTGAGGATTGTAAGTACTGTCCACAAAGTGCACGTTATGACACAGGGTTGGAAAAAGAGCGTTTAATGGAGGTTGAGAAGGTCATTCTCAGGGCTAAGGAAGCCAAACAAGCCGGTTCAACCCGTTTTTGTATGGGGGCCGCCTGGCGTAATCCCCGGGATCGTGACATGCCTTATGTCACCGAAATGGTCAAGGAAGTCAAAAAGCTAGGCTTAGAAACCTGTATGACCTTGGGCATGCTAAATACCGATCAAGCGTTAGTGCTTAAACAAGCAGGTCTAGATTACTACAATCACAACTTAGACACATCACCAGAATTTTATGGGGATATTATTACTACTCGTACCTATCAAGATAGATTAGATACCTTAGCCAATGTTCGTCATGCGGGTATGCATGTATGCTCGGGGGGCATTGTTGGGATGGGTGAGACAGGCTCAGACCGTTCTGGACTCTTGGTGCAACTGGCTAATCTTGAGCAGCACCCAGAGAGTGTGCCTATTAATATGTTGGTAAAAGTAAAAGGCACTCCTATGGAGAACGTTGAGGATCTCGATTCTTTTGAATTTATCCGGACCATAGCCATTGCCCGTATTATGATGCCCAAGTCCTATGTACGTTTATCGGCAGGTCGTGAAGCCATGAATGAGCAAATGCAAGCTATGTGTTTCTTGGCGGGCGCTAATTCAATTTTCTATGGTTGTAAGTTACTCACCACCTCTAATCCAGACACCCATGAAGATGTGTTGTTGTTTAAAAAGCTAGGCTTAAATGCGGCACAAACGAAAGCCTATTCTGATGAAGCACATGAAGCGGCCCTGTTAGATGAGATTGAAGTAAAAAACGACAGTCGCCTCTTTTATGATGCTACCACTAAGCAACCCCAGACTGTTGGCTAAATTGTGGCCTTTGAATTTGTTGCAAAGGCCCTAGCGCAGCGCCGAAGCCAAAACTTGTTGAGAGCCAGGCATTGCATCGATGTTGTGGATGGTTGTCTTATTCAAGTTGATGGCCAGTCCTATCTTAATTTCTCTAGCAATGATTATTTAGGCATGGGCCGTTCTCAGCTTGTGGCTCAAGCTTGGGTTGATGGCCTGAGTCAGTATGGCAGTGGTAGTGGAGCTGCCCCCTTAGTCACAGGTCACACAAGGGCACACCAAGTATTAGAGGAGTATTTAGCCGAGCAGCTCAAGCGAGAAAAAGTGCTATTATTCAACTCAGGTTTTGCCGCCAATCAAGCCATTTGTCATGCATTGTTTAAGCCCGGGCCAACACAGCATAGCGGGCAAATTATCGCCGACAAACTAATGCATGCCTCGTTCCAAGAAGCGGCACAAAGCAGTAGTGCTCAATTTAAACGTTTTAAACACAACGACTTAGAACACTTACAACAGATTATGCAGGGGGCAATATTCAAAGATAGATTGGTAGCCACTGAAGGTGTGTTTAGTATGGATGGTGATCAAGCACCGCTTAGTCAACTGTTGTCCAGCACCCAGTCATCTGGAGCTTGGTTGATGGTGGATGATGCACATGGATTTGGAGTCTTGGGTCAATCCGGCTTAGGGGTGGTTGACTTGCATGATCTATCACAACAACAAGTGCCTATTTTAATGGCGACTCTTGGCAAAGCCATAGGCACGGCCGGCGCCTTTGTGGCAGGTAGTGCCGATTTCATTGATTATTTAACTAACTTCGCTGGGCATTATATCTACAGCACCGCTATGCCTGCTGCTCAAGCTTATGCCACCTTAGCCAGTTTACAATCCAGCTTAAGAATAGAGAATCAGCATATATTGCAGTTGCGAATTGCCCAGTTTCGAGGGTTAGCAAAGCAAGCGCGGCTGCCACTTATGTTGTCTGATACTGCTATTCAACCGATACTGGTGGGCGATAGCCAGCGGGCCCTTGCGATCAGTCAGCATCTAAAGCGTTTGGGGTTGTGGGTCACGGCTATACGTTATCCTACTGTACCGAAAAATACCGCTAGATTACGTATTACTTTGTGCGCCGAGCATCAAGAAGCCGATATTCTAGCCTTGGTGGACGCCTTACAGTTAGTTAACTTACCCCTTAATAATAATTAAAAATAATATGAGCCTGATACCCACAGTGACTAGCAACAAAGCACGGATTGCCAAACAATTTAGCCGTGCGGCTGAGACTTATGATCTAGCAGCCCAAGTGCAATTGGACATTGCCCTTGATGCCATGAGTGCACTTGTTAAGCGTTATCATATTATTTTAGATCTGGGCTGTGGTACTGGACGTGTTAGCCATCTGCTAGCGGACAGATGCGACAACTTAGTGGCCATGGATTTGGCCTTTGGCATGTTGTCATATGCGGCGTCACAAAGGGGCAGTGCGGGCAATGCTATTCAATGGGTGCAGGCCGACGCAGAACACCTACCTTTGGCTGATCATTCGGTAGATGGACTGTTTTCGTCTATGGCCTTGCAGTGGTGTCATCATCCCACTCAAGTCATGGCTGAAATACAGCGAGTGATGAAGCCCCAGTCAGAGGCGATATTAGCTATTATGTGTGAGGGCTCGTTCGAGCAATTAAAATACAGTTGGCAGCAGGTGGATGATAACGTCCATGTGAATAGCTTTGCCAGCCCCGATACTTGGTATCAAGGGGCCCTTGAACAAGGATTAACTGTCAATATGTGGACTAAGGCCTATACTACCTGGCATCAGGATATCAGGCACTTGTTGTCATCCATCAAGTCCATTGGGGCAAATGTGCTGTTAGCGAGGCCAACCGCTGCAAATACAGCTCAATTACCTTTGAGTCGCAAAGTGATGCAGCAATTGGAAAATAGTTATCAAAAAAAATATGCAGAAAATACGCAACTTCCACTGACTTATCAGGTCTGTTTCTTACATTGCATTAAGTCTTAGGATTTTTATATGGGATATATTACATCAAGTAGTATGGCATTTTTTGTGACAGGCACTGATACAGAAGTCGGCAAGACTTTGGTCAGTAAAAGCTTATTAAGCCTGTTAAGTGCTAAGGGCCATGTTACTGCAGGTTATAAACCTATCTCTGCAGGCTGTGAGTTTACCAGTGCCGGTTTGCGTAATGAGGATGCGCTGCAGTTGCAATCTAATTCCAGCTTGAGCTTGGAATATGACGAGGTGAACCCTGTTGCTTTTGAAGCGCCTATCGCTCCACATATAGCTATCAAAGCCTTAGCCAAAGAAAATGAGCCCCAATATATATCCTTAGATAGGGTGCGAGAGGGCTTTATGCATTTACTACAAAAAGACCCTGACATACTAGTAGTAGAAGGTGCGGGTGGTTGGCGGTTGCCATTAGGGGTGGATTTTCAGAACCAGCCCAGATACCTATCTGAATTTGTAGTAGAACAAAATCTATCGGTTATTTTAGTGGTTGGCATGCGTTTGGGGTGCCTAAATCATGCTGTGTTGACCAGCGAGTCTATTCGCAATGATGGCTTGAAAGTGGCCGCTTGGGTGGCCAATGAAATTGATCCTGATATGCCTGAACTAGAGGCAAATATTGACAGTTTGAAAACCCTGCTGGAGGCGCCATTCTTGGGCTCCATACCCAGACTAAGGGCATCGGAAGACTGCGCCGCTTACCTTGATTTATCTGTCCTTGGCTTAGCGTAAAAACAAACCACTATATGCAGTGTCGTCTTAGCCATAGGGTCACAAATATTCAGATAAATCTTGGCCCGGTAACATAATGCTGTGTTGCTCGGCCAAAAAGATAATGCCCGGTAGCTGCCCTTTTAAGGTCAGTTGGTTTCCCTGTCGATGTAATGCGCTACCTTCACGAAGGCCTAACACAGGCATACTGGGATTCAGTGCACAAAACTCTTGGATACGTTGAGCCCGTGTTTCCCCATTAAAGTTTTCTGGGTGTTGATCACTATAATGAGGGTTGATTTGAAAAGGTACAAACTGTAGTGCGTTAAAACTAGGTGGTTGTATAATAGGCATGTCATTGGTGGTACGAATACTGTCCCCACAGATGTTAGATCCTGCGCTCCAACCTATATAAGGGCAACCTTGTGTAATTTTTTTCTGTAGACTTGAAATCAAATCTTGCTTGTAGAGTTGATGAAGTAGGTTAAATGTATTACCGCCTCCTACCGCTATGGCTTTGGCATTTTGTATGGCCTGAATGGCATTGGGCAACTGGTGGATACCTGTCACTTTAACTTGCGGTAATGCAGTCTGTACTTTTTCTGTATACTGATCCCAGTGGATGCTAACCCCAGCGAAGGGAATAAATAGCAGTTCTGTGTTATCTGCTAACTGTGCTTTTATCATAGCTTGCGCATGGTGCAAATAATCTTCGCGACCTGTGCGTGAACTACTTAACATTAATATATTCAAAAATGGCCCCTGTGAGATATCTAAGACACAAGTATAGAGACATCAGATGTTTTACAAAACTAATTTAACGCTTATTTAATCATCAGCACTTGGAATAACCATGCTACGTAATAACACTTCAGTACTCTTTGTTTGTTTAGGTAACATCTGTCGCTCGCCTAGTGCCCAGGCGGTGTTTAAAAAGAAAGTGGCAGACAGCGGCTTAAATATAGAGATCGACTCTGCAGGTACTGCGGGCTATCACACAGGGACTGTGCCCGATAAGCGCTCTCAAGCTGTGGGTGAAGAAAGAGGCTATAGCTTTAAAGGCTTACATTGTCGAAAATTAGTGGAACAAGACTTCATACACTTTGACTATGTTATTGGCATGGATCACGAAAACATCAAAAACATGTTAGCCCTTTGCCCTATTGAACAACAACATAAAGTGTCCTTGTTGATGAGTTTTAGTCAATCCAAGGCGCAGGAGGTACCTGACCCTTATTACGGAGGTAAAAGGGGCTTTGAAGCGGTTTTAGACCTCATTGAGTTAGGCACACAGGCCTTACTGGACGATATTAAAGACACAGAGTCATCTGTAAAAGGATAAGTTATCGCAATCATTTCTATAAACTTCACGTTATATATTGAAATTTATGGCTATTCCCTCTAAATTCATTGGCCAGTGCGTCGATTACTGAACAGGATCGGCTAGATAAACGCTAAAAAGTCTAATTTTACAAGGATAAACCGTGAGTCAGTGGCAACCTAATAGTTGGCGTTCAAAGCCAATATTGCAACAACCAACATACCAAGATCAACAACACCTTAAACAAGTTGAAGATACCCTCAGTACCTATCCTCCCTTAGTCTTTGCGGCAGAGACACGGTCGCTGTTTAAACAGCTGGGTGATGTGGCCGAAGGTAAGGGGTTTTTGTTGCAAGGGGGCGATTGTGCGGAGTCTTTTGACGACTTTAATGCACCAAAAATTCGCGACACCTTTAAAGTTATCTTACAGATGGCCATAGTCTTAACGTATGCCGGTCGATGCCCCGTGACGAAAGTGGCAAGGATGGCCGGACAATACGCTAAACCCCGTTCAGGTGATTTTGAAACCGTTAACGGTATTGCCTTGCCTAGTTATCGTGGCGATATTATCAACGCTTCTGAATTTACTGAAGCTGCCCGTAGACCTGATCCTCAGCGTATGGTTGAGGCATATTATAGAGGTGCTTCCACCCTTAATTTGTTAAGAGCCTTTGCTCAAGGTGGCTTGGCGGATTTACACGAAGTCAATCGTTGGAATATGGCCTTTGTTGAAAATAACCCGTTAAAAGAGCGCTATCAAGACTTAGCCAACCGTATCCAAGATTCATTGGAATTTATGCAGGTAATGGGTATCAATTCTAATAATACCTCAACTCTGCATGAGACCAGCTTGTTTACTTCTCATGAAGCCTTGTTGTTGAACTACGAACAAGCCTTAACACGAGTGGATACCTTAACCGGCAATTGGTACAACTGTTCAGCCCATATGTTGTGGATAGGCGAACGTACCCGTCAACTTGATCACGCACATATTGAATTTTTCCGTGGGATCCATAATCCTATTGGGGTAAAAGTGGGACCGAGCATGGAAGAGGATGATTTGATGTCTCTTATTGATGCATTGAATCCTGACAACATAGCCGGTAGGCTGACGTTGATCACGCGTATGGGGGCTGACAAATTAGAGCAGAATTTACCTAAGTTATTACGCCGGGTGAAGCAAGAAGGGCGCAAGGTTGTCTGGAGTTCTGACCCGATGCACGGTAATACCTTCAAGGCTTCCAGTGGTTACAAAACCCGAAATTTTGACGCTATTCTTAAAGAAATTCAGCAATTTTTTGCGGCTCATAAAACAGAAGGTACCCATGCTGGTGGCATTCATTTAGAAATGACGGGGCAGCATGTAACTGAGTGCACAGGTGGTGCTTATCAAATTAGTGACGCTGATCTAGCCCAGGCTTACAAAACCCAATGTGATCCGCGATTGAACGCTGATCAGGTACTGGAAATGGCTTTTCTGGTGGCAGACCATCTAAAACAAGCGAAAAAATAATCTGTTTTTTAGAAAAAGGAGCCAAAGCTCCTTTTTTTTCTGCAATTACATTAATAGGCGCTCGTCAATTTTATGAAATAGGGTACTGGCATTCACCAGCGAATTAGCGGTGAGTTGCGGTACGCCATAGACCTCGGTTTTACAGCCATATTTTTCTCTCACTTTGCACAGTAATAAGTCAAAGTCGCCATCTCCGGATAACAGCACAATAGTATCGGCCTGCGGCGCAGCCTCTAACACGTCTATGGCAATGCCCACATCCCAATCCCCTTTGGCTGATCCATCACTGCGTTGAATATAAGGTTTAAGTTTGACCTCAAACCCTATGTGTTTAAGTGCCGATTGAAATTTCTGTTGTTGTTCGTCACCTCTATCGATAGCGTAGGCGTTGGCTAAAATAATGTCACCTTGGTGGCTTAAGTGTTGCCAAAATCGCCGATAGTTAAATTGCCGCCCATAGGCATGGCGAGTGGTGTAGTAAATGTTTTGTACATCTACAAATATAGCGATTTTTTCCAAAGGATAAGGCTCGTAGACAATGATTGGAGCCATGATAACACCGCTACCGGGCAAATGGTTGGTGCTAGTTGCCGAAGGGCTGATTTCTGAAGGCTAGAAAAGGTTAGGCTTGCTTAATTAATTGGAACTGGGTATATTGGGTATTCGATATGTTAATTATCTACTAGCATATATTCTAATGTCGAGTCTTTCTTGATCCAGTCAGCCAACATTAAAATAATAATAGTGTCCTGCATTTGCTAAAATCAATGTTTGAACTATTATGTATATCAAGCTGAATTATTGTACGACGAAAGAGTGAGTATCAAGTACCAAAAATTAACTGTAAAGAGTGAATTTTTGAGTCCCCAAATTAGACACCCTCAAATATTATCGTCAACACTGTATTGAAGCTTATTTTTAGTTTTGATTATTAGTTTCATTATTGAAATTGACTAATAATCTAATTTAGTGAGTTTTATTATGTCATATACGTATAACGGAACGCAGATCCGGGTGATGCAACCAGTGCATCATATTTCTGTGAACAAACACAATGTCGCCTTTGCTGATCAGTGCGGTCAGAAAATGGGTTCATTTTCAAATACCAAAGAGGCAAAACGCTTTGTGTCTTGGCTATTGAGTATTAAATAGTTAGGTTGTAAAACACATAAAAGAACCGGATATATCCGGTTTTTTTATGTCTGAATTTATACCCCTTGACTGGCTAGATAACTGTCATAGTCGCCTTTAAAGTCGACTATGCCCTGTGCGGTGATCTCAATAATACGGGTGGCTAAAGAGGAAACAAATTCTCGGTCATGGCTAACAAAGACGAGTGTGCCTTGGTAATTTTCTAATGCTAAGTTGAGGGATTCAATGGACTCCATATCTAAATGGTTGGTGGGTTCATCCATCAACAGAATATTGGGTTTTTGTAGCATTAATTTGCCAAACAACATTCTGCCTTGCTCACCTCCAGAGATCACTTTCACGGATTTATTAATATCATTTTGGGAAAATAACAAACGACCCAAGGTGCCGCGCATCATCTGTTCATCATCGCCTTCTAATGCCCATTGATACATCCAGTCCATTAGGGTTTTGTCTTGTTCAAAATCTGCTGCATGGTCCTGGGCATAATAACCAATGTTAGAATTATCCGACCATTTATAACTACCTGCAGTTAAGGCCGTATCACCCACTAGACATTTTAATAAGGTGGTTTTACCGACACCATTTGGACCAATAATAGCGACCCGTTCTCCTACTTCTATCATAAGATTGAGATCTTTATATAACAATTCATCATAGGTCTTTTCGAGGCCTTCTATCTCTAAGGCCAGACGGTGTAATTTTTTACTTTGTTCAAAGCGTATAAAAGGATTCTGACGGCTAGAGGGTTTAACTTCATCTAGCTGTATCTTATCTATTTGACGGGCACGAGAGGTGGCTTGCTTCGACTTTGAGGCATTGGCTGAGAACCGACTTACAAAGGTCTTTAACTCGGCTATCTGGGCTTTTTTCTTGGCATTGTCCGATAATAAGCGCTCACGAGCTTGAGTTGAAGCCATCATATACTCATCGTAATTACCCGGGAATAAGCGGATTTCACCATAATCGATATCTGCCATATGGCTACAGACTGAATTTAAAAAGTGCCTATCATGGGAAATAATGATCATGGTGCAGTTGCGTTCATTCAATACCGTTTCTAACCAGCGAATAGTATTGATATCCAAGTTATTGGTTGGCTCATCCAGTAACATAATATCGGGGTCAGAAAATAGCACTTGGGCAAGCAACACTCTTAACTTCCAGCCCGGTGCTATTTCACTCATAGGGCCATAGTGTTGATCAACTGGAATGCCCACGCCAATAAGTAATTCACCGGCTCTTGCTTCGGCTGTGTAGCCATCCATCTCGGCGAATTCAGACTCTAGATCTGCGACTCGGATCCCGTCTTCTTCTGTCATGTCCGGATTGGCATAGATGGCGTCACGCTCTTCCTTTACCGTCCATAATTCGTTGTGACCCATTACTACTGTATCTATCACGCTAAATTGTTCGTAAGCAAACTGATCTTGTTTAAGTTTACCTATACGCTCTCCAGGATCCGTTGATACGTTGCCACCGGAAGGTTCTAGATCCCCACCAATGATTTTCATAAAGGTGGATTTGCCACAACCGTTGGCCCCAATGAGTCCATATTTATTGCCATTGCCAAATTTGGCGGAGACATTTTCAAATAGCGGCTTAGCGCCAAACTGGATGGTAATATTTGCAGTTGTAAGCAAAGTGAGAGCCTCAATAATAATCTGTACTAAAAGCCGCTACCGATAGACTCAATGATGCCATTGATTGGCTGTCGATTGCCACGTGAACAATTGGCGTAAATAACACCATAAAATTTGGCGCACATTATGGCATAAAAATAGGCAAGGGGCTAAGACAAAGCATTGGGCTTCTCTTAGCTGTGGAGTGCTGTTTTTTAGATTAATAGGTGGCCGAGTAATTAGATGTAATTAATCAATGAATTGACAGCGGCAATCCGTATAATTGTGTGGAATACTCATAATCTAAAGATAACGAATGAAAACCATAGAAGTAGAGGATGATCTATATCATTTTATTGCATCTAATACCCAGCATATAGGTGAGAGTGCATCGGATATATTACGCCGTCTAGTGATGCCTGGCACGTCGTCGGCATCGGTGAGCGGCCCTTTGACTGAACCCGGCAATGCCCAACAAAATATGGTTGATCGGGCACAAAGTCACTGTGATGCGCAAGGGGTGTTCGCCGATCTTGCCCAGCAAGATTTGTCGCTTGTGTTAAAGATGGTCGACCGATGGTTGTTGATCTTGTCGGTGATACATAGACATAACGTGAGTGTTTTTCCCAAGGTATTGGCGATCACTGGCCGCAACCGTCGATATTTCGCCACGGATGAACAGACGTTATTGACCACAGGTAGTAGCACCAATCCTAAGAATATCCCAGACTCTGATTATTGGGTGATCACCAATAACAATACGGCAAAAAAAATCAACATGTTAAAAGCTGTGGGCCAAGCAATAGGTTTTGACGGGCCACAGATAGAGCGTCTTGTGGCGCTATTCTCCCTAGAACAGAATTAACTTTACCCAGAGGAATATTATGCCAATTCATCCCCAAGCTGGAAAACCTGCGGCCACCGAACAGTTGGTCAATGTGGCTAAATTAGTTAGCGCTTATTATAGCCATAAACCGACTAAAGGCGACAGTGTGCAAGGGGTGTCTTTTGGGACGTCTGGGCATAGGGGCAGTGCGCTGCTGAGTACCTTTAATGATAATCATATTGCGGCCATCTGCCAAGCGTTAGCCGAGTATCGCCAGCAAAGCGCTATCGATGGGCCATTATTTATGGGCATGGATACCCATGCTTTATCTGAACCAGCATTTTCCACTGCAGTAGAGGTGCTGGCCGCCAATCATGTCTCTTTGGTGGTGCAAATCGACCGGGGTTATACGCCTACGCCGGTTATCTCTCACCGTATTTTGGATCACAATAACAACAACCCAGATAACTTGGCCGACGGGGTAGTGATTACGCCATCTCATAATCCTCCTGAAGATGGGGGCTTTAAATATAATGCTGCCCACGGTGGCCCTGCCGATGGCGATGTCACTAGTCAGATCCAGCAACGAGCTAACGATATTATTAGCGCAGATATGGTCGCAGTTAAACGTATGAGTCTGGCCCAAGCCTATGCTTCGAAGTGGGTCAAAGAGGTGGACTTCGCAGAAGAGTATATTGCGCAGCTAGATCAAGTGATCGATATGCAAGCCATCGCAAAAGCGGGTTTAAGACTGGGCACCGACCCATTGGGTGGAGCAGGGGTGGGGTATTGGGATCGTATTGCCCAACGTTATGGATTAAACATTGAAGTGGTCAATAGGCGTGTCGATCAACAATTTGCTTTTATGTCTAGAGATAAAGACGGCAAAATTCGTATGGATTGTTCGTCTAAATATGCAATGGCCGGCTTAATTGAGTTAAAGGATCAGTTTGATTTAGCGTTTGGTAATGATCCTGACTTCGATCGGCATGGCATAGTGACCCCTACAGGAGGCTTGATGGATCCCAATCACTATCTAGCTGTGGCTATTCACTATTTGTACCAAAATAGACCACAATGGCCGACAGAGCTTAGCGTGGGGAAAACCCTAGTTTCAAGCAGTATGATTGATCGTGTAGTGCACAGTTTAGATCGCCAGTTGCAAGAAATGCCTGTGGGTTTTAAGTGGTTTGTACAGGGCCTGTTAAACAGCCAGATAGGGTTTGCGGGAGAAGAAAGCGCCGGTGGCATATTTTTGCGACGTAACGGTAAACCTTGGGCCACAGACAAAGATGGTTTTATTTTGTGTTTGTTGGCGGCGGAGATCATTGCGGTTACTGGTAAAGATCCCAGTCAAGCGTATCAAGCATTAACCGAAAAATTTGCGGCTCCTGTTTATACTCGCATCGACGTGGCAGCCAATCATGGACAAAAACAAGTGTTAGCCAAGGTGGATAAAAACGTGATCCAGACCAATACACTGGCTGGAGAAACTATTACCAATATACAAACCCATGCACCTGGCAATAATGCGGCTATTGGTGGCGTAAAAGTTAGCACCAAAAATGGCTGGTTTGCCGCCCGACCTTCTGGCACTGAAAATATATATAAAATTTATGCCGAAAGTTTTAACGGGCCAACCCACTTGCAGCAGTTAGTCGAAGAAGCCCAAAATTTGGTGGCTCAGGTGTTTAAAACGGCAAATGTATAAATAAGGTTGCTAAGCTGTTAATGAAGCGTGAAATAAAGAAGGTGCAAGTGCCGGGTAGTCATTTTATTTCTGTTATTTAACAAAAGTTTAACAAACTTCAGGAAAAAACCCTGCTAAAACTACCGGATAATTATTGATGACAGTATTTTTTAGTCACTCAAACTAAAATCCCTAAAGCACTGGGCAGTTTGAGTGATGTGACTAACAATTTATTCTGAGGTGAAAGATGGTAGCTAAAGTGTTTAAAGATAACGGATCCACAAAGTCAGTAGCAGCCAAGCTCGACAAAAAGTCGATTAAGGAGGCAATAGTCCGTCATTTGCATTCTTCTTTGGGTACAGATGAAAACAAAGCGAATAACCATGCTTGGTGGAAAGCCACTTGTGCCTCGGTTCAAGAACAAGTGCTAGAGCAATTACGTAAGACCCAAAAATCTCACTACTTAAATGATACTCGTGCAGTGCATTATTTTTCTGCCGAGTTTTTAATGGGACGCCTCATGTCAAACAATCTACATAACTTAGGATTGTTTGAGCAAACCGACCAAGCCCTTAATGAGTTAGGGGTGAGTTTAACGGACATTATGGAAGAAGAGCCAGACATGGCTTTGGGTAATGGCGGCTTGGGAAGATTGGCCGCCTGTTTTATAGATTCTCTTGCCACCTTAGATTTGCCTGCTATTGGTTATGGCTTGCATTATGAACACGGTTTATTTCGTCAAGAAATTAAAAACGGTGAACAAATAGAGCGTCCCGATAGTTGGCGTGACTATGGCAATCCATGGGAAATATGTCGTCCAGAGTCCATTCAAGAAATACCGTTATATGGCTATGTTGAGACAAAATACGGTGAGCATGGACGGATCCAGAAAGAGTGGCACCCTGGACTTATTGTCAAAGGCTTACCTTGGGACATACCAGTAGTGGGCTATGGTGGCAATACGGTGAATGTGTTGCGCCTATGGCAGAGCCAAGCTTCAGATTACTTTAATTGGGATGTGTTTAATGCCGGTGGTTATGTGGATGCCCAAAAAGAAAATGTACAGGCAGAAACCATCTCTAAAGTACTGTACCCAAATGACGAAACTGAAGCTGGAAAAGAGCTACGTTTAATCCAACAGTATTTCTTTAGTGCTTGTTCTTTAAAGGATATTATTCGTCGTTATAAAAGGGCTCATGGAGATGATTGGAGTCGTTTTTCGGCGCAGGTGGTGATCCAGCTCAACGATACACACCCGGCCATTGCCATTCCTGAACTTATGCGAATATTATTAGACAGAGCAGAGTTAGACTGGGATAGCGCCTGGGCTATATGCACTAAAACCTTTGCCTATACTAATCATACTTTGTTGCCTGAAGCGCTCGAAAAATGGCCCGCCCGTATGTTTGAAAAAATCCTGCCTAGGCACCTGGAAATTATCTATGAAATTAATCATCGCTTTATGAGTGAAGTGGACAAGTTATGGCCAGGTGATAATGAGATTAAACAGAAGTTATCTATTATCGAAGAGAGCAACGAAAAAATGATCCGTATGGGTAATTTATCGGTGATAGGTTCATTTGCGGTTAACGGTGTGGCGCAAATACATTCGGCGTTAGTGAAGAAAAATTTGTTTCCAGAATTTGACAAGATGTGGCCCGATAAACTCACTAACGTGACCAATGGTATTACGCCAAGACGCTGGTTAAAAGCCTGTAATCCCAAGTTGTCAGCTTTGATTGATGAAAAAATTGGCGATGACTGGCCTTTACACTTAAATAAATTGACCCAACTTGAGGCTTTTGCTGACGACAGCAAGTTTCAAAAACAGTTTATGAAAATTAAACACCAAAACAAGGTGGCGCTGGCCAAAGAAGTCTTCACCTTGACGGGTATTGAAATTAATCCAAAAGCTATATTCGACGTGCAAATTAAACGCTTACACGAATACAAACGTCAGCATTTAAATCTCTTACATATTATGGCCTTGTACCGCAGATTATTGGAAAATCCAGATTACCAAATGCAGCCAAGAGTGTTCTTATTTGGTGCCAAAGCTGCACCGGGTTACAAACTGGCTAAAGACATTATTTATGCTATTAATCAGGTGGCAGAAAGGATCAATAATGATCCTAGAGTCAACCATAAGTTAAAAGTAGTGTTTTTACCTAATTATCGAGTCAGTTTGGCGGAAAAAATGATCCCTGCAGCGGATATTTCTGAACAGATTTCTACCGCAGGTTTAGAAGCCTCAGGTACGGGCAATATGAAGTTATCGTTAAACGGAGCGCTCACTGTGGGAACCTTGGATGGGGCCAACATAGAAATAGCGGAAGAAGTTGGCGATGAAAATATCTTTATCTTTGGCTTAACGGTAGATGAAGTGTCTGAGCTTGATGCCCGTGGCTATAATCCTTTCGACCACTATTACAATAATGCCGAGATTAAAGGGGTGTTAGATTGGTTGACTACCGATTATTTTACACCAGGCAAGCCAGGTGCGCTAGCGTCAATAAAACACAGTTTATTGGAAGGAGGTGATCCCTATAAAGTGTTAGCTGATTTTGAGACCTACAGCGCCGCACAAACCAAAGCTGACCAAGCCTATGGTGATCCAGCCAAGTGGGCCAAGATGGCAATACTCAATACTGCTCGTATGGGTAAATTTACTTCCGATCGTTCTATTCAAGATTATGTCCAAAAAATCTGGAAATTAAAGCCTTGCTTGGTTGAGTAAATAGTGGCCAGCGTTACTGCTCTGCTAAGGTCTCATTGCTGAGATCTGGCCAGGGCAGTAACCTATGTTCACTTAATAAGGCAATATTCAGTGCAAAAATCACATGCTGGCTTACAGACTATTTTTAATCGATATGTTAATCGATTTTTTGCTCGTGCTGAAACCCCTCGAAAACAAGGCAAAGCTAACCCGTTTAATCATTTCAATTTGCCACTGCCAATAATCACCAAACCACAGGACGTTCACTGGCATTAAACCCTGACGTGTTAGGTGCCATTAGCCATGATGAATGATACTTCCAGCCCAAAGTTGAGCTGCAGAGCTTCAAAATTGTCGGTGCAGAATGTTTATTGCGTTGGGATCACCCTTAGGGTGGCTTATTCTTGCCTGGCCCGTTAATTAAAGCCGCCGAATCTTATAATATGATGAACGAATTAGGTTACTGGACTTTAGAACCTGCTTTTAAAGGATCCTGCCATTTAAATAACTTAGGTTTAGATTTAAAAATTTCGGTCAACAGCCACCCACTGCCAGCTAATAGCCGAGGGCGTTGAAACCAGTAACCCCTGAGGCTGTTAGGACAGATTGGGGCAGTAATAGGCCAAGGACATCTGTTCTCAAAGGCGGTGAGTTTGACTGACTGTGTACACTTAGCCCGTCTTGGTCTTGGCCTAGCCATACCCGTTGTTTTTGTTAAGTTTTAGTGTGCTGCATAGCGTATCATTGCTGGCCTAAATTCAATAAAAGCTAAGTTTTTCACATGTCAAACCAGCAACAAGCGCACAGTTTACGCATTATCAAGGATTTACAAGAGCAAGGGCAATTTTTGAGCTTGTCTCGTTCGCAGCCTGCACTTTTTGAAACCCCAATGGATTTTTGTTTAGCCAATGCAACTCAGGTCTCGATCCTAGCTCCGGGGATCATAATATTTGACCCCCAAGCGAACGGTGATAAAGACATTGTTCTATCTTGTGGGATCCATGGCAATGAAACGGCACCCATAGAAATATGTGAGTCCTTGGTCAAAGGTATTTTGCAAGGGCATATTGCCTTAAAACAAAGGGCATTATTTTTATTTGGTAACTTACCAGCAATGGATATTGGCCAACGCTTTGTTGAAGAAAACATGAATCGTCTGTTCAGTGGTGAACATAAAAACGGCCCCGCTAACTATGAGCGAACCCGAGCCAAAGCTTTGGAAGAGGCGGTGGCGTATTTTTATTTACACCATTCCTTAGAGCCCGCTAACAGCCGTTACCACTACGATTTGCATACGGCCATTCGCGCCTCTAAAAATGACAAGTTTGCGGTCTACCCGTTTCGACAGGATCAGCCCTGGGATAAGCACCAGTTGCAGATTTTACTGGCTTGTGGGGTCAATACAATTTTGCTTTCTGGCAGTGCCACTACTACCTTTAGCTACTATTCGTCGAATAATTTTGGGGCTCATGCCTTTACCGTTGAATTAGGCAAGGTCATGGCTTTTGGGCAAAATGATATGACAAGATTCAGCCAAGTTTCCAACACTCTAACCAAGTTGCTGTGTGGACAAGCATTGAATCTAAAGGCTTTTTTGGATGCAGACTTCTTAATTTATAAAGTGAATCAAGTGATCAACAAGATGCAGCCAGACTTTAGTTTACACTTTGCTTTAGATGCCCCTAATTTTACTGACTTTCCCCAAGATACATTGTTAGCCAAGGAAACCGGCACTGAATATCGAGCGCAAGTAGACGGAGAGGCGATAGTGTTTCCCAATGCCGATGTGGAACTGGGGCAACGTGCGTTGTTGACTGTGATCCCTACCCAAATTTAAGGAAGCCCTATGCCTGAATTCAGTTTGCACCCCCAATTAGAAAAAGACAGTGTGTTGGTTACCGAACTCAGTTTATGTTCGGTTTTATTGATCAATGATGCGACTTACCCTTGGCTAATATTAGTGCCACGGGTGCCCAATATAGTGGAAATTATAGATTTGCCGGATGCCCAACAACAACAGTTGTGGCAAGAGTCGGCACTGATAAGCCAGGTGCTTAAACATTTGTTTACACCTGATAAGTTGAATGTTGCGGCTTTGGGTAATATGGTGCCTCAATTACATCTGCATCATATTGTGCGTTATGTACATGATGTTAGTTGGCCTAACCCCGTCTGGGGCAGGGTACCGGCCCAAGCTTATTGTGGTTCGGCTTTGACCCAGCGTCTTAACCTAATTCAATCGGCAATAACCACCAGGAGTGAGCAATGATTGTCACAACAACTAGTCAGTTGGAAGGGAAAAAAATCGAACAGTATCTAGGCATAGTAGTGGGGGAAGCCGTGATGGGCGCTAATCTATTTAAAGATATTTTTGCATCTATACGGGACATAGTCGGTGGACGCTCCGGAGCCTATGAAGATGAGCTGACCAAAGCCCGCAAAATTGGCTTTCAAGAATTGGAGAATGAGGCTCGGGCTATGGGCGCTAATGCCATTATTGGCATCGCTATTGATTATGAAGTAGTGGGCAAGGGCGGCAGTATGCTGATGGTCAGTATCAGTGGCACTGCGATCAGGTATTCAGAAAAATTCTAATGAGTCTGTATCATCAGTATATTGCTGCAGGATATCGATCATATCCTGTTCCTCAAATAGGGTGTGACCATGGCTTTCAAATAGTCTGAGTTCTTCGGCGCTGGGAAATGAATAGTAGTTTCCCGTTGTATTTGCTGTTTGACTGTGGAGTGTTTCACCCTGATCTATTTTTTTCACCGCTGATAATAGATCTTCAATGCCCCGTTTATACAATGCCAAAGTGTTATACAGGTACGAGCGTTGATAATTAACCTGTCGTTCACTGATCTGCACTATGGGGCCGCTATCGATACTGGCGTTATCAATAAAGTGTAAACTGCTGGCTATCTTTAATTGTTGATCTTGCATGGCTCTGAATGTGGCCATGACCCCTCGATATTTTGGTAATCTGCCTGAATGTAAATTGAGCACTCCATGTTTGGGCAGAGCAATTAGGCCGGGTTTTAAAATCAAACCAAAACGAATACTCAGCACTAAGTCTGGGGCAAAATCTGCGACCTGTTTCCAGCCAGCAGTATCATTGATAGATCCAAGCACAGGTAACTCAGTGGCTATTGCTTTGAATCCATCAAATCCCAATAAGCTTTGTTGGCGGCTAGTACTCTGCTTATGGGGATTGGCCGCCGCTATGTTTTGTAAGGCTAAAGTCTCAAAATCCGCCAACTGCTCGAGGCGCTCTGGGAGTGACGGCGAAGCGCGGTTTTGTCCCACTTTGTTGGATAATATTAATGCCAGCTGGTGTTGGTTTGTTAAGGCCGGTAGTAGTCTATTCAAGGCGAGATGGCTGGCTAAGTCTCTATTAGCCAAAATCAAAATATTCATTTTTGTCGCGTAGTCAATCTTTAGACTGACTTAATCCTCTGCTTCATCTTTATCGTATGAGGCATTGTTGTCTTTTTTGCTGGTGGGGAATGGCTGCTTGGCACTGTGTTTTATCAGCATTAAATTGCCCACAATAATCCCCATCACTAAGATGATGATACCCATGACTGCCCATGTATTCATGTCTGTCCTTGATTTAAAACGAAACGATTAAATAATTCAGGTAGATTGGCGATGATACTGTCTATGCCAACTAGGTCCGCCTGCACTAGTGCAGCTTGCAATAAGGGTCTATGTAGTTTGGTCAGTATATCTTCAGCAATAGGCCGGTAGCTGAGGTGCCATGGCTCTTGTGCTATGCCCCCATTATATAGCGCATAAGGGCGATAAAAACCATATTCACTGGCATTTTCACCCAGCCAATTGTTTAGCTCAAAGCAGGGCCCTTGGGCAGAATACTCATGGCCAACCAGTTGAAACCCTTGCTGCGCCTGCTCCACCTGAGTCTTATCATACACATCTAAGTCTGTACCCCAATGATGACGGCTGGCACCAGGTAAGGCTGACCAGGTTAATATGGCCTCGATTTTTTGCTTGTTCGTCAATGGTTCTATATTCAATGGCTGTTCATCAATGCCTAATATCTGAGTGTTGCCCAACCATTTGTTAGTCCATATCTGCAACTGTCGGGCAAAACTGCGATAGCTACTGACAATTTGTATATCCACATCATCTTGGCGAGCTGCTGCCTGCATGGTAATAAATGCTTTGCACACTGGTGGCAACAGTAAAAAGCCCGATTGGCATTCAACTAACAAGGATTGATCTTGGCCGAGAATATGGGCAGAGGTGATCATGTTAACAAGCGCTGTAATATGTTTTGGTAGATATCAGTTAAGCTCTCCAGATCGGTGATTTTTACACATTCATCTACCTTGTGAATGGTGGCATTAATAGGACCTAATTCAATAACTTGTGCCCCTGTAGGTGCAATAAATCTACCGTCTGAGGTGCCACCTGCGGTGGATAGTAGGGTTTCTCGGCCGGTGCAGGCTTTTATCGCGGCTTTGGTCGCTTCTACTAAATCACCTGAATCCGTTAAAAAGGGTTGGCCATTAAAGGTCCAATCTATGCTGTATTCTAACTGATGAGCGGCGAAGATCTGTTCGACCTTGTTGATCAATAACTGATCTGTGACTTCAGTTGAAAATCTAAAGTTGAAACACATTTTTAACTCACCGGGTATAACATTGCCAGCACCGGTTCCGGCTTGAATGTTCGAGATTTGAAAACTAGTGGCAGGAAATGAAGCGTTGCCCTTGTCCCATTCAGTATTCGCCAGTTCTGCCATGACTAACGCACTATCATGAATTGGGTTTTTAGCTAGCTGCGGATAGGCCACATGTCCTTGTATACCCTTCACTACTACATTAGCGGTTAGTGAGCCTCTGCGGCCATTTTTCACCACATCACCCACCTGTGAGGTGCTGGATGGCTCGCCAACTAAACACCAAGTGATTTTCTCATTTCGCGCTTCTAGGGTGTCAATCACCTTAGTGGTGCCATTAATAAAAGGCCCTTCTTCATCACTGGTAATTAAAAACGCGATGGACCCTTTATGATCAGCATGGCTGCTGACAAACCTTTGGGTCGCGACTAACATTGCGGCTAAGCTGCCTTTCATGTCTGCCGCGCCTCGACCATGGACAAAACCTTGTTTTTCTATGGCTTCAAATGGCGGCGTTTGCCATGCTTCGGCCGGTCCTGAAGGCACCACATCAGTGTGCCCTGCAAAACAAAATACCGGTTCGGTAGTGCCTTTGCGTGCCCATATGTTCTTGGTGTCAGCAAAGTCCAAGTGTTCGATTGCAAAGCCCAAAGGAGCAAGAATATCTATCATTAAGTCTTGGCACCCCGCATCTTCTGGTGTCACGGATTTGCGATTAATCAGCTGTTTGGTGAGACTTAATACAGAAAGGCTCATGAAAATATCTCAAGATATTGTTCTACTTTAAATGCCAGATGGTATTGCTCTTGGTGGACCAAAATAGGCCGCTTAATCATGGACGGATGTTCCAGCATCAGTGCCAAACTCGACTCTCTATCGATACCTTGCTTTTGTTGATCCGTTAACTGCCGAAACGTGGTGCCTCTTTTGTTGAGCATTTTTTCCCACCCTAAGACGTTTTCAGCAGTTTGTAACCAATCTTCCGTTAAACCATCTTGTCGGTAGTCATGAAATTTAAAGTTGATATCATTTTGGGTCAACCAAGTTTTGGCTTTTTTGATGGTGTCGCAGTTTTTTATTCCGTACAGGATGGTCATATTGTGCTTAATCATAAAATAAATATAGGGTGACTATAACGACAAAGGGCTAGGCAGGTAAAGTAGTCAGGGCAGGGTATTTGCTGAAACTCTTGTTCATTCAGCGATAAGGGCTACATATAAGCGCTCATGATCTTATCTTGATTGGCGATGGAGGTATAATAATGACCTTGAATGGCCTTTAACTTAGCGCTATTTAATATAGTCACAGGACATAGGGTACTGACTAATTGTTGTTTCATCTTAACTAGAGAAAATTCCGCCAGCACTTGTCCCTGAACAAAAACACTGCCCACTGATACCTGACGTTTAAACCCATCCCCCATCATATTGTGCGAGTCTATGCCCAGTTGGATCTGCACTTGTAGGCCTAAGCTAGATTTTATGCGAATTTGATTGGCTAATGGGGGGAAGTGCGTGATCACACCCGAAAAAGGGGCGATAACTTGATAACCAGAAGGTTTTATCGCGACCCCATCACCAAATAAACCTTGATTGAATAGAGAATGTGGCACTTGCTGTAAGGATACCACTGCACCGCTTATTGGGCTGAGAATAGTCAGACATCTAGTGTGTTCAGGTATGGGCTGAGGATCCATTACAGGTCTAAATATGGCCATTATAGGTTCACTCTATAACCATCATGTATTAAGGCTGCAGTGGCTTTGGTTAAATCGACTTGTTTGACTAAGAAGTAATCGGTCTCAAAAGTGGATAATACAAAAATGCTGACTTTTGCCGTAGCTAAAACACTGCCAATTTGCGCCATAATGCCCACTAAGGATAAATTCAACGGACCCAAAACCTCTAGCGCTCGCCAGCCACTATCATGATCTTCACTGTTTATCTGGATAGTGTCAGGTACTACTAAGGATAATTCGTCCATGGTTTTACCGATAAAATAAATAGAGGCATTAAACACTTGGGCGGGGATCACGGCATCATTGGGTAAACTGTGAATTACAAAAGTATCGGCTATCACTTGTAAGCTTTGTTTTGACATTAAATATTATAAATTCTTAACTATGTTGATTTTTATTGTGCTTGACCCTGTCTTCATGTCAAGTGGGGTTTATCCACCTTATCTGTGGATAAGTCTGTTGAGTAGTCGTTATATGTAGGTTAATAAACTGATATATATGAGAAATTTCGTATTGGTTGGAAAACACTCTACTAACGTTATTGAGCTAGACTAAAGTATAAAAATAACTCAGTAAAGCTCAGTATTATAGAATGCAAGCACAAACAGCCATTGATGCAGGGCATGAGTTGAGCATGCATCACTTAAAATTACTCACAGCATTTTAACTATCTGCCAGCGGTTGCCACAACATTCCAGGTATTATAAGAGCGGCCGAACCTTATAAATCTTGTATTTGAGCTAAATCATTGTGGTCTAAGAAATGGTTGAAATGCTCAGCTAAGCGCTCAGTTTGGGACAATACTGACTTCCAGTATTTTATCCGCTGCTGGGGCTCAAGTTTAGTGAAATCTTCCCGATCCGGTATTTTTTGATAGGTAAGACTATTTACAAAACGAGGGGAGGGAACCAACATAACGGTTTTGTCATAGTTATCTGGATTGACTGAACGTTTTAACTTTTTGTCAAACCAACCGGCCTTAGGTTTTGCGTTAAAATGCGGGTATAGAATTAGGCCCTCACTGCTGGGTAGACTGATATCAAAGTGATAATCAATGATCCCACCATCTCGATACATACCCGTTGGTGCTCCAGGAATATCTCGGATCCCTTCCATCACCATGGGAATAGAGCCTGATGCCAGCAGCGCCTGTTTTAGGTTGTCTTGGGTCAAATCTATATGTTGGGTACTGAAGTGATATTCGTCTTGAATACACAATCCACTATTTGGATTTTGAAAAACAAAACGTTCATATTGAGAGCCAAGGAGTTTCCGATCTATCCGGTTTAACAAATAACTTTTTGTTAAACCGAGCAACTGTTTGCTTTTTTTATCAGAGCCAGCCCATCCATTTGCCTTAGCAACAATAAAGTGTGCTTTGAATATGGGATTGCTAATAATTTCTGAAACACCGGACTTCCCTAATAACTGATCCAGTAAATCTCGGGCTTTATGGCTAATTTCAGTGGCCGTTACCTTCTCAGAATATACGGTTTCTGAATAAGATTTGGCTAATCTAGAAATTGCCATTACCGGATCATTTTGGGCAAAACACGCGGCCCTAAATGCACCTGCTGAACTACCCACAAGGTTTAATTCATTTTTTCGGTATTTAAAAAACTCACCAAATAAATATTTATCTAAGCCAAATAATGAAAACCATTTTGGTCCGCCGCTTGCCCCTAAAAATGTGCTAAATAAGTCACTAGAAAAACCTTGTTGCTGGATGATTTTTTTGGCTGTTTTCCCAGCATAAATATCTAACATATTGGTATCACCATATTGGGTTCACCTTGTATTTTTAGTAAAGGGCTATTTGGGTAGTTTATCTCAGTTGTGGATAAATGATGAGTGAATATATTTTTATCGTTCTTTATCGTTCTTTATCGTTAGAACATTAAGATCCAGGGTTAAATGTCTGTGGCGGGTCATTCTTAGCCTAGACAAGATAAGGGGTAATATTGCCTGCTATTGCTGTGCCTTTAGACATTATAATCGTGGCAACGCTTGATGAATTCAATGCTTGTTACCCTTGGTAGACGTGCCGAATAAGCATAGGTTTAGCGATGGAGCATTGAACTAAAGGTAAAAGGGGTTAAATAGCGATGGCTTGGTAATGAATGTGTCACCGTGGCCAGAGTCAAGCCAATATATTTTGCCTTGGCATGTCTTGTCTACATATGTTGCCCATCTTTATTTACTTCGGTGGCTGAATGTACAGCCCTTAACACTATAAGGAACGACTAAGGGATAGGGGCAAACATGGTAAATCTTCAACATGTGGCAGACTGTATCTTGTTTAAACACCTTGCGCTGCCACTTGGCTATTAGATTACGAGTGCCCTAAGAATCGAACGGTTGACCCCTACTAGATATAGGTGGGTTGTAGGGTGAAAAGGGTGGCCCTTGTGTTTACTGTCAAAAATAGCCTAGATTGCGGTTGTCTATGGGTTTTTTTGCTGGTATTTTATGCAGGGAATACGCTGCTTAGCATCGATTAACAGGGTTTGCGCTAGGTTTGCGTGCATACAAAGTGAACAATAAGGGGGCTTTGTGGCTAAAGTCACTATCACTTCAATATCTCAACTTAAAAGCATGCAACACGTTTTGTCGGGCAAAGTCCGTGGGGAGTTAACTTGCAGCCTAATAGCCGGATTTCATCTGCAAAAAATGAGCAGTTGTGCCACCTGGCGCATGCGTTATCGAGATCACAACAATCAACAAAAAATCATCAAATTAGGCACTTATGTCGACGGTAAAATAGACAGAGTTGAAAGTGCTGAGTTAGCGTTAAAATATCGGCAACAAATACTGGACGGCAATCAGCCTATAGTGGGCAAGGATAGTCATCGCAGCACAAGCCCATTATCAAGTAAGCGTAAAGGCTGCACCCTAGGACAATATTTACTTGGGCCTTATACCGTGCATCAATCAACTAAAGCCAATGCCGGTAAACACACCATAGATATGATAGCCAAACATTTCAAACAATGGGTGCACCTTACACTGGCTTCTATTGACGGATCAGACTTACAAGCTTGGCATGCCCATAAGCAAAAGTCAGCTTTGTCTCATGCCACTATTCTTCGAGCCTTTGGTGCCTTTCGTACTATGATGCGTCACGCAGTAAAACACGGGGTAATAGAATTTGATCCTAGTCATAAATTCCAATTACAGACACCGGCACCTCATCCTCAAAATACACAAGCACCGAGCCTCCAGGTTAATCCTAGACGTTTGTTAAGCAAACAAGAGTTAACGGCAATTCAATCGGGCATTGCCCAATATAAATCGAAGCTCATTGCCCAAAGGTCCAATAGTATTTCTCATGGTAAGAGACAATTACCCAGCCTTAAAGGATTGACTCACCCCCATTGGTTTTTCCCGTTTTTGCGTTTAGCCGCATACACAGGTCTTAGAAGCGGAGATCTGTATTCATTAACCTGGCAAGAATTAAATTTAGCTAAAAAATCTTTAACTAAAGCGCCCAATAAGACCAAACACTATAAAGATCCCATTAAGGTAGAATTGCCATTGGATGACAGCATAATGCAGATCATGTCGGCCTGGTATCAGCAGCAAGGCTCACCCAGAAGTGGGCTCGTCTTTGCCTCCAAAGCGACAGATAAACAGATGGATAAGAAAGCCCATATCCGCCACTGGAAAAAAATATTAGTCTTGGGGCAGGTCGGCCTAGAGTTAGATTTCGGTTTTTTACGTGATCATTATATCGCCAGATTGATCTCCGCCAATATGCCATTGTATTCAGTGGCAAAATTGGCGGGTCATAAAACAACCAATGTTTTACAGCAATTATATGGACATCTAGCCCCCAATGTATCCTCAAGTGTTTTGCTGTTGTCAGCTGAGGACTTCGATGAATTGCCCAAACAATATAGTCTAGGTTTTTAATCCCAAACCTAGGCTGGCGCTAAGATCATCATAATGCTCATTGATTTTATATTGTGGGCTAACTTAAGTGCGCTCAACCTGGTTTTTTTCACTCAGTATTGGTGGTTAAAACCATAGGGGCACAATATTGGATATGAAGGTTTTAGAATTGGTACAACCGAGTGGACTCGAACCAGCGCCCTGCCATATCAAGACGTATAACAAGCTTATTCCAAACTAAACCCCTATACCAAAGAATTGGCTAAAACCATATTCTATGTGTCCTGTAAATATTATTATGAACAGATTAGGGTTTGAATGGCAATTTAGTGTCCATATTAGGCACAAAAAAGGCATTTTTTAATGCTTCCTAAATGACAGCTATTGCCAAAAGTGCTTAAGTTGACGCGCTATCTTTTCAGCCAAACCACCATGAAATCAAATACAGCAGGTGTGATGATACCCATTAAAAAGCCCACAAGATTCAAACACTGATAGATGTGAGCAGTGCGCATTGGTGATGCCCCCCTTAACTAGGGTCGAGTAAGGGGGGCACTTGTATATTGAACCTGGACGATCCTGCGTTAGGGTGCCAGCCCAAAACTTAACTCAACTTTACCCCCCCACGGACTTTTGCTGCTCTTCAGCTAACTGAACGACATGGGTTGAAGCTTTCGCGGTCTCTGAGGCCGCTTGGGCGGTCAGGTCTGAAGCCTCAGAGATGGCGCTCACATTGTTGCTGATGCGATCAATACATAAAACGAGATGCTTGATTGGGCACGCAACGTCAAGTTTTTAAACATATACATCCTGAAAAGATAACCGTTAATGAAAGAGGGGCTTGGCACTTAGTCAAATAAATCGACCATTATTAACACCTAAAGACAACGCTTTTTAGTAAGCCCTTGCCATTAATTAACGTTCCGGGTGCTGGGTATCGCACACTTGCCAAAAACGGCTGAGGTTGGTATTACCCAAATCGAGCAGGGCTAGAAAGTAGGTTTAATTAAAAGCCCTGATAGCGGGGCCGTGGCAGTAAAACTCACACGGAATAACTCGATATGGCTGATCAAGCACCTTGAGTAAAGAGCCGTGTGGTGAAAGATAAAAGTTAATGATGTTTTAGTCAGCGACGTATCGAACCAACGTTGGGTAGAGTTAATACTAGAAGGCTAGTTTGATGGTGCTTCACAAAGCGCCATTACCAGCTTGCCTACTAAATTCAGACTAGATCTAGATTTTGAGTCATGCTTCCAAGCCCTTTCCATTTTTATTTGTTATGGTTTTTCGTGTATAGGTAAAATAAAACGTCATTTTTATAAAGTGACAATACATCTTGCCTAGTTCTCCTCTCGTTTACCCGTCTATTATATCGCCGAGGGAGTGAAAGTCGGCTATTTTACGTCTATTAATCAACCGTTGCCACGTAATTCAGAATTCAAGACAGGCGTCTCCCGCTGTTGTGCAAAGCCGTTTAAATCTTTGCGCCTAGGTCATCGACTGGGGTTTTTTTGCGGGTGTTTTTTCCTGCCCTGTCGGCAAGGCTTGTTTAGTTTTATTTCCTAAGGCGGGTGTTATTGTCACGGGGTGCCGACTGTTTGGTGGAGGGCAACCCATGGAGGGCAACCCATGGAGGGCAACCCATGGAGGGCCACCCCGCGGGGGAGCCTCGCACCAATACGCCATGAAATCTAGTGAGGTTTACGCGGGGTTTGGGTATCAAGGCCGCTAAACGGGCGATAAAATCCAGAGGCTCAAATATGACATGACTGCGCCGGTCACCGATGGTGCCGTCACGGTAGGGTGTTTTGAGTGGGTAGCACACCTTACCGTAAGTCGTCTTTGCCAACCTTTTTTCTGATACCCCAGAGCAGACTCTCTTCAAAATACGTAACGGCAAAGCCTTTCGAGTTTCCCCCTATCTTGTGCACTGCTCATGACACCTGCATGGAGACTGAAGCCTGCCGCACGCCCCTGCTCTGCCATAGGTGCAAGGGTTTACAAGGTAAAGCCCTTTCGTCCTTGCTGCTTGCCTGTAGCGATGCGAGACGCAATGCAGCACCCCTGAATTTGTAACATCGGATCGTCTTCCAGCCCATCCAAAGTCTGGTAGTCATTGTCATGTCATTACATTCTTTGGTTAGTTATCGTGCATGTCCTGTTAAGTATGGTTCTGTTAAGTATGTCCTGTTAAATATTCGGCGCTTAAAACGCAGGGGTGTTCTAGTTGTCATTTTTTAGTAATGTCGGTGGTCAAACCGTGTCCAAATGACTCCCAATACAATACATCGACAGGGCGTTCACCTAAAATCGACCACATGGCTATTTCCATGGCATCTGTATCAGGTGCAGGTATAACGGCAACGCGATAACCTTAAGGCAAACCCAAAATTTTAGACCTTGCAAGGCAAGCACTCTTTAGTGCTTTTTTGTCAACTATTGCTTGGCGAGAACGGCCAAACATAGATAAGTAGAGTTTGCTAACATCCTAACCAGGGCATTTGGAGCAGGCACCAGAAAAAAATCAGGGTGGGCAGGTTTAAGACTAAGAGGCATGATTATTTCGAACTAAGGGTGTATAAATATAATTAGGTATGAAGGGTGTATATCACTTGAAATCATCACTAATATTCAAGTGACATGCATTATACCTGTTGTGTTAAATGATTTTTTAAACCTCACTGCTACGGGAAAATAAAGCAGCAGTAAGGTGTGGGTATACCTAAGTTAAAAAGCGATTTGATAGCCTAGGGTTAGCATACTATCCATATCCATTTGTACACCGTTCACGTCGTAGTTCAAAGGAACTGAATATTCAAAGGCAAGCCTGTGTTTGTTGTCTATTACTGTATTGATACCAACACCTAAGTTCAAAAGATCTGCACCGTAGTTATCTGGATTGGCAGTGGTGACAGGTGCTTGAATTTTGGAGTCTGCGCCACTGATTTCATCGCAGGAGCTATATTTTAAGCGCACAGAAGCACTCACGGCATCCGAAAATGCATAAGCAGCCCAGCCAGTGAACTGAGTTTTATTACCTGGTTAATAGTTTTGGTCATTTTCACCTAAAGAGGTACTATACAGCCCTTGGGCACCCCAGCTATAACTATCCCAATATCCGTTATAGGTTAGGCCAACTTCTCCTTGATGACTGCCAGTGCTGGTTTGCATGCTGTAAGGTAAACGCATTGTCATCCTCATTTTCATGGGGGTGAGCACTTCGC
>JAWUWP010000013.1:0-25633 GCA_034111785.1 Paraglaciecola sp.
GCGGGAATGGGATCTATAGTCCGGGTTCTTTTATTGCTGACTTAAGCAAAGGTCGGGTTTCAAAGAACATTGACCAGTAGTCGTCGGTTTTAACAAAAAACGCTGACTAAGAAACCCATTGAGCTGCTGCCTAGATCAACCCCTGCAAAGTTGGAGAGACTGCCCTGCAATGCTAAACCTATGGCTAAACTTGCGGCACCTAATAGGCCACAAAGGATAGGTTTTCAATGCCAACCACAGAGGCAACACTGATCACTAATATGACTTTTTTGAGGGGGAATTGACTTTATTAGCAGCCTAGCTTAGATGACTCAAACAGGGCTGCTTTTACTTTTCATATAGTATCCATACGTCTACTAATACTCTGCTTTATGAGAAGAGTGGTTGTCCTTAGCCATACTCAAATAAAATTAAACCGGTAATTTACTTAGGCCCAAGATCAGGGGCGTTCTAATGTTCTGGCCTTCAGGGGTATCTAAATACACACTGACACTGGATATCACTTGACTGAGCATGTCTTGATTGAGTCCTAATGATGCAAATTGATCTTTAACATCATTCAAAGCCTTAAGGCTTTCATTATAATTAGCTGCTTTGTCTACTAAGCCGTCTAGGCCAGACTGTCGAGTCATTTTACTCACATCAGGTGCCGCGCTTAACAACGAATTAAGACCGGGCAGGGAGTTTGACAAGGCGTCAAATTCCTCAGCAGATAGATTGGTTTTTACGTAATTAAAAAGTGCACCTAAGCTGGCTTCGGCTTGGGGCGCTGTGATACCTGTGGCACCGCTTACGCTGCTGATCATGTCTGTTACATTGGGTGCTATGGTTTGTTTAACGAGCACTTGGGTGACAGGGGTGACAGGGGTGTCGTCACTAAATAAATTTTTCAGGGTATCTAACCATCCTTCTGCATGACTAGAGGGCGAAAAACTTAATACACAACATATCATTAATAACTTCAGATTCTTCATAGGACTTCTTAACTCGATTAAATAAAGTGCCATATTATAACTACTTTTCCCAAGGAGGTATAAAAATGTTCAGGTTTTAGCTCGGTGGGGTTAACCCGCAATTGTGACACTCTGTCCTTGGCTAATTCTGCCATCGCATATGACAGTGCAGCACAGCCCTCCGCGCCAGTGCGGTGTTAGCGCTTGGGTTAATCCTGGCTGCTGGGTATCCATTTTTGCGCAGGGGTCGGTTTCGCCGTTAATCAGTAATATTAATCGACCAATCTTAATTTGTTTACCCACCAGTGAAGGGCCTAAGATCAGGCCTTGTATCAAGAGGTTGGCCCGTCTTATGGTCCAAGGTAAGTGCACATCCAGTTCAGCGCAAGCCATTTGCCATTGCTCTATGCTGAGCACTGTCACTTGCCGTTTTCCCGGCTTGCCCCTTGCATCACCTGACACTCCTGCTACCCGAGTCAAGACCGATTCTTGGCAAGTCTGCATTGGCCCTCTGGGTTTAGTGCGAAAAGCGATGTCTAATAATTGTATAGTCATTATTCAGCCAATTGACTTTCATGAAAGAGTCTTACGTGATGATTTTGAATATATTTCAAACGTAAGCCCAGTAATACTGCTGCTGTGGTCAAGCCGCAAATAAAGCCGATCCAAAAACCAGCCGCCGCCATTCTCGGCACTATCCAGTCCGTCATACCAAGAATACAGCCAATAGTCATACCCACTAACCAGTAAGAAATAAAACTCAAATAAAACATAGCAGTGGTATCTTTATAGCCTCGTAAAGCTGTACCAGATATGACTTGTATGGCATCAGAAAACTGAAACATGGCCGCCAATAATAATAGGCTAGATGCGAGTTCGATAACGGGGGGATCAATGCTGTACAGTTTGGCTATGACTTCGCTGCCTATGAGAGTGATACTGGCGGTGAAAATGGCGATCCCTATGCCTAACACAAAGGCACATTTTGTGGCCAATTTTGCCTGCTCAGGCCTTTTTTCACCCAGTAAATAACCGATACGAATGCTGGTCGCCATGCCAATACTTAAAGGGATCATAAACATTAATGCAGAAAAGTTCAGCGCCACCTGATGAGAGGCCACCACTACTGAGCCAAAGGGCGCCAACAATATTGCCACTACAGCAAACAAGCTCACTTCAAACAAAATGGTCATAGCAATAGGCATACCCAACTTAATACATTCCATCATATCTTCATAATGAGGTTTACACAGTTGTGCATACAAGGCATAGGGTTTTAGTTTTTTTGATTTTAAGGTGTATAACCAAGTCGCGATAAACATGGCTAACATCACCAAAGCGGTAGCGACCCCACAGCCGGCACCACCCATTTCGGGGAAACCAAACTTGCCGTATATGAGTATATAGTTAGCCGGTATATTGACTAACAGACCAATGCCCATAATGATCATACTGGGTTTAGTAATAGACAGACCTTCGCAATAATTACGCAGCACTTGATACAAAGCAAAAGCTGGCATGGCGTATAAGATATAGTGAATGTAGTCGATACTTATGCTGCGTAGGTCGTCTTGCATCTCAATATATTGCATCAGAGGTTCAAACACCAAGCTAAGTAACACCGCTAAGATGGAAAAAGCCAATGCAAGGTATAGCATTTGTTGTGTGTGGTTGGCGACTTTGTGTGACTGCTTCGAACCATTAAATCGAGATATGATAGGGGGTAAAGCTAAGGTGATCCCTTGAATAAAGACAATTACCGGCAGTGTAAATCCCACACCAATAGCCACAGCTGCCATGTCGGTTGCTGAATATCGTCCGGCCATTATAGTGTCTGATACACCCATCAACGTTTGGGTTATCTGGGCGATAAGGAGTGGCCAAGCCATATTGACTACTGCTCTAAATTCTGTTCTAAATGCCACGAAATACTTCTTGTGTTTGAACTAATTCGATTAGTTATTAAAAGGGTGGATAGTCACAGACTGTCCAATCTCGATATTTGCCGATCCTTGAGACAACACCATATAACAGTTCGCATTAGCGAGCGAACTCATTATGCCAGAACCTTGTTTACCTTGAGGCTTAACCCACAGCTGATCTTGCTCGTCTCGATAAAAGAAACCTCTTTGAAATTCGGCTCTACCCATTTGTTTACGAATAACTTGGGCCGCCTTTGCCACAAAGTAATGTTTTTTCGCAATATTCTGACCGGCTAATTCCTGCAAAACGGGGACGACCAATTGTTCAAAGGTGACATAGGAAGACACAGGGTTACCAGGTAACCCACAAAACCAAGCATGCTGTAATCTACCAAAAGCAAAAGGTTTACCGGGTTTAATGGCCACTTGCCAAAAATTCACCTGACCCTGTTCATCCAGTATTTCTTTGACAAAGTCCGCATCCCCCACAGATACGCCACCACAAGAAATGACTAAATCACAGTTAAGGTCTGCCTGCTCAAATGTTGCCCGCAAGCTAGATTTATCATCTTTGACTATGCCATAGTCGATAACGTCTACCGCAAAATCTTGCAGTAGGGCCATAAGGGCAATCCTATTGCTTTCATATACGCAACCTACCGGCAAAGGCCTACCAGCAGTAACTAATTCATCCCCTGTGGCGATTAAGCCGACTTTTAATTTTCTATAGACAGATACGTTTGCTACGCCAACCGAGGCGATAAGTGCTAAATAGGCTGCCTTGAGTTTGCTGCCAACGGGCACCACCACTTGTCCTAGTTGGATGTCCTCTCCAGCACGGCGAATACTATTGCCAAGCTCTGGGCTTTGCTGGAAAATAATGGAATCGCCAAGTTTTTGGGTGTTTTCCTGCATCACTACAGCATTAGCACCCTGTGGAATGATGGCACCTGTCATGATCCTCACACACTGCATAGGCAACACTTCTCGTGTAAAGGGTTGACCTGCGAGTGCTGTGCCAACCAGGGTGAGTCGATCATTGTCGATTAGGTCCTGATAACGCATGGCATAGCCGTCCATTGCAGAATTATCGGCAGCAGGCACCGGCACTGTGGATATCACTGGGCTGGATAATATTCGCCCCTTAGCCTGCAACAAAGGCACTATTTGAGTGTCTGTAAGTGGCGTGACGGCCTCACGCATTTTATCAATAGCCTCATCAATGGGCAATAACCCTGGGCTGTCACAAGTAACCAGCATAATGTTTATTCTATCCTAATCTAGATGTTTCTATTACTAGGACTATCTCAAAAAATCGATCTTAGGGATAGCCTGATGTGCTTGTCTGTTGGCCTGTTGTCAAAACTCATGTTAGAGATTGGCATACTGCGCACTTCATCTTAAAGTTTTTCTATTTTATACCCCTGGTCCTGTAATTTAATTAAGACACTATCGGGGCCTGAAAGATGCAGTACTCCCACCATAACAAACTCTAAGACGGGATCTTGCAACATCTGTTCAATTAAAGGCAACCAGTTATTGTTACGAGTGACGAGTAAATCTTGATAAATGTCGGGGTAATTGCTTTTAAAATCAGTAATAGCCACTTTCTCCATGCCCAACATATCACCCTCGCGCCAAGTTTTGCGCAAGATGTCCAGCATTTTTGGCATGTTTTGAATGTCTTGTAATGCATATTCAAGCATGGTGTTTTCATCTGGCTTGCCCAGTTTCATCAAGAACGCTATTTGTTGTTCAGGGGTCTCTAGCCAGCTTTGGGGTTTGCCTTGTTCACTGGCCAAGTTTGCATAAAATTGGTCCACACCTATGTGGGTAAAGCCAAGTTTTTGTAATTCTATCATGCTCAAAGTGACGGCCACTAGAGCCGGTTTATAAGAGGCAAACATTGATATAGCAATATTACGTTTGGCTAAATGAGTATGCAAGGCTGCATAAGTGCTAGGCCTTAACACCTCACTTAAAGTGGTGCCATCGGCATAGGTCATCTTTGCCAACAGTTTTTGTCGAAAACTGTGGTCTTTTACCGCTAACATGTCTGTCTCTAATACTATTTTATCCGCTGCTTGGAATGCTTGATCATATTCTTTTGGCAGTGGGTAATCTTCGGGGGTGAGTGCATGAATGGTGCCGCCTATGTATAACATATGTTGCTCAGAAGAGACTTTCCATACCGAAGCGGCAAAGCCATTGGTGCTTACAAAGGTGACAAATAGCATGGCTGAAAATTGTTTTAAGAACATAGCTGTTGGGCCTAAGGATAAAAGGAGTTCGATGCTCTAAGCATAGCGCTTGGGGGCAACCTGAGGCAATGGCTAAAGGTCGATATCGACGCCCCATCTTGGTGCTGGCGCATCAAGATGGGGCGGTTATCACCAGTTCAGCGCCTAAGGTTTTATGTAACGCATTGAATTATATGATTTAAATTATTGGCATCATTACTGTATTAGTTTGCTCACAAAAGCCTGTAAAACGGCTATATATTATTCGCCACTGAATACAAAAAGGTATTCGGCTGGTTTGGCAAAGAAGCCCGCAGGTTCAGTAATACTGAGCCTAGCGGGCTTTTTTTGTTTTTTAAAATTGTTGAGGTGATGGATGTCCACTGCGTTAAAAATCAATACCGAGCACAAACAACGGATACTGGTGATCGGCAACGGTATGGTAGGTCACCATTTTGTCGAACAAATTATTCAACACAATGCAACAGTTGACAGCCAGCCTATAGAGCTAATGGTGTTATCCGCAGAGCCAAGATTAGCCTATGATCGGGTGCACTTGTCAGAATTTTTCTCCGGCAAATCGGCCCAAGATCTGGCCTTGACTACGCCCGAATATTACCAAGCCAATGAAGTGAGATTTAGCTTAAATGCTAAGGCTGTGGATATCAACAAATTGACCAAAACGGTGACCACGGAACAAGGCATGCAGTATCAATATGATAAATTGGTGCTATGCACAGGCTCTTATCCATTTGTTCCGCCTATACCAGGTAATGATCAGCCCCATTGTTTGGTTTATCGTACTATTGAAGATTTAGAGGCCATCAGTGCGTCCGCGGCTGTGAGTAAAGTAGGAGTAGTAGTGGGGGGGGGATTATTAGGTCTCGAAGCCGCCAACGCTCTAAAAGAAGCAGGTTTACAAACTCACGTTGTGGAATTTGCGCCGCAATTAATGTCGGTACAGGTTGATGGGGGTGGCGGACGATTATTACGCAGCAAGATAGAAGCACTGGGCGTGCAGGTGCATACGCAAAAAGCCACCCAAAGCATAGAAGCCGGCCAACAATGCCGTTATAAAATGTGTTTTGCCGATGGTGAAGTGTTAGAAACCGATATGATCTTGTTTTCGGCGGGTATAAGGCCACAAGATAATTTAGCCAGAGAATTTGATATCGCTATTGGTGATCGGGGTGGCGTGGTGGTGAATAATCAATGCCAAACCAATGATCCCGATATTTACGCTATAGGCGAATGTGCCCTATGGAATAACTTTATTTTTGGCCTAGTGGCGCCCGGCTACACTATGGCAAGAGCCGCAGCCAGTCATATTACCGGTGGCGACCTGAGTTTTGAGGGGGCCGATATGAGCACCAAACTCAAACTTATGGGTGTTGAAGTGGGATCTATTGGCGATGCCCATGGGCGAACAGAAGGTGCGCTGTGTTATACCTATGAAAATCAACCATTACAGCAGTATAAAAAGATTGTAGTGGATAGCCAGCAAAAAACCTTGTTAGGTGCGGTGCTAATTGGTGACACCAGCCAATACGATACCTTATTACAATACGCATTGAATGGGCTGGCGTTACCGGAGTTTCCAGAAAGTTTGATCCTGCCTGCATCTGGCGAGGCGGCCCCTGGATTGGGCGTGGATGCCTTGCCCACTCATGCCACCATTTGTTCATGTCACAATGTATCTAAGGGCGATATTATTGATGCCTTTGATACGGGTGCATGTAACTTAGCCGACATTAAAGTCTGCACTAAGGCCAGCACTGGCTGTGGGGGTTGTGCGGCATTGCTTAAAACCCTAGTAGACGGCGAACTTGAGAAGCGTGGTGTTGAAGTTAAAAAGGATATGTGTGAACACTTTGCTTACTCTCGCCAAGAAATGTTTCATCTGGTTAAAGTAGGCAAGATCAAAACATTTGATGGACTACTGGCAAAGCACGGTAAAGGGTTAGGCTGCGAAATTTGCAAACCCGCCTCAGCTTCTATCTTCGCATCCGTATGGCATGACTTTGTGCTAACCACGGACCATGTCAGCTTACAAGATACTAACGATACCTACTTAGGCAATATGCAAAAAGACGGGACTTACTCCGTTATCCCCCGTGTTGCTGGTGGCGAAATCACTCCTGAAAAATTAATAGTATTGGGCCAAGTGGCCAAAGATTATCAGCTTTACACCAAGATAACAGGTGGCCAACGTATTGTTTTATTTGGCGCCAGAGTTGAGCAGCTGCCGGCTATTTGGCAAACGCTGATCGATGCAGGTTTTGAGACAGGTCATGCTTATGCTAAGGCGTTAAGGACAGTGAAATCTTGTGTGGGCAGTACCTGGTGTCGTTACGGCGTACAAGACTCTGTAGGTCAAGCCATTGACTTAGAAAATCGATATAAAGGTCTGCGCGCCCCACACAAAATTAAATTCGCGGTTTCAGGCTGCACCAGAGAATGTGCCGAGGCACAAAGTAAAGATATTGGCATTATCGCCACTGAAAATGGTTGGAACCTTTATGTGTGCGGCAATGGTGGCATGAAACCTCGACACGGTGATTTATTTGCAACGGATCTGGATACCCAAACCTTAGTAAAATACATCGACCGTATCTTGATGTTCTATGTCACAACGGCGGACCGTTTGCAGCGCACCTCAGTATGGATGGAAAACCTCGAAGGGGGACTAGACTATCTTAAGGAAGTGGTAATAGCTGACTCATTAGGTTTAAACCTTGAGCTTGAAACACAAATGCAAGAAGTAGTGGATAGCTATCAATGTGAGTGGAAAACCGCCATTGACAATAGTGAATCTCGCAAGCGTTTTAGACAGTTCGTCAACAGTGACAAGTCTGATATGAATATTGTTTTTGTTGAAGAGCGCCAACAAATCCGTCCAGCGACTGAGTCAGAAAAACAAGAATATCAAAACAGAGCTAAGGCATTAGCTCAAGAATTGGTGTAAGGGGTTTATGATGAGCAACAACAATACTAATTGGATCACAGTGTGCAGTGATAGTGACTTGGTCAATAACTCTGGGGTCTGTGCCTTGTTAGAAGACCAACAAATTGCCTTGTTTAAAGTGCAAGATGCCGATCAGCAAAAACTCTATGCCATCAGTAATTGGGATCCCATAGGCAAGGCTAATGTGCTATATCGGGGTTTAATTGGCTCTGTTGATAAAAGTACAGTGGTGATATCCCCTTTGTATAAACAAAGGTATTGTTTAGAGTCGGGGCAATGTTTGGATGATCAACACAATCAATTAAGGGTTTATCCAGTGCGTGTCGAGCAGCAAAAAATACAAGTGTTATGGGCTAATTAGTCCATGTTAACTGGCCATAATCAAGCTGCCAATGTTGGCGATAATGCTCTTACAGCACCACAGGGTATGAGCCCGACTTTGGTGACCACTACCTGCCCTTATTGCGGTGTGGGCTGTGGGGTGGATGCAAAAATCAGCCCCCAAGGCGAGTTAACGGAAATTGTTGGTAGTGGCGATCATCCAGCCAATTTTGGACGCTTGTGTGTCAAGGGTGACAAGTTATTAGACAGCAACTCGCTGCACGGAAGATTACTCACGCCACTGATCAATGGTCAACAAGCGAGTTGGCGGCAGGCTATTGGCCAAGTTGCCCACAAGTTTAAGCAAGTAATAGCACAGCATGGTCCAGATGCCGTGGCGTTTTATGTTTCGGGTCAACTGTTGACTGAAGATTATTATGTTGCCAATAAATTAATGAAAGGCTACATAGGCAGTGCCAACATTGATACCAATTCTAGATTGTGCATGTCCTCCGCGGTTGTCGCATATAAGCGAGCCTTTGGCGCTGATGCCGTCCCTTGTTGTTATGAAGATCTAGAACAAACAGATTTATTGCTGTTAGTGGGATCAAACGCGGCTTGGACACACCCAGTATTGTTTCAGCGTATTGAGCGAGCTAAACAGCGTAATCCCGCTCTAAAAATTATTAATATTGATCCTCGCAGAACCGCCACTTCTGAATTGGCCGATCATCATTTGGCGATCAAACCCGGTGCAGATGTGGCCTTGTTTAATGGTTTAATTCACTATTTAAATGAACAAAAGCAGCTCAACCAAAGCTACATTGAACAACATACTCAAGGCTTTGTTGCGCTGCTCGACACCTGTAAGGCTTGGGATCTGGGGCAAGTCGCCAAGGCGTGTGAATTGACTGTTGATGAAGTAGTGCATTTTTATCAATTGTTTGCCTGCACAGACAAGGTGGTGACCGCCTATTGTATGGGGGTTAACCAGTCTAGTTCGGGCACTGATAAGGCCAATAGCATCATTAACTGCCACTTAGCCACGGGTAAAATTGGTCGTGAAGGCTGTGGGCCATTCTCTTTAACAGGTCAACCTAATGCAATGGGTGGACGCGAAGTAGGAGGCTTGGCCAATATGTTGGCCAGTCATATGGATATCAATAATGTCCAGCATAGAGAGCTGGTGCAAAACTATTGGCAATCACCCACTATCGCCCAAAAAGAGGGCTTAAAAGCCATCGATTTGTTCGACAATATAGACCAGGGGAAAATAAAAGCCGTATGGATCATGGCCACTAATCCTATGGTTAGCATGCCCAATAGACATAAAATAGCCGCGGCTCTAAAAAATTGTGAAATGGTGGTTGTCTCGGATTGTGTAGAAAAAAATGACACTATCGATGTGGCCGATATTGTATTTCCGGCCACTGGATGGTCAGAGAAAGACGGCACTGTCACCAATTCTGAACGAAGGATCTCTCGCCAGCGAGGTTTAATACTCGCCCCTGGCCAGGCTAAACATGATTGGCAAATTATATGTGAACTGGCCAAAGCCATGGGTTTTGACTCAGGTTTTGATTTTACTCGACCCAGCCAGATCTTTGCTGAATATGCAGGTTTAACCGCCACTGACAATAACGGCCAAAGAGATCTTGATTTATCAGGTTTAACAAGCCTCAGTGAGGCCCAATATAATGGGCTAAAACCCATTCAATGGCCGGTTACCCAAGCTCAACCACAAGGCACAAAACGTTTATTCAGTGACGGAAAGTTTTATACCGACAATGGCAAAGCCAATTTTGTGAACACAGTGCTTTGTGTACCTGAGCAGCAAACCAGTCAGGCATTTCCGTTTATTTTAAACAGTGGTCGATTACGCGATCAGTGGCACACTATGACCAGAACGGGCAAGGCTGCCAGTCTGACTGCCCACACGAGTCGGCCCGAGTTAGCCATGCATCCTCTGGATGCCCAAGCCCTAGACTTACAAGAATATGATCTGGTGAGTGTCACGGCACGGCAAAACAAAGGACAGGTCTTTGATCTGTGTTTACCTGTGGTTTTGAGCGCAGCGCAGCGCCGTGGAGAGTTGTTCGCTCCTATACATTGGAGTGCGGCTAATGCATCCAGTGCGAATATTGGCACAGTCTATACTGACGCCAACGATAAGCTGTCGGGGCAACCCGAGTTAAAACATGCCGCGGTGGCTATTAATAAAGTCAGTTATGCGCTTCACGGGCAGTTGTACGTGAGACAAGCTATGCCAGTAGAGGTTTTAGCATCCTTATTTGAGTATTTTGTTTGCACAGCCATCGAGCAGGGGCAACATATAGTGTTTGCCACCGATCAGGATGAATCCAGTGTATTGAGCGCAGTACAACAAAGCTTGCCCCACTATCAGCAATGGGTGAGTGGTCAGAAGCGGATCTTAAGCAGCGCTTATGCATTAGCGCAGGGCCGATTGACCTTGTTGTTGTTTATTTCGCCACAGGCAATACCAATTGATCCCAACTGGGTCAATACTTTGTTAGTCAAGGACAGCTTAGAGCCTCAGGATACTCATCATTTACTAAACATGCCCAGCGCGGGATGGGGCACCCATAGTAAGCTGATTTGTAGCTGTTTTAAAATAAGCCAGGCCAGTATAATCACCGCCATCGAACAGGGTTGTAATACAGTTGATAACTTAGGCGTTATGCTTAAATGTGGGACGAACTGCGGTTCCTGCAAGTCTGAATTAAGTCAACTTTTAGCACAACACCTAAGGCCTGTTACCATTGATTTGTTACAGCAAAAGCCAACTGCTGGAGAATTATTGTCAGGGCAAACTAGCACCTAGCCCTGTTGCCATTAGATATGCCAAGGCCTTAGTTTGGCCATCAATCTTACTATTAAGCCACACAGAGAGCCCTATGTCTGATGATACAGCAGTCGATTTCAAACACTTTATTCGTATTATTGGCCGGGGCCAACGTGCGGGGCGCACCTTAACCATGCTTGAAGCAGAGCAAGCCATGAGTATGCTGATCAACGGCCAAGCAACAGCGCAACAGCAAGGTGCATTTTTAATGTTGCTTCGAGTCAGAGAAGAAACGGCAGAAGAGTTAGCGGGATTTACCGCCGCCTTTCGTCAATTAACCTTGGCGGATCTACCGGATTTAGCAGTGGATCTGGACATGGGCTGTTATGCGGGTAAGCGCCGCCACCTACCTTGGTTATTACTAGCGGTGATCTTGCTAGGACAGCAAGGTAAACGAGTGTTTTTACATGGCACCCATGAGCCTGATTCAAAACGTTTGTACTTAAAAGATGTGTTGCCACAATTGGGTTTTAGCCCGGCAAAAGATAGAACACAGGCCCAACAGCTGCTCAATGAGTTTGGTTTTGCGTACATGGATCTGGTTGACATTAATCCACAGCTAAACGACTTGATACAGCTGCGTGAGCAGTTTGGTTTGCGTTCATGTGCTAATACACTGGCTAGAATGCTCAATCCTTCTCAGGCCAATTGCAGTTTACAAGGTGTGTTTCACCGTCATGTGGATGTTAAACATCAACAAAGTGCCAGCTTATTGAATGACGCAAATGTCTTGTGTTTTAGAGGGGAGGGGGGAGAGATAGAGTTTAACCCCTTAAGAGATGTAAGCTTACATTTAAGTCGTTCACAACAGCAAAGCTCTATAGAAGTGGCTGCCACCTGTGAAAGCTTTGTCACTAAGCCTAAAGCCTTAGATCCCAGACAACTGGTCAGTGTCTGGACAGGCGACAATCAAGATGAGTATGGCCAACATGCCATATTAGGCACAGTCACATTGATGGTGATAATGCTCGATAATTGCAGTTGGCCCAACGCTTACGCTAAAGCGCAGACAATGTGGCAGCAGCGCAACAAAAAATGGCCCACAATATTACCCACCACTGCGCCTATCGTTGAGCCATTCAATACCAAGGGTAAACACTACGCCCACTAAAGGCTGTACCAGTGCATAACCAGCACCGTTAAGGTGCGTCTGCACTAGAATAAGCTGATCATTCTGAATTCCTTGTTTAGTTTATAATTAAAGTATTGATTTATTTGAATTTTATACTTGGCTTGTGGCTTGCAGTTGAGAAGGTATTGAAGGTAACTTTGTATGACTTGAGACACTAATATTGCCACACGCTGCCCTACCCAATCAGACCGATAGCCTGACATCAGAACTACGAATATTACTGATTGATGAGAATGATCAACGAGCTGAGTCTTTGGCCGCGGCTTTAGAAGATTCTCGTTACAAAGTCAGCCATTTGACCAATCCCAAGTTATCACTGCTCAAACAAGTAGAGGGCATTCAACCTGACATTATCGTGATTGACATAGAGTCACCCAGTCGAGACATATTAGACAGTATCAGTACCTTATCTTTGTATAACCCTAAGCCTGTGGTGCTTTTTTCTGGCGAACAAGATACCCAAACTATCAATCAGTCTATTGAATCTGGGGTGAGTGCTTATGTAGTAGGCAATTTACAGCCAGAAAAAGTCAAACCCATATTAGATGAGGCTGTGGCCCGATTCAGAGCATTCCAGAAGCTAAAAAATGAATTAATCGAGACTAAACAGCAGCTGGCCTCACGAAACCTAATTGATCAAGCAAAACGATTATTAATGAAGAAAAAAAACATCACAGAAGAACAAGCCTTTAAGGCGATGCGCAAAACGGCTATGGATACTGGTCAAAGGATCGAACAAGTGGCAAAAACGTTAATTTCACTGTTAAACAGCCTATGATCCAGCAGATCAAATCAGTTGCGAAAAAGCTAAGGCCGCGCTCAAACAACATAAAACTAAGCAGGTCTAAAGATGTTATCACCAGAACAAACTAAATTAACTCTTGGCTTTATACCCTTAACTGACTCTGCGCCCCTTATTGTGGCTAAAGAAATGGGCTTTTTTAGTCAATGGGGTTTGCAAGTAGTGCTGCAAAAGCAGAACTCTTGGGCCACTCTAAGAGACAAGCTACAAGTTGGGCTATTAGATGGGGCGCAGATGTTGGCTCCTATGCCAATCGCCTGTTCATTAGGTTTGGGCTGCAAGGCGACACGGGTGATCACGCCTTTGGTTCTGAGTCTAAACGGGAATGCTATTACGTTGTCAGAAAGCTTACATCAAGAGGTGCTCAGGGAAAATGATTTTTCTCAGGTGACCTTGCCACTGGCCTCCTACGTATTGCAAAAGGTCATCAGTCAAAGGCAACAACAAGGACGGCCAAAATTAATATTTGCCACAGTTTTTCCTTATAGTTGCCATTATTATCAGCTTAGAGATTGGCTAGCATCAAGTCATATTGATGAAAAGTCTGTCGACATTATAGTGGTACCACCGGCTAATATGGTGGCCTATTTACAAAGTGGTGAAATTGATGGATGTTGCGTGGGTGGGCCATGGAATGCCAAAGCGGTACGAGCCGGTATTGGCTTGACAGCATTAACCTCTTTTGATATCTGGCAAGACTCTCCAGAAAAGGTCTTAGGTTTGTTGGAAAGTTGGCAACAACAACATCCCAATACTGTGTTGGCGTTAACCGCTGCCTTAAAACAGGCTTGTGTATGGTTAGAAAGCATACCTAATCGATTCGAAGCCGCCCGTTTATTGAGTGCCTATCAATACCTTGATGCATCGGTAGAGGTAATAGCGCCATCGTTAATTGGTAGCTGTTTGACCCATGTGAATTTGGCACCTAGGGCGATCCCTTCTTACAATCAATTTTCTCAATCCAATCATGGCTCTATTAATATCCCTGAATATATACGTGGTGAATGGTTATTGAGGCAGATGGCCAACGCCGGGCAGCTTAAAGGAATAACCCTTAGTGCTAATTTAATCAAAGAAATCTTTAGACCTGACATTTATCATCAGATGCGTTTGGCACTAGAGGCGCAAGCAGTCGGCGCTAATCGCCCTTAAGGCCAGCCTAGCTAACAGCAAAGGGCTAGCATGGCGTTAGCTAGGCCCTTTCATTGTGCAGTTTGCACTATTTTGGACAAATAACGCCATCTTCACCGCCAGTTTTTTTTGTTATCTCTTTGATAAATATGGTAAATAATTGTTGGCATTATAGCTGCTATAACAACAGTGACATAACTCTAGTTAATATCAATGAGAGCTTGTGGCATAGATGTAAAAGGCGTTAAACGTCTAAATTAAAAAAACTGTAACATCGCGATGTGGCGTGATTACAGCTAGGCAGTGTAGCCCGCAAAGATTTTCCGTGTCCTGGAGTCTTTGTGGGTTTTTTTTTGGCTAAAATCGGAGTAGGAAATGGCAGATTTCAAATTACAAAAGGTTGTAAAACATGCCGCTAAATTGCTTCGCATTGGTATGGTTTGTGCGACATGTAGTAGTCTTTTTATAGTACCCAGTGCAGCTCAAGAATTGGCTTGGCCCGAAAAAGAAGAATTAAAAATCGGTTTTATCAAATTAACGGATATGGCGCCTTTGGCTATCGCTTACGAAAAAGGCTATTTCGAAGATGAAGGCCTATATGTCACTTTAGAAGCGCAAGCTAACTGGAAGGTATTGTTAGACCGTGTGATAGATGGCCAACTGGATGGTGCACACATGTTGGCGGGACAGCCTTTAGGCGCAACTATAGGTTATGGTACTAAAGCTGACATCATTACCGCATTGAGTATGGATCTGAATGGTAATGCTATTACGGTTTCCAATGATATTTGGAAACAGATGAAGCCGTTTGTTCCCCATCTAGATGGCAAGCCAGTGCATCCCATTAAAGCCGATGCATTAAAGCCGGTAGTCGATGATTTAAAGAGCCAAGGTAAAGCATTTAAAATGGGCATGGTTTTTCCTGTCTCGACCCATAACTATGAATTGCGCTATTGGTTGGCAGCTGGTGGCATTCATCCTGGTTTTTATGCACCGCATAAAGGCGACACTAGTGGGCAGATTGATGCGGATGCACTGCTATCAGTGACCCCGCCTCCACAAATGCCCTCGACCATGGAAGCAGGCACAATTCATGGTTACTGCGTAGGCGAGCCATGGAATCAGCAAGCGGTATTTAAAGGCATAGGGGTACCGGTAGTGACGGATTACGAGATTTGGCCAAATAACCCAGAAAAAGTGTTTGGTGTCAGCAAAATCTGGGCTGAAAAAAACCCTAACACCCATATCCGTGTGGTAAAAGCCATGATCAGAGCGGCGATGTGGTTAGATGCTAATAATAATGCGAATCGTCCTGAAGCCGTAAAAATACTGTCTAAGAGCCAATACGTGGGCGCCGACTATGAAGTCATAGCGAATAGCATGACGGGTACCTTTGAATACGAAAAAGGCGATAAGCGCGATGTGCCGGACTTTAATGTGTTTTTTAGATATCACGCCACTTATCCCTTTTACAGTGATGCAATTTGGTATCTAACACAAATGCGTAGATGGGGGCAGATCTCTGAGATGAAGTCAGATACTTGGTACAAAGAGATTGCTAAACAAGTGTATCGTCCAGATATCTACGCTCAAGCCGCGCAAGCCTTGATTAAAGAAGGCAAGGCTAAAGCCTCTGATTTCCCTGATTTTGCCACCGAAACTGGATTTAAGCCTCAACAGCAGCACTTTATTGACAATATAGTGTACGACGGTAGTCAACCCAATGCATACCTCGAGAAATTCAAAATTGGATTAAAGAGTAACAGTGAAATCTAACCATCAATACTGGGTGGACGCACACGTCCACCTGTTTAGGAGCCGCCGATAATGTTCAAACAACAATCAGTCAATACGACTTTTAAGCAGTTGCCGTCCATAGGCTGGCCTAGTGTCGCGAAACTCTTAGGCGCCCTTGCTTTACCTTGCGCAGGCATAATGATCTTTATTGGCTTATGGAGCATGATGGCAAAAAATATCGATACCTCTCTGGGTAAGTTCCCAGGTCCTGGCGCTGTATGGGAGCAATCGGTTAGTTTAGTGAATGAACATCAAGCACAAATGGACAAAGCACAGGTGTTTTATGCCCGTCAGGAGGTGCGCAATGCCCAAAGACTCAGTCAAGATCCCAATTATTTGGTTAAAGTGCGGGCGTTTACCGGTGCACCGACCTTTTTTCAGCAGATTTGGACCAGTTTGTATACGGTATTGGTGGGTTTTACCTTAGCGTCGCTTATCGCTATTCCATTGGGTATCTTATGTGGTTTGAGTAAGGGTGCCTATACCGCCATTAATCCGTTAATTCAATTATTTAAACCCGTTTCACCGCTGGCATGGTTGCCTTTGGTCACTATGGTTGTCAGTGCAGTGTATGTGAGTGATGATCCAATGTTTTCTAAATCCTTTATCACCTCTGCGGTAACGGTATCCTTGTGTTGTTTATGGCCGACTTTGATCAACACCGCAGTGGGTGTGTCAAGCATCGATAAAGATCTCATCAATGTTAGTAAAGTCTTGCGTTTAAATCCATTGCGACATGTACTTAAAATTGTATTGCCATCTTCTATTCCTGCTATTTTCACTGGTTTAAGATTGTCTTTAGGCATTGGCTGGATGGTCTTGATTGCCGCCGAAATGTTGGCACAAAACCCAGGTTTAGGTAAGTTTGTGTGGGACGAATTTCAAAATGGTAGTTCAGGATCACTAGCACGTATCATGGTCGCAGTCTTAACCATTGGCATCATTGGTTTTGCCTTAGACAGACTGATGCTGTTAGTACAAAAACAAGTGAGCTGGGATAAGAGCGCGAACTTGCGCTAATTTCACACTTCTGTACGTTGCTATTAAAGGTACCCGTTATGAGTCATAAATGTCATTTAGAATTAAGTCAAGTCGGCATGGATTTCCCTACACCTAAGGGCTCTTTTACTGCCTTAAAAGACGTGAATTTACGTATTCAACAGGGGGAGTTTATCTCACTGATTGGACATTCTGGTTGTGGTAAATCTACCGTCTTAAATATTGTTGCTGGATTATATCAAGCGACGTCCGGTGGGGTGATCTTAGAAAATCAGGAAGTTAATGAGCCCGGACCTGAGCGAGCAGTAGTGTTTCAGAATCATTCATTATTACCTTGGTTAACGGCCTATAAAAATGTGGAACTGGCGGTTAAACAAACTAAGAATGGGCGTTCTAAACAAGAAATCAAACACTGGGTAGAGCACAATTTGGAATTGGTGCATATGACCCATGCGGCGGATAAGTTGCCGGCAGAAATATCCGGTGGTATGAAGCAGCGTGTTGGTATCGCCAGAGCCTTAGCCATGGAACCTAAAGTATTGTTGATGGATGAACCCTTTGGTGCTTTAGACGCGCTGACGCGCGGCCACCTGCAAGACTCAGTGATGGAGATACATGCACAACTGAACAATACGGTGATCATGATCACCCATGATGTTGATGAAGCTGTGCTGCTATCAGATCGTATTTTGATGATGACCAATGGACCTGAAGCGACTGTGGGTGAGATATTGTCAATTGATTTAGCCAGACCCAGAAATCGGATTGATTTAGCAGACAATGGGCTTTACAACCATTACCGCCAACAAGTATTGAAATTTCTGTATGAAAAACAGCAAAAAGTACCAAGGGTGCACCGCCATAAACATGACTTACAACATCCAGATGTTAAGTTTGTAGATAAAAACACCGATCTTGCATGACAGCGTCGGCTTATCAAGGGTAAAAGTCACTTAGTCCCCCAACGGGTGTTAAAACTATGATATATATACCGCAAATCACCCCATAAAAAATAGAACTAACAGCTCATAAAATTAGAGTTGGTTTATTATAAGAGAGAAGTTCATGAACCAAGTAAAAAAAACCGCATTACATCTCGCCCTAAGTCTAGCCTTGTTGAGTCTTGGTTATAGTGCCAATGCCCAGAACAACTCTGTTACCCAAGCTTTAACGTCTGGTGATGCCAAAGTCAATTTTCGTTTACGTTATGAAGGCGTTGAGCAAGACAATCAGGCGCGTGATGCCAATGCCCTGACATTGCGTACCCAACTCTCCTATACAACAGGGCGCTTTAACGGTTTTTCCGGTATGATTGAAATGGAAGACAATAGGATTGTTATGGGCCAAGGTGACTATACCGTTGGCCCTACAGGCTATAACCCTGGGATTTATTCGGTGATAGCCGATCCGGAGCATACTGAGCTAGATCAAGGATACATACAATATTCGGCTGAGGGCTTTTCCGCCAAACTCGGTCGGCAAGTGATTGCTTTGGACGGGCATAGGTTTATTGGACATGTTGGCTGGCGACAAGATAGGCAAACATTTGATGGGCTATCCGCCCAATATACAGCGGTTAAGGACCTCACCGTTAAATATGCTTATATCACTCAGAGGAATCGAATTTTCGCGGAAAATGCTGACTTGGACGCTAAGGATCATTTGTTAAATTTGGCCTATAGTACATCGTTAGGGACATTAACCGCTTATGGATATTTTTTAACAGTCGATAACAACCTAGACAATAACTTAGATACCATTGGCGCCAGTTTTAAGGGCAGTAGCACAATCTCAGTTGGCACATTGTTGTATGCTGCAGAATATGCATCTCAAAGCAGCGAGACGGCGGTTACCGATTTTAGCGCGAGTTATCTTATGCTTGAAGCCGGGCTCATCTTAGGTGGCATAACCACTAAATTAGGTTATGAAGTACTAGGTACAGATGACGGGGCATTCGGATTTGCCACACCCTTAGCGACATTGCACAAATTTAATGGTTGGGCGGATATTTTCTTAGCCACACCTAAACAAGGATTAGTGGATAAAACCGTCACGCTTTCGGGGAAGTTGGCTGGTGGCAAGTGGGCCGCTACTTATCATGATTTTGAGGCAGACCAAGCCACAGCTGAAGTAGAGGATTTGGGTAGCGAGATAGATCTTGTTTATACCACTAAATTGACTAAAAACTATTCCGCTGGCATCAAGTTTGCTAGTTATTCCGGTGACAGTGGCCGCACCGATACCGATAAGTTGTGGGTGTGGTTAGCGGCAAAATTTTAATGAGTGACTGATTTTTTTAATGAGAGATTAACTAAGAGCAATTAAGGTCAACAATCATTCATTGTTGATCTTTTTATTTGACAACGCTAATGGGTTATCTGCTTGAGGCGATAAGGGTATATAATTAGGCTATTATAGTTTCTAATTTAAATTTTTCGAATATAAACTGCTATGCAGCACAGGTTAGCAATATGTTAAAGGGATCAATAAATGGGTTTTAAACAAGTAGTTTCTAGGTACGTATCCTTCTTTATAGTGGTGCCCTCTATTATCTTAACTGTGCTGGTATCGGCTAATTTATTATATAATTTTCAGGATATGACTCGGGCGTCTTCTGGCTCAAACATGCTGTCTTTAACTGATGTCGCGGCATCTTTAGTTCATGAATTACAGAAAGAACGAGGCATGTCAGCCGGTTATATTGGTTCAACAGGGAAGAAATTCAAACAAGAGTTAGTTGGGCAAAGACGCTTAGTCGATCAAAGACTCAAGGAGTACAACGCCTTTACTCAAATCTACATCCAGGATTTTGATGACAGCCTGAGGGGATCGATTAATAGGCTAACCAGTAATTTGGACAACCTGAGTCGTATTCGCGGCCGTGTTGATCAATTGACTATTCGCTTACCCGAAGCATTAGGGTTTTATACGGCCCAAAACAAAATTCTAATTGATCAACCCTTGGCTTTGATTGCCAATATTGATTCCAGTGGCTTAGTGCGAGGCCTCATCGCATCTTACAATTTAATGCAAGTTAAAGAGCGCTCCGGTATTGAACGAGCGGTGTTAACTAATGTTTTAGCGGGCCAAGATTTTTCTGAAGGCAATAAGAAGAGGGTGTACAGTTTAATCGCACAACAAGACGCCTATGAAGATTCATTTCAAAAATCCATGCCAAATGGTGCCGGTTGGCAAGAACGTTATACTAGTTTCAGTGTCAGCCCTGAGAATCAAAAAATTGTCAGACTTCGTGAGAAGGTACTCAGTGAAGCCTTGAATGGAGACTATTCTGTAGCTCCCGAGGTCTGGTTTAAGGCGGCTACCGATCGTATAGGCGGGCTTAAGGCGTTAGAGACGTCAAGCATAAAAGACATGCATAGCTCTATGTCTGGTGTCGCTAGCCAGGCGATTACCTTTATTGGTCTAGAGAGCTTATTATTAGCCCTAGTGTTGACCTTAACCTACGTGGTGTTTTCCAGTATCAAAACCATGCGCAAACAGGCCAATGCCATAAGCGCTATTGTTGATGATATTAGCCAAGGGCGTGACTTGTTGCTACGGATCCCCATTATTTCTGAAGATCATTTAGGTCAATCTGCAATCAAATTTAATCAGCTGTTAGAAGTGATACGTTTGGATTTTGTAAAGATAGCCGAAATCGCCCACGAAGCCGTGTCTTCTACTCATGACACTATAGTGTCTGTGGTGGAGAGTGACGATAATATCGAGAGACAACAACTCGCCACTGCTAGTGCCTCGGCTGCTGTGGAAGAAATATCAGTTAGTGTGGGCGACATTGGCCTGCAAATTCAAGACTCGGCTGCCTCTGTTTCCCTGGTGGTACAGGAATGTGCTGAAGGCAAAACCTCGGTGCAAGAAGCGCTGGGCAGTATTAAGAGTGTGGCGTCAGAGGTTGACAATCTAAATGTCGTGATAGGTGCGCTGAATGAAGGCGTCGTGAACATCTCTACTGTGCTGGTGGTCATCCAGTCCGTGGCAGAACAGACTAACTTGCTGGCATTGAACGCTGCTATTGAAGCCGCCAGAGCGGGTGAACAAGGGCGAGGCTTTGCCGTGGTAGCTGATGAGGTGAGGGCACTGGCTAAGCGTGTGCATAAGTCCACTGAGGAAATTGCCTCTATTATCGCATCCCTGCAAACCGATTCTAAGCGCGCTATGCGTGGCATAGGTGAAGGGCAAGAGAAATCCCAAGAAGCGGTGAAGTTGTCCACCCAAATCGATCACGCCTTCAGCCAGATCCTCACCAGCATGCAGGGTGTTGAGAGGATGAGTAGTTCAGTGAGCGAGAGCACTAAGCAACAAACGATAGTGGCCCAAGAAGTGAGCGAAAATGTCAGTGATATCGAGTTAATGTCTAGAAAAAACATGCAAGGTGCACAAGAGATCGGGCGTTCGGCCAGTCAGTTATCAGATGTGACTATGAGCTTAATCGACGTAGTGAATTTATATAAGTTCGAAGAGTCTGACCGTTTTATTGTGCCTAGTAAATGGAAGTATGGTGGAGGAAACTAAGCCTCCTAAGAGGCTTTTCAATTTAATCTTTTTGCAGTTTACTATCTAGGCTTAATGGCCCCGCTCCTAAGGACGACATCACTAATAGTCCTGCCATAATACCCATGTTTTTAAAGAAGTTTTGCAATTCATGGGTTCTTTCCAAACCTTCCGCCATGGCCCAAAAGTTGTGCATGTAGAGACTAATGACTAAAGTTAAACCCGCTAGTACTAAAGCCGCGAGTTTACCTTGATATCCTAGAATAATGGCGATACCGGCACTAAGTTGTATGACTATGGTCAGAGGCAACAACAGATCGATAAGCGGTACGTTATGGGCTGTCATATAGTCTATGCTGCCCTGGTAACCGCTGATTTTTTGCATTCCAGGTAAAATAAAATAAATCCCCAACAGAGCTCGTCCAATCAATAATGAAATGATTTCAATAAAGCGCATAGTTTATCCCCAAATAATAAAAATTAGTCAAAATAGCCCCTAACAACTTGGTAACATAGTGCTTTAAAATAAAGGGCATGGCTATGAGTGCACACCACAAAATTAATTATATTGAAATTCCTGTTAAGGCTTTAGCTTCTAGTAAGGCCTTTTTTAATCAAGTATTTGGTTGGCAGTTTGTTGATTACGGAGATGATTACGCTGCCATCCAGGGGGCAGGAATAGACGGCGGATTATTTGTTTCTGAGCACAGTGTGTCTACCGACAATGGCAGTGTACTGGTGGTGTTATACAGTGATGATCTGAGCCAAAGTCAAAGTGACATCGAAGCGGCGGGCGGTCGCATAAAAGTCCCTACCTTTGAATTTCCTGGGGGACATAGGTTTCACTTCTGTGATGGCAACAACAATGAATATGCCATCTGGAGCGACAAGTAAATTGTCGCCATCAGGGTGCTCGCGTTGCAATATAGGGTTAAGGCCAATTGAGCTTAATGCTTAAAACCTGTGTCTTCACTGTGTTGGTTGCCTTCTGCCGCTTGACGAGCCAGTTGGTCACAGGCCTCGTTTTCAGGATGACCAGAATGGCCTTTGACCCAAAACCAGCTGACATTATGACGGGCTACTTGCTCGTCTAAACGTTTCCATAGGTCCACATTCTTTACTGGCTTTTTGTCCGAGGTGCGCCAGCCATTTTTGCGCCAATTCTTGATCCACTGATTAATACCGTTTTTCACATACTGACTGTCTGTGGTCATATTCACTGAACATTCTTCAGTTAAGCTAGCCAGCGCCTCTATGGTTGCCAATAACTCCATTCTATTGTTAGTGGTATGCTTAAAACCATGGCTTAATTCTTTGCGGTGTTGGTCAAAGATCATGACCGCGCCGTAACCACCCGGACCAGGATTGCCTAAACAAGACCCATCGGTAAATATTTCTACTTGTTTCATATGTTTTTTCATGAATTTAAATGTAAGAGCAGTATAATGTTCAAACAGTAAAATACCAAACGCCATCACGCCTAAAAAATGAGTCGATATGAGACAGATTGTACTAGATACTGAAACAACGGGCTTAGATCCCAAACAAGGCCACCGTATTATTGAAATTGGTTGTGTCGAATTAGTCAACAGACGGCTCACCGGTAACAGCTTTCATGTGTATATCAATCCAGAGCGATTGGTGGAGCAAGAAGCCATGAATGTGCACGGTATTACTAACGAATATTTACAAGATAAACCGGTATTTCATCGCATAGCCCAAGAGTTTGTTGCCTTTATTCGAGGGGCTCAATTAGTGATCCATAACGCCCCTTTTGATATTGGTTTTATGGATCATGAATTTAGGAAGTTGTCTGGGCATGCCTACCAAGAAACGACCAAGTTTTGCACCGTACTCGACACTTTAACCCTAGCAAGGCAACTTCATCCAGGACAAAAAAATAACCTTGATGCTTTATGCCGACGTTATGGCATAGATAATTCACATCGTGAAAAACACGGGGCCTTGTTAGACGCTGAAATTTTGGCCGATGTCTACCTCATGATGACAGGGGGACAAACCGCGTTAAATTTGTCCGGCAAAAGCGCTGGGGCTGGCGGGGCACAAGTCGAAACCGTCCGCCGATTGCCAACGGATAGAAAATCGTTAAAGGTTGTGATGGCAACAGCCGATGAAATAGAACAGCATGAAAGTCGTTTGGACTTAGTGTCTGAACAAGGTGGTACATGTTTATGGCGGCAATCATAGCCAATTCGGTAAGTTGAACTAAGATGTTGAAATCCATTATATCCGCATATTTACTGTGTCTGATTGCTGCTGTGAGCCAGCCGGCTTATGCTGTTGGAATATTGGCTGTAGCGGGGCAGGTGACTATTTTACAAAACACCCTAGCGCGCCCCAACATAATCGATATTATTGATCAAGAAGAGATCAATCCCCAGCCAGCTAAGATGGGATCCAGCGCAACCGATAAAGCCGTTAGAGCCGACAACCCTATCACCCAGCTGGGTAGCGCATTCCATAATGGCATTGACTTGCTACAAAATAGATTTCGAATTGATTATGAAGTAGAAGAAATCACCATGATATTTTTTCGGGAATATGGGTCGGTGCCCATTGTGCTGGTGCGTCCCGATGGCTCAAAAGTGTTTTTTTCCGATGGCGAGAAAGAAGACTCAGAGGTGTTCTGGTTTGATTCGAGTACCTACGACATGATCAGCATTAAAAATCCCACTCCTGGCCCCTGGCAAGCGATAGGGAAGATCAGTCCAGATAGCAGAGTGATGGTAATAAGCGATCTGGAATTGCATGCTGATCCTTTGCCCAGCACTATCTTTTCTGGAGAGATCCTAAAACAAACCGCTTATTTAACCAATGACGGTAAAGCCGTTGATTATAAGGAAATTAGAGATGTGGTTGAATTAACGGTATCTTTGAGCAGTACCAATAATACCAACTTTAGTAATTTTGGCGCCAATGATACCACTATAGCCATCTTTGAAGATAATGGTAAAGGTATGGATGAAAGGCCATTAGACGGGGTATTTACCGGACAATACAATTTAACAGTAGCAGGGGGGGAGTGGATCCCTACCTACAATGTATCGACCCCTATGTATACCCGTGAGCAAGTGAGCCCACCGATAATGGTTTATGGCAATCCTATCAAAGTAGATGTCGAGATGGACGGTGCTGGTGTGGGTTACCATAAATTGATAGTCGATGCCGACCGAGAGCATGTCGATATATCCACTTTGTTGGTAGACGGCAAGATCCGTTTTCCAAATGGTGATATTCAAAACTTTTCAATTACCACTATGTCAGCCAAGGCCAGAGAGCACCTGATATTAAATTATGATTATGGCGTGTATCGAATAAAATTAACTGCCTATGGTAACACCATTGATGGTCGCGAATTTATCTTAGACGTGCCTGAATATAGTTTTTTGTCTGAACAGCCAGAACCTGAAGTGGTAGTGCCCGATCCCGCAGATACGGTGCAAATTGCCGAACTGCCCCCAATAGAGCCTGAAGTTATGGTGGACGAAAAAATGTCTACCTCGACCTTAGTATCGCTGATAGTGGCTATCAACCTGTTTATCATTGTAGTTGGCGGCGGGGGCATTTGGTTTGTGACTCGGGATACGTCACCTAAAAATGTTGCTAAGAAAAATATAATCGGCGTTATTAGAGGTTTTTTCTCCCGATTTTTTCCAGCAAAAGAGCAAGCACCTGCCCCCGTTAAACCTAAGAAGACGGTCGATAGCAACGAAAGTGATTATATGGATTTGTCGATACCCAAAGACTAAATTGTTCAATACTAAAGCAATCAAACTGATTAACGGTACTTTAGCCAAAAAAGCAGTTGACTAGTATGAGGTGAAGCCGTATTATCTGCGCCGCAGTTGGCAGGGGATATCTATTATTTGTTGTGTAACTGTTTGATATTATTAAAGATTGTGGAGTGGTAGTTCAGTTGGTTAGAATACCGGCCTGTCACGCCGGGGGTCGCGGGTTCGAGTCCCGTCCACGCCG
>JAWUWP010000014.1:0-173072 GCA_034111785.1 Paraglaciecola sp.
CAACTGATGCGATTTTTAGCAAAGGAATAAAACGTGGACATAGAAAAAGCAGTACGCTGCGCCATGATAGAGGTAGCAGCAATAGATGACTGCCAACTGATGCGATTTTTACCAAAGGAATAAAACGTGGACATAGAAAAAGCAGTACGCTGCGCCATGATAGAGGTAGCACAAATAGGTGACTGCCAACTTATTGAACCTATTGTGGCCGATACCTTGTTATTACAATCGGGTCTAGATTCTTTGGCCTATGCAATGCTGGTGGCACAATTAGAAGAAGATTTAGGTTTTGACCCTTTCACTGAACTGGCAATAAAAATATATCCTTCGACATTTTCAGAGTTTGTGGCCATCTACCAGCAAGGTTATACACAAAAATCCGTCTAATGCCGAGTTTTGAAAATAAATTACGCGATCTAAACCACCAAGGCCAGATAATAGTTGATGGCCAGGCTTTTAGTGTTGAACAACTTTTAGGGCAAGCACTGAGCATTCGTAATAGCCTACCTCAGCTGAGCGCTCAAAAGGTGGCGGTAGTCTATTGTGATATGCTTAGCTTTACCCTAGCTCTGCTAGCATTTGACGGTTTTTGTGCAAGCTTATATTTATGCTCCACAGATACCAGCAAAAGCCTAGACAGTGACTGGTATCGATGGACTAAAAATGCAGAAACTAAGCAAGCTAGCCCAGAGCCAAATCAACTAGCCGTTTCCCAAAACGTTAGTCATAATATAGCTAGCAAATGGTATCTGGCGTCTTCAGGCACCTCAGGACAACCCAAGTGGTTTCCCCACACCCTGAGCGAACTAACTCGGCACATAAAAGTCTCAGAACGGTTACAAAGCTTGTGTTGGGCGAATTTATACGAACCTCATAGGTTTGCCGGTTTACAAGTGTTACTCCAAGCATTGTTGAGTGGCGCAAAGATTGTTGATGTTAATTGTCAAGATCCTGTGCAGCAAGTACAACAATATGCCCTGTTTAACGTGTCGGCACTGTCTGCCACTCCTAGTAAATGGCGACAATTATTGATGAGTGGTCAATTATCGACATTGGCTCTTACGCACATTACCTTAGGCGGTGAAATCGCCGATCAGGCACTACTTGACTGCTTAAGTGAGCAGTTCCCGCAAGCCAATATACGGCATATTTATGCCTCTACCGAGGCCGGTGTAGGTTTTGTGGTGTCTGACCACAAAGCAGGCTTTCCCAAGTGTTGGTTAAAAGAGGGCGTTAACGGCGCGCAACTGAGCATCGATAATAATAATCAACAATTGCATATTAAATCTGCTAGGGAATTTGATAAAACCCTGGCAGATCGTATCGACCAAAATGGTTTTCTGGATACACAAGATAAAGTGCAATTGGTGGGCGACAGGGTGATGTTTTTAGGCCGAGCGAGTGGTGTCATTAATGTGGGGGGCGAAAAAGTGTTTCCCGAAAAGGTGGAATCAGTGTTGCTGCAAGTTGGATCGGTGCAACAGGTTAGGGTGTATGCTAAAAACAACCCCATTATGGGCGCCTTAGTGGCGGCTGATGTGGTAATAATGGATAGCGCGGATTGGTCGACTGTGGTTAGAAATATTCGTAAAGCGTGTAAATTGACCCTGCAACGCTTTGAAATACCTGTAAAATTAGTACAAGTTAAAGCTATTGAAGTGAATGCTTCGGGCAAATTATCCAGAAGGTAGCACAAATGACTGATTACGTTGTGGTAACTGGCGCCAGTAAAGGTTTGGGTTTAGCCGTTTGCCGAGAGTTGTTGGGGGCAGGTTATCAGGTGGTAGCTTTGGCGCGCACTTTGTCTGTTGAATTACAAAGCTTGATTGAAACCCATGGCTCTGCTTGCCAATATTTAACAGCAGACTTGTCTGATTTAGAGCAGATACCTGCACTGTGTCAACAGATCATTAAGGGCTTTGGGCGGCCTTATGGCGTAATCAATAATGCAGCGGTAGGGCACGATGGTGTGCTGGCGACTATGCCCAATAGTGAGATTGATAATATTATGCGGCTGAATGTGCAATCCCCCATATTATTGAGTAAATATTTATTACGCTCGATGTTACTTAATCGCAGGGGGCGGATCATCAATATTTCGTCGATCATTGCCAAAACAGGTTTTAATGGTTTAAGTGTCTATGGTGCCAGTAAAGCGGCCTTAGAAGGCTTTACTAAATCACTAGCAAGAGAAGTAGGCAAAGGTGGGATCACAGTAAACTGTGTTGCGCCAGGCTATATGCAAACGGCAATGACTGATAACCTACAAGGTGACAAGCTCGAATCAGTGAAGCGTCGCAGTCCCCTCGGGAAATTGGTCACAGTGGAAGATGTGGCCGCCATGATTTTATTTTTACTGAGTGAACCAGCCGCATCTATTACCGGCACGATCATGACAGTGGATGCAGGTAGTACCGCTTAATGTGAATTCAAGTTGTGGGGCAAAAAGTCGATACATGCTTGTAGTACAATAGAATTGATTGGGCTGAATAGAGGCTAGGCTGGGAGTCCATTAAATCTTGATTTATAATTGACAGGCTTGGCTAATAAGCCTTTGCTACCAACAAAAAATAGTATAAAGCTAAGGTTTTAACTGTTTCAAAATTTTTAGATGATCACCCTCTACTTTCGCAGTTTTCTGTGCAAATAACTTTAGATATAAAACGGATACCCAAAATATATGAGTAAAACAGTATACGTAGGCATGAGCGCAGATTTAGTTCATCCTGGCCACCTGAATATTATAAAAAGAGCCGCGACTCTGGGCGAAGTTACTGTTGGTTTGTTGACTGATGAAGCCATTGCTAGCTATAAACGTGTGCCTTTTATGACATTTGAACAACGTCGACAAGTGGTTGAGAATATCAAAGGCGTGGCACAGGTAATACCACAAACGACCCTAGACTATGCCCCCAACTTACACACATTAAAACCTAACTATGTTGTGCACGGTGATGACTGGCAACAGGGTGTGCAGAAGAAAGTCCGCCAAAGTGTTATTGATTGTTTAGCCCAATGGCAAGGTGAGTTGGTTGAAGTGCCCTATACTCAAGGGATCTCTTCTTCAAGCCTGCATCAGGCTATGAAAGAAATTGGTACCACCCCACAGATCAGATTACGATCATTGAAGCGATTATTATCGGCTAAACCACTGGTACGCTTCTTAGATATTCATAATGCGCTTTCGGGGCTCATTATTGAAAACACCAAAGTCGAAACCCAGCAGGGTACGCAGGAATTTGATGGTATGTGGGGCAGCAGTTTGACCGACTCAACGGCCAAGGGCAAACCTGACATCGAAGCGGTGGATGTTTCATCGAGAATGAATACCTTAAACGAAGTATTGGAAGTCACTACCAAACCGATCATTTATGATGGTGATACGGGTGGTAAATCAGAACACTTTGTTTTTACCGTAAAAACCCTGGAACGCCTGGGCGTATCCGCAGTTATTATCGAAGATAAAACCGGTTTAAAGAAAAACTCCTTGTTTGGCACCGAAGTTGAACAAACTCAGGATAGTATTGAAAATTTCAGTTTAAAGATCAAAGCTGGCAAAGATGCGCAAGCCACTAATGACTTTATGATCATCGCCAGAATAGAAAGTTTGATTGCGGGTCAAGGCATGGACGATGCAATGCAACGGGCAGAAGCGTTTCTAAATGCTGGGGCCGACGGCATTATGATCCACAGTAGAGAAAAGTCCCCGGATGAAATTTTTGAATTCTGTGATCGCTATAAACAATTAAGTAATAAGAAGACCCTTGTTGTCGTTCCCTCCAGTTACAACAGCGTATACGAATCGGAATTGGTAGCAAAAGGTGTCAATGTGGTTATATATGCAAACCAATTATTGCGCAGCGCTTATCCGGCTATGGTGGACACCGCCACATCCATTTTGGCCAATGGGCGTTCTGCTGAGGTTGACAGTAAAATGATGCCTATCAAACAAATACTAGAGTTAATACCTGGTGGAAAATAATGATTAATCCAAAGGATTTTTGTGAGGTGTTAGCTAAACGGCGGATCGATTTTTTCTGTGGTGTCCCAGACTCCTTACTTAAAAATTTATGTGCCTATATAGATGATGAGTTTTCTGCTGACCAACATATTATCACCGCCAATGAGGGTAATGCAGTGGCATTAGCCATGGGCACTTTTCTTGGACGTCATGCACCTGCAGCTGTCTATATGCAAAATTCTGGGCTGGGTAATACGGTGAACCCTCTTACATCATTAGCGGATACTAAGGTGTACAGTATTCCCATGTTATTAATCATTGGATGGCGGGGGGAGCCGGGCGTTAAAGATGAGCCACAACACGTTATGCAGGGACAAATCACTGAGCAACAGCTAGGCTTAATGGACATTCCTTATGTGGTCATGGATAGCCACTGTGATAGTGAGCTTGTGTTGGCACCCTTGCTGGAGAAAATGGCTAAACAAAGTCGACCTGTTGCTGTGTTGATCAAGAAAAACACCTTCAGTATTTTTAAGTCAAGTGCCCCTGTACTTAGTCTTTATTCATTGGTGCGAGAGCATGCATTGAATACCCTATTAAGGGTTTTTGCGGCTGATGATATTGTCATCTCAACCACAGGTAAAACCTCTCGAGAGGTGTTTGAATTAAGGCGAAAACGTAATGAACCTGCTTCTGACTTTTTAACGGTGGGAGGTATGGGACATACATCATCCATTGCTATGGGGGTCGCTTTGGCAGTGCCCAACCGCAGAGTGATTGCCATAGATGGAGATGGTTCTATGTTAATGCATATGGGGGCCTTGCCGATTATTGGTCACCATTCAAGCCATAATTTGGTGCATATAGTATTGAATAATCAATGCCATGAATCCGTTGGCGGTCAACCTACGGTCGCGGGTGAAATTGACATTGAGAAGCTGGCGGTTGCCAGCGGCTACAGGGCCTACTTTTGTGCGACAGACCAAGACTCAATTGTCGAAACTTGGTCAAATATTGGGGTGAATTCAGGGCCGGTTTTATTTGAAATAAAAATCGCTAAGGGTTCTAGAGATGATTTAGGCCGACCTACATCTAGCCCGATACAAAATAAGCTCGCCTTTATGCAACATGTAGGAAGCCTTTAATGGGTGATACATTCGAGCATTTTTCGCAGGTAAAAATAATCGAATGTAATGATTTCATTGGGGTTTTAACGACTCTGCTGGCAACAGGCAACATATTGTTAGTCACCAGTAAGGGGTTTACTAAAAGAGGCGTAGTCACGAAACTGGTCAATACCCTAGGTACATCTAGGGTCCGGTTGTTTGACGAGATCACCCCCAATCCCGAAAAAGTACATTTACAAACAGCGGTCGCCTCCTTTAACAACGAAAGCATTGAACATGTGGTTGCCCTAGGAGGGGGCAGCGTGATAGATGCAGCCAAAGTGTTTTGTGGTTTGTTAAGCAACAGTGACCTGTGTTTAGATGATTTATTGCTGGCCGATAGCGTCGAAAAGCGTATTAATTTGATTGCTATCCCTACAACATCGGGAACGGGAGCTGAAGTGACGCCCTTTGCCACTGTTTGGCAAAGTGATCTGGCGAAGAAGCATTCACTGTATGGCGTTAAAGCCGATACCGTGATCTTAGATCCCTGTTTGACCTTGTCTTTAGGCTCAGCAGATACATTATATCCGGCGTTAGATGCCCTTTCTCACTCATTAGAGTCACTATGGAACAAACACAGAACCCCCGAGTCAGAAGCCTTCGCAAAGGACGCCATTAGTCGTATTTGCCGGTCACTGCCCAGCGTCATTGCTCAGCCGCAAAATATAGAGGCTCGACGAGACTTGCAGCATGGGGCAACTCTTGCTGGATTGGCCATAAGTATTACCCGCACGGCTATTGCTCATGCATTGTCCTATCCTTTGACCGCACGATATGGCATACCCCACGGTTTAGCTTGCAGTTTTACTTTGTTGGCCATTATTCAAGTGATTGGTCATCAGAAATTGGGGCTAACAGAAGCATTGGCCAAGCAAGTTGTCAGACTATTAGGGCCACTTGATCTTGGGGGGGAGATAGAAAAATATGTGCAGTGGCCAGAGGTACAAAGTCTTGCGCTGTTGCCTATGGATGTCAGTCGGGCCGGTAACTTTATTGCGCCTATGGACCCGGTTTTACTGGGCTCAATATTAGCCAATAGTCGGCCGGTAACTAAACAGGTAAATGTATTATGAAAAAGCTAAACACATTGTTATTTGGCGCCGGACCTGGAGCGGGTTTTTATATAAAAAACACCCAACAACACAGAGAGTTTATTGGAATATTAGACAATGATCCGGCAAAAGTTGGCACCGAGGTGTTTGGCCTGCCAGTGCTTTCCCCGGGCTCTCTAAACAACATAGATTTTGATGAGATCGTCATTACGACTCAGTGGGCAATGGCCGTTAAATCCCAATTGATTGAAGTATTTGCAGTCGATGAAAATAAAGTGGTGTTACCCGCCAAAAACCAACTAAAAGGTGAGCTACCTTTTTATAATAAAAGCAGCATCGCGCTGGCCCGTACTATTGTTAAAGATTTGAGTGCCTTGGCCATCGCTGAGAAGGTCCCTTTAGTCATAGACTTTGGTACGCTATTAGGTGTTACTCGGGACCAAGATATTATCCAGTGGGATGATGACGTGGATTTTGCCGCCCCTCAGGAGTATGCCCAAGCAGTAGAACTATTGGTCAGAACCTTTGTCGCTGAGCACTTGGCTATTAATTGGCGAATAGAAAGGGTGGTGGATGGCAAACAAAGGGTCACTTCAATTTTGTTAAAGTTCTCCAGTCAAACAGAAAATATCGTCTGTTTTACCACATCGATTGCCTTTCGAGCGGTGGTGGATGGTAAGTCTATCCATTTGCCAAGCATGGGCATGTGGTATGCGCCAGAGCATCATTTTAATGGTCTGTCTGTGCTCGCATTCCAAGGTAGTGACGTGCAAGTTCCCCGGGATCATCAGGCTTATTTGACTTTTCAGTATGGTGATTGGAGTATCGCCAAAAAAGATATCAGACTCACTGACTATGCTAATTTACAGGACGTGGGATTTGAAACAATAAAAAGCAGTCAGTCAGTGTTACAAAACATTTGAATCTAGGGCTGGGGCTTAATGTCTGGAGTATATAATACCTAACGTTTGCTCAAGGGTAGGTTAGGGGAACGCCCTGGATGGGCGACTTGCATGGATCCAGCCAGCTGTCTTTTATATAGGTTAATGGTAACTGCAGCCCAGGCTCCACTCTATTATTTATGGCTCGGCTAGGTTACAACCAGCAAGCGATAGGGCCGCTCTGGCTAATTCGATATTTGAATCCATAGCCTGCAAGTGGTGTTTATTGACCAATGGCAAGAATATACTCAACTCGTGCAGCCGATGATCAAAGTATCCGTGCTTTGGGCTTTTAATGCCAACAACAAGGGTTGAAATGCATTGTGCTCTTGTTTGCTAGGCTGACCATTTAATTTAACGGCTAAGATAAAAGAAGCAACTTATTGTGCTTGGTTATCTGTTAGGGCGAGATGAGTCTTGCCGGCTTCCTCAAGCAACCGCTTGTCAATACCATACTTCCTCATACTGAGGCATTCTAAAACCGCTCCCTTATTTGTCTTTTTATGTGTTGCCTTCATATCTTGAAAATGGAAAAAATGTCGTGTTCGGCCTACGAGCACAAGATACACCCACCCTAAAATTATCAATACCATTATGACTTCGAGGGGATAGATTGAGTACAAACTCTGCGGCTAAGTAGGTTGCGGTTATGGATGTTTTTTGCTCATCGGCAAGGGTAAAGAAGTCTTGCAGCTGTGTAGAGAGTTTTGTTGGAGACTCAGTCCATATGGGTAAGTCTCAGCCCCGTTTGACCGTCAACCTTGTATAGAAACTCAGAAATGATCCCAAGACGTTGCTGTTGCGCAGGATCTTCTCCTTGCAGCATTTGCTTTAGAAAATCTGTTAGGTCACTTTTAGATTAGCCAACATACAGAAAGTCAGCTTGATCTCCATCATCATTCATTCCATGCCGTCAGCGTGCTGAAGGTATGATAGTTTTTTTTGTTGGCAAAAATCCTAATAGGAAGGAGCCTACATCCACCATTAATCCATGTGCCAGGGAAAAAACCGGCAGATAGTCGGCACACTCATCAATGAAAATATTACCTTGATGCTCACACCAGGACCTAAATTCCCTTTTCGCCTGGCTGATAAGGCACCGCATCCATAGGTAAAGGTGACGATGTACTGGCGGCAGTGTCAATAATATTTGTCATAAGACGTCATGGCATTAAGTTTTGTACTATTTTGCTAGGGGATAAGCAAGGACAAGGTTGACAGCTTATATAGATGGCGCCTTGTAATGGCCATTTATGTCCCATAATCTGCCTTTAGGCCAAACTGCCACTGCGGTCTGGCCGGTATTGTTTTCTTGCTTAGGGATATGCTCGGTGAGTCTTGCGCTCACTCTCTATGTTGTCACCCTTAATTAAATCGGAGTGAATTTATTCAATGTATTCACTATCTGCTCTTGGTTTGCTTGTGACAACGATGGATAAATAGGTATCGACAGAATTTCATCTTGAAGTTGACTGCTAATAGGAAGCGCTGTCTTGACGAGTTCTATATAAGCGGGTTGGTTGTGTATGGCGACAGGGTAATGAATGAGGGTTTGGATCCCCTGAGTAGTCAAATAATGTTGTAATTCATCTCGATATTGACTTTTAACAACAAAAAGGTGCCACACATGTGCCGACGGGTAATCGCTGATAGGCGTTTCTATCCACTTGTTTTTTATGTTGTTGATAAAAAATGATGCGATTCTTTGTCTAGTTTCAATCTCATTATCCAGATATTGTAACTTCACCGACAAGATTGCAGCTTGAATTTCATCTAACCTGCTGTTGCGGCCTTTAAAGCTGTGACTATATTTTGCAGTAGAGCCGTAGTTTGATAAGTGTCTTACTCGTTCAGCCAATGCTTGATCGTTGGTGGTCACGGCGCCAGCATCACCTAGCGCCCCTAGGTTTTTACCCGGATAGAAACTAAATGCAGCGGCATGCCCCCAGTTACCGGCTTTTTTTCCTTGCCAACTGGCCCCGTGCGCCTGGGCACTGTCTTCTAGTACCAACCAATCATAGCGCTGGGCGATGGACATGATTTCGTCCATAGGAGCCATTTGGCCGTATAAATGAACAGGCATAATGACACGTGTTCTGGTTGTGCGTGCTGACAGTATGCCCTGCACTGAGATATTAAAGGTCGCAGGATCTGGATCCACTAGAACAGGTGTCAAATCATTATCACTAATGGCTAAAATAGAGGCGATAAAGGTATTGGCGGGCACTAACACTTCATCCTTATCTTTCAGTAAGCCTAAGGTCTTCCAGCTTCTTAAAATTAATGATAATGCATCAAGTCCATTGGCTACCCCAATGGTGTGTTCGACGGCACAATACTCAGAAAACTGTTTTTCAAAGGTGCCCAGCTCTGCGCCTTGAATATACCAACCGCTATCAATGACTCGACAGGCTGCCGCTTTTAACTGTTCTGCATATTGTGCGTTATGCGCGGCTAAATCTAGAAATTTAATCATTTTGTCACTCAATATCACACACTCTTGAGGCCAGGTTTCCCATAACCTGGGTATTATCGGCCACATCTTTTGTCACCACAGTGCCAGCCCCAACCATAGCAAATTCACCTATGGTGATACCGGGTGCAATAGTTGCAATGGCACCAATCGACCCACCACGCTTGCTCCTGATAGCAGAACGTGTGTTTTGATAGTGCTTGGAGCGGGGATATTTGTCATGGGTAAAGGTGACATTGGGACCAATAAATACATCATCTTCCATATCCATATCCATATCCATATCCATATCCATATCCATATGATCCCACAAGTATACACCAGAGTGAATTGTGACAGGCTCACCAATAGTGACAAGGTTTTCAATATAAGTATGGGCACAAATATTACAGGCCCGGCCGATAGCCGCTCCGGGCAATATCACACTAAACTGGCAAACCCTAGTATCTGCGCCTATGTGAATTGTCTGAACGTCACTCAATGCATGGATGAGTTCACTCACTGGCACTTACCTGTTCAATAAATTGGTCATAATTACGCACATAGTCCTGTTCATCATAGAGCTGGTCTGCTAACACCATTAATACACAATCTTCGGAAAAATCAAACATCTCCCTCCACATAAAGGATTCAATGAGCAGGCCTTGTGCTGGATGGTTTAAGGTTACGTCTATTTTTTCGGAACCATTGTCCAACATAAATTTGCATGAGCCACGCACGGCAATAGCCACTTGTTTTAAGGTTTTGTGCGCATGATAGCCTCTGCGCACTCCTTGCCCAGTATCAAACATGTAGTAAACGCGTTTTATTTCAAATGGGATATTGCCCTTTTCTTCAAGTGCAATTAATGAACCTCTTTCATCACCACAACTTTTTAATTGTATTAGTTTAATGTTCAAAATCATCCTCTACTTATTGTTGATGAATTTTCTTATCCAATTTTTAACTTCATGTGGGGCAATTTCGTACCGCATGCTATATAAGTCAAGGTGATTATCCACACCAGCGTGATAGGTTAAATAATCTAATTTAACACCGACTATGTCCGCCAGATTAGAAAATGCTGACGCATCGCCCCATTCTTCAGCCATCCAACATAATGCGTTAGCTCCGTGTTTGGCAAAAACTAAATTTGTCCAGGCCGCGCCGGTTGGACCAACGATCATTTCAGCATTGCCAAAAATTTCAGCCTGCTGTGCCAAACCCATGCGTTCTGGGTTGATTTTGATAAAACCATGTACTTGTAATTCGTTAAATATCTCGTCTTGATTGTATTTTCGATGTTTCATAGAAGGCGCTAGAAATATTCTTTTCGCCGTGCCACTTGCTTGGGATGAGTTTTTAGCGCTAACCAGGTTTCTGATATAATGGATGCTATCTTTGCGGCAGAATGAACAGTCGACCTGAGACCAAGCCGGACCAATTATTCTAGGGCAATACCGATTGGGTGAACTGATGATCAACAGGTCTTTGACACGGTAATTCTTACTACTGGGTAAGTAAATAATGTCTCGATTAATATTGAATAGAGACAACATTTCTTTCACCGAATCTATCTTTTCGGCCATATAGGAAATTAATATGGGAAAGTCATTATATTGTGCCGGTAGTTCATTGATGTATATCAGCTGAGGAAAAATATCTATTATCCAGTGGTAATAGTTTTTATCGTAATAGCTATTTATCAAAATGCCTTGAGACAAAAAATCTCTATTATCAACTTGCACCAGTGCTAATCGATTTTGAAAGTGATGAATTAAATGGCCTCTGTTATATTTGGCCACGGTATCGCTCACAGTGTGGATCTTTTCAATGATAACTTTGTCTTGAATGCCAAATGCTCTGGAGTTAATTGAGACATTACAATCATGAAATCGGTACAAGGCGACCGCAGGTATTTCTAATTGAATTTCTTTTTGTATGCCATTCACAAAGTTAGGGCCTACTACGGTTTCGTTTTTTGCGGCTCTCAATATCGCCACTCTGTGGTCTGTTTCTTTATCTAGCGAGCTGATTTCAATCAGATCAAAGCCGCGGATTTTTAATAGTGATCTAATTAATGGAATTAAAATATGAGGCGTTCTGCAAGCTAAGGCTTTTAATTGCTCTATCAGTAACAACTTGATTTTTGTTATAAACGTTTTTGGCGTGTTCATCGCTCTGTAATAAATTATGTTGGTGTTAGTAAAATGTCTGTTGGCGTTTAAATTTGCATAAATCTCGTCAAAAAACTCACTTGCTACTACCACATTTATGTCGGGAAATTTTTTGATTTCATCAGGATGAAATATAGATAAACCATGTAATTTCTTGCCATGTTTTATAGGATCATTATCCATGAAACAAATTATTTCATGAGTCTTTTTTACGTTTTTTACATATTTAACTGCAGCCGATCCTGTTCCAAATATAATTATTTTTTCTTTTTTTTTCTTTCGAACAAAGATGTTGGAAAACATGATTAGATACCTAGAAAAGAATCATCAATTATTGAAATAACACGCATTTTTATACCTATAGGGTTGCCGCTTAAAGTCATTATATTGCTGCGACGCTTCATGACTTTGACACTTTTGAGTCAAATATTTACGACCTTTGAAGATACCCAATATATCGACCTCGAGGGTCATAAACTTGAGCACCAGACATCAGAAATAGGCCCTTGCTGTTCAAGTAATGCTAAGGGGTGACAGTTTCGATCTAATAAACCAGATGCTTCATTTGTAATTTCCCCATGATTTTTTTGCCTCTTGAACCATCACGACATAACAAAGTCTGGTCCTTTTTTCTGTCACGCAAGTAGAGGCACACATACCTTGGGTAGCTATAAGCTACGTATTCTAGTTGGTTGGCATGAGTGATATGTTTGCGATATTTAGTGGCCTTACCGGTACTTGCACTCTTGGGAATGATCATTGCACATTGATATTCACTCTGGCTCACTTTAAGCGTCATGTAGGCCATGATTAAGAAATGGTTTTGGGTCTTCTTTTCTTTCAAAATACTAATAGATGTTAAATTTTCATTGTCTAGTTCCAACCTATTAGGCGTGTCAGCGAGCACTAAGGTAGAGCGAACACCCTGTATTATATGGCTAGACTCTTGGCTTACATAATAGATAGAGTAAGTAGGCTTATGTGGATAATGTTCACTTTCCTCAGGGGTTAAAATATCGCAAGGCGTAAGCCAGTCGTGACGAAACGCTATGACAGCCAGGATACTGTCACGAAATTCACAGGAGTCTGTGACAACTAATACTCGTTCTTTTGTAGCATGTAGTTGCAGTGATAACAGTTCTCTACTTACCACTCTATAAGAGGAGGTGTCAAAAGTTGTGCTTTGTATACTGGTGTTAATATCTTGTAATGTTCTTGCCCATTTTTTTCTCACTCGATTGAAAATATCGAGTGAAAAGCCGGTGGATTTTTGAGCGTGTAAAGATTTTGTTAGTACTGCATTTACATAATTTACCGTTCCATATAAAAAATAGAACAACAGTGAATTTCCCTTTTGATAGGATGCAAATAACATTTCTTTTTGTTTGTTTATGAGATGATTTGCTTGTTCTGCAGAGGCTATATTTTTACTGACTAAGGTTTTAAACTGACGCACCTCATCAACTAATACGTCTTCTGAAAACACCTTGGCAAATCTCTCAATATATCCTTCTAAATGGTCATCTGAAAATATCTTTGTTTTCAGTTTTGCCATAACAATCTGTTTTTGGGTTGATGTGGCGACTATCAGTAAGTTATCAATTCTAATTGGCAATGTACCTTTGATCCTTGCGCCATCGCTGCAGTTGTAAAAGCTCTGTTCTTGAGGCTTACCACTGGTGACTTGTTCGATAATCTGCCTTGAAACTTTAAACTCATGTTTCGTATTAACATTGGGTCTAAAATTACCAGGTACCATTAAAGAGGTATTGGCGCTTTTGGCGTAATCATAGGTTTCCTTGCCATTATTTTGATAATAGCCGGAATCTTTTGAGTGGTGATGTTTCACATCGACAAACCCTAAATCCACGCCAATTAGGTAAATACTGGTAAAGCTAAGGGTGCTAAACAAATCACAAACAAAATTACTCACGGTGGGAAAAGCGTTTTGTAACACTTCGAAGTTTTCTCGTCCTAATATGTTGAGGGAGGATATTGTGGATGATTCCCCCTCTTTAAAAGCCACTAACACTTCTTTATATAAATCCCCTGTATCGGGGTGAATACCGTTACAAGTTATTAAGGTGATCTTTTTAAGGTAGGCCAGATCCCCCACTAATATAGCCCAATCGTAGGTACATCGATTTTGTTCTATCTCTGCGTGAAAATCGGGGACTATGCCATGCTGATACATGACTTGCAGAGCAGTACCGCAGCTTACTACTATCGCTTGGCCTTGCCATTCTTTGATGGCCTCAATAGAGCTGTCGAGAGACGGGCCATTACCAACGATAAAAATGGGGACTTCTTTGTCATCGTAATCCATTTTTTTAGCCGGTTGTGATCTTAATAGCGGATATTGGCGCGTCATGCCTTCTTTGGTATGGGCAATGCCATAATAGGCGTGGTCAAAATACTCGCCCATTGAAATAACAACCTGTAATTGCTCTCTTAGTTGCGATATGGCACTGTTTAATGAAGCATTGTAGTAACTTTGATAAAAGTAAGTGCTATTGAGAATGTAAGGCCCAATAGCATAAAACTGGCTAAGCAAGTCTCGAAATAAATTGGTGCCGTCATCTCCAATGTTTAAATAGATCCGCGAGCTAGACTGCTCAACCGTCTCAAATATTTTCTGCCAATCTATAGCGAACAAGGATCCGTAGAAAAAGTCTGGATTGGGCTCACACACAAAAAGTTTTTCAACTCTATGCTCTTCGAGCAATTGTTCTAATTGGTAACCCACACCTAAACCAAACATGATGATAGAGGGCACATCATCTGGCAGGGCACCGACCTCTTCTTCTGATTGCTTTAATAACTCTTCCGTTTCTTTGACAAATTGATAGTGAATATAATGGGCTAGCTTAGTGCCATTATACCCCAATACTAGGCCATCTTTATTCGGTTGTTCATTGAAATTATTGAAGTTTAAAATACAGTCTTGTTTTGGAGATTGCCCATACCATGAATATAAACCTTCTGTTTTTAATAGATTTATTTCATTTTTGCTATCAGTGATAGGTCGCCACTTTGTGGGCGTATAGTTTTTGTATTGTTGGTAAATGTCGGGAAAATATTTTTCAAAGGCTTTGAGGTTGTTGGTATAAAGATCGCTGGCCGAGGACGCCAATGTATATTGATTAAGATCTAACTCAGTGGTCCAATGGGGAATGTAATCTAAATAGTCTGCTTTTGAATGTATAGATAAACCATTTTCTTCTATATCTTGCCAACTTCTCGAACATACATTTGCGTAGAGGGAGTTAAACACTTGATGATTGTAATGTTTATAAATGCTAAAGCTGGAAATAGCCGTTTGATTTCTTAATTCGTTTATATCATCTACCAGATCCCGTCCGTCTTTTTCCAGTTGTAAAAATATGTTGGTATCTTTTTCTTTGCACAATCTAAAGATATGTTTCCAAGATGTCGCCATCACCGAGCATTGAAAATATTGTAGTTCTGGCTCATAAACGATCACATTTTTAATTGTGTGCTGCTCTAACAAACCTTGTAAATGCAGCCCCAGTCCACAGCCTAATATCACTAAACATTCAACCTCTTGCGGCAGGCCACTTTGCTTAAGCTTAATTTTAACTTGCTCTATATCTTGAATAGTCTTGGCAGGCTCGTTTTTTTCTGGTTCTTTTACCGAACCTTGGGGCTCATGAACAAGGCTCACCTGTGGACAATGAGTCTGAAAACTCTCTATCTGCTGCTGTACTTCTTGTTGCGGGTGAAAGCCATAAAATGTCCTACCTTGGCCATAATCCACAATGTTGGTTTCACCGTGTTTATTAATAAACAGCGAGTAGTTTTGCAGGTCTGGCGATTGCACCTCATTCAGCAGCGAGGGAATAATACGCTGAAATAGGTTAATGTTTTCGGAATGAGTACTGAGTATAGTTGCTGCCAGTTGTCTATCGAGCTGTGCTTGTTTGTGTTCGTCTTTTTCTATGTGCAGGCGGATGTTTTTAAGCATAGGGTAAATAAACTCATGTCTGACTAATACTCATTTTGATACCGATGAGTTTACAATTAACTGCACAAAAATCCTAGGTAAACAGCATTTTTTGGTCTGAACTTAACACTTAATGAACGCCCTAGGCTTATTAGGCCTCACTACTTATAGCCAGATATTATAGGCCTACGGCTATATAGGTTAACTTATAAATAATTATTTGTTAGACTATTGCCAAATGAGAGAGGGGCGTAACATGTTAAACGTTAATTCCAGTTCTAACACATCCTTGTTGCAGCAAGTTCAGCAAAAGCAAGAGTCTATTTTCGAGAAACTGGCCTCTGGCAAGCGTATTAATAGCGCGGCGGATGGCGCGGCTGCCCAACAGATCATTGACCGTTTGACCAGTCAGGTCGAAGGCAATAGGCAAGCTATCTCCAATACCTTTGATGGCATTGCATTGACCCAAGTAGCTGAAGGTGGCCTAGCGGGCATTAATCAAGATGTAGCACGTATTCGGGAATTATCCATTCAATCAGGTAACGGCCTTTTGAATAATGCGGATCGTAAGGCCATCCAAGCCGAGGTGAATCAACTTCAGGAAAATATTGGGCAAACCATAGAGCAAACTGAATTTGCCGGCAAACCTTTGTTAAGTGCTGATTCTGAAGTGGCGTTTCAAGTAGGAGCTAATGCTGGGCAGAGCATAGGTGTGCAAACTCAAGATGTGGCCGGGAATTTAACTGATATTTTAAATGTGGATTTATCCACAGCCCAAGGTGCAGAGCAAGCCTTAGCGGCCGCTGATAGTGCCCTTGAGTTTGTGGGCGATGCTCGGGCAGACTTGGGTGCGACGCAGAATCGTTTTGCCAGTACTGCCCGTAATCTACAGCAAACAGATGTCAACGTGGCAGCGGCTAGAAGCCGTATACAAGACACTGATTTTGCTCACGCCAGCTCTGAAAATGCCGCAACAAGTATTCTAAGTCAGACTAATATTGCCTTGCAAGTACAGGCCAATCAACAGCAAGGGCAAGTATTGTCCTTGTTAAATGGTTAATACTTGAGCAACACTTTGATAAGCCAGTATGTACAGTTTTTTTCGCTTTTTGTATGAGCAGCTTGATATCTTAATATATATAAAATATATGAGCACAATTTCCGTTGAATTCTATTGCTATCCCATACTGAATTGTTAAAATCATGTCCGATCCCCTAAAAGTAACAACAATATCAAGCTAAGGAGTTGCATGAATAATATTTTGATTATTGGTTCTGACAGTGTGCGGGCGAATAATCTAACTACTATTTTAAGCTTCGTAGGTGAGTCCTGTTCTAGTGTGGCTTTGCCTTTAGCCGTGCAGACCCTAAAAGACCGAACAGATATTACCGCTGTGTTAATTGACAACACCGGTAATGAATTAGCCACAGATATTAGCGAAAAGTTTCCTCATCAACCTTTTGTGCTGGTGGGCGACTTTGCCGGTTTTGAATCGGCCAACAATATAGTCGGCACGATCAGCGAGCCTATCACCTATCCAGCACTCACTCAGATGTTACACCGCTGTCAAGAGTACAAGCGTTTACAACCCAATACCAAAACTAGCACTTCCGACAAAACACGACTCTTTAGAAGTTTGGTGGGTAAAAGCCAGCAGATCCAACATGTACGCCACTTGATTGAACAAGTGGCGCCTTCTGAGGCCAATGTCATGGTCTTAGGTGAGTCGGGCACGGGAAAAGAGGTGGTGGCGCGCAATATACATTTTTTGTCAAAGCGCACAAACAAGGTTTTTGTGCCAGTTAATTGTGGTGCTATCCCAGGTGAATTATTAGAAAGTGAATTGTTTGGCCATGAAAAAGGAGCATTTACTGGTGCGGTGAGTACTCGTAAAGGTCGTTTTGAACTGGCCGAAGGAGGCACCTTGTTTCTGGATGAAATTGGCGACATGCCATTACAGATGCAAGTGAAACTGTTGAGAGTATTACAAGAAAGAACCTATGAAAGAGTAGGCGGTAGTAAGTCGATCAAGTGCGATGTGCGAGTCATAGCGGCGACTCATCGAAACTTGGAGTTGATGATTGAGGAAGGCCAATTTAGAGAAGATCTCTATTATCGTCTGAACGTGTTTCCAATTGAAAGTCCGGCCTTGTGTCAACGTAAAGAAGATATCCCTTTGCTGCTACAAGAGCTGGTGTCTAGATTAGAAGGGGATAATGCGCAAATTAGGTTTACTGAACATGCTTTAAACTCACTGATTGAGCATAAATGGCCAGGTAACGTGCGTGAGTTGTCTAACCTAGTCGAACGCTTAATGATTTTGTATCCCGATCAACTGATCGACTTATCGGATCTTCCCAGCAAATACAAACATTTGGACATTGAAGCCTACCAACCTGACTATCCACAAGAATTACTGGAGCGTGAGGCCATTAACGCCATGTTTGGCGGTGATGAGGGTGAGGTCGAAGACGAAGACGAGAGTATTCAAAGCGCCGAAGTGTTTTTAAATGGTCATTTGTCAGCCGAGTTACCGGCTAACGGCTTGAACTTGAAAGAATACCTTTCTGATCTCGAAGTGAGCTTGATTTCCCAGGCCCTAGAGCAGCAACTTTGGGTGGTCGCCCGGGCGGCTGAGTCACTAGGTATGAGACGTACCACCTTAGTAGAAAAAATGCGAAAGTACGATATCAATAAAGGCTAGATCTTTGTCTTGTATCACCTCTGTCATTTCATTGACGTCTCCTGTTTCCAACAATATTGCATCTAAACAATTGATTTAAAACATAAAATATATTGGCATGGCATATGCTTTATCTTCCCTGTAATCATTCTGTCTAAGTTTTGACGTGGGGAATTTATGGGAACTACAAACCGAGCACTGAATAATCAAACGCCTAGTGTTAGCCAAGCGTCAGGATCGCCTGTTCAGTCATCTCAGACTGCTCAAGTGCTGACGCCTAATGCCGCAGAGATTGAAGCATTGCGATCTCAGGCTAATCGTTTAGGGCACTTGTTGCAGGTTATGCCAGCCGGTGTAGTAGTGCTTGATGGTAAAGGCCGAATTAAACAGGCAAATGAATTGGCTAGAACGCTATTAGGTGAGCCATTAGAGGGGCAGCTATGGCGAACAATTATTCACCGTTCTTTTAAACCACAGGCTGATGATGGACACGAAGTCTCATTGTTTGATGGCAGAAAAGTAAAATTATCTATTACCCCATTAGTTGAAGAGCCCGGACAGCTCATTGTATTAACGGATTTAACTGAGACTCGTCAGCTACAACAAAGAATAGGGCATCTTCAGAAGTTGTCATCCTTGGGGAAAATGGTCGCCTCCTTGGCCCATCAAATACGCACACCTTTGTCAGCGGCTATGTTGTATGCGGCTAATCTATCAAACAATACCTTGAATAAAGAGTCTCGGGAACGCTTTAGTGACAAGCTAGTGTCTAGGCTTAGGGATCTAGAAAGCCAAGTGAATGACATGTTGTTATTCGCAAAGAGTGGTGATCAGCAAGTGATAACCGACCTGTCATTGCAAAACCTTATGCATGAAGTGCAACAGGGGGCGGAAGCTATGTTGCATAAACACCAGGCCAAGATGTTATTAGTGTTACCGGACCCTGATCTGTTGATATTGGGCAATAAAACCGCCTTGGCGGGTGCCTTACAAAACTTGATCCACAATGCCTTGGCCGCAAAACCTAAACATGCCGTGATCACCTTGTCAGCCAATCTTGATTTAGACGATGACCAGTGGATCAATTTATCGGTCACAGACAATGGTCCTGGGATCAACGCCGAGCATGTCACAAAACTATTTGAACCTTTCTTTACCACTAAAAGCAATGGCACAGGCTTGGGCTTAGCTGTGGTCAAAAGTGTGGCTCAGTCTCACCATGGTAAGGCCAAGGTGACTAATTTAGATGATGGTGGTGCCTGTTTCACCTTAAGGTTGCCAGCCCTCATTAACAATCATACCGACGCTAGTTTTACTCCGATAAATCCTAGTCAAAGATCGCAACCATATTACGCAGATGCCACCGGGAGCTAAATTATGATCCAAGCAAAAATATTGATAGTCGAAGACGATGCGGGCCTAAGAGAAGCCTTAGTCGACACCTTATTGTTGGGGGGCTATCACGTTATAGAAGCGGATAGTGGCGAGCAAGCCTTGCTTAAACTGATGGAGCAACCCGTGGATTTAGTGGTCAGTGATATTCAAATGGGCGGCATGAGTGGCCTGTCATTGTTGAAAAACATTAAAAACCGACACCCCAATTTACCTATCTTATTAATGACGGCTTACGCAACTATTGATGATGCGGTGCAAGCCATGCGAGATGGTGCGACCGATTATTTGTCTAAACCTTTTGCCCCTGAAGTATTGTTAAATTTGGTAGGGCGTTATGCACCGGCGCAAAAAGTTGAATCCACCAACCCCATAGTCGATGATCCTAGTAGTTTACAATTATTGGAACTGGCTAAGAAGGTCGCCAGTTCCAATGCCACCGTTATGGTGTTAGGCCCTAGTGGTTCGGGCAAAGAGGTATTGTCTCGGTATATTCACGATCAGTCACCTCGCAGTAAACAACCCTTTGTGGCGATTAACTGTGCCGCTATCCCCGAAAACATGCTTGAAGCCACACTATTTGGCTATGACAAAGGCGCATTTACTGGGGCGTTACAGGCTTGTCCCGGCAAATTTGAACAAGCCCAAGGTGGCACTATACTCTTGGATGAGATCAGTGAAATGGATCTGAGGTTGCAAGTTAAATTGCTCAGGGTATTGCAAGAAAAAGAAGTAGAGAGACTGGGTAGTCGCAAAACCATTGCCCTAGATGTGCGGGTCATCGCTACCAGTAACCGCAATTTGAAAAAGACCGTTGAGCAGGGAGAATTTAGGGAAGATCTATATTACCGACTCAATGTCTTTCCTTTAACTTGGTTACCTCTGGATAGACGTGCCGGGGACATTATACCTTTGGCCGAACATCTAATTGAACGTCATTGTCAAAAAAGTGGTCATGCTATACCCATATTATCTGCCGCAGGTCGCAGCAAGTTGTTACAACACAATTGGCCAGGCAACGTACGAGAGCTAGAAAATGTCATCCAAAGGGCCCTTATTTTAGCTGATGGTGCACAACTTGATGCCATGGACTTAATGATTGAACAAGAGATGGAAAGCCATTTTTTGGGTGAAGCCTCACCTGTCATTGAAGAAGATAACAGCAAGTTAGGTTCAGAATTACGCCAGCAAGAACATCAAATAATTTTAGATACCTTACAAAGCTGCAAAGGACGTCGCAAGGATGTGGCGGAGCGTCTGGGCATTAGTCCTAGAACCCTGCGTTACAAATTAGCAAAAATGCGCGAAGTCGGCATTGAGTTACCTGCCTAATATCGTACCAATTTACTAGCGTTTTGTGTGTCACCACACAGTCTCTTTAACCGCCTATTTAGGCGGTTTTTTTATTGAACCATCTAATTGTCAATTTACCGTCACTGGCTTTTTGTTTTTTTTTATTCAACTCATTGATTGTTATGGATAAAATAACTTCAATTTGTTTCGTAATTTGGCATCGGCTTTGCAAGTACCTAGAAACGTGAATGGTTGAACTATCAATAAATTCTGTAACTGGAGTAGCCTGTGGATATAAAAGCACAATCCCTTTATCAAGACATGCAAGGCATGGCCGCGCAAAGCAAAGCGGGACTAGGTGAGCTTGGCTCTGTTCAAGGCAACCCCTCAGGGCAAAACTTTGCAGATCTGTTAGGTAATGCCCTAGATACAGTCAATGGTATGCAGCTCGAGTCGAAGAAACAGTCCATGGCCTTTGAAATGGGCGACAAAAGTTTAAGCTTAGCGGATGTGATGGTGACCAAAGAGAAGTCAGGCATTGCCTTCGAAGCCACGCTTCAAGTTAGAAATAAAGTACTTGAAGCTTACAAACAAATCATGAGTATGCCAGTTTAGGAGTTAGGTTGTGGCTGAAGCAGCAAGCACAGAATTAGCAATGAGCGATATGGGTACCGATATGTATCCTGATGATCCATCTGTTGAACAGAAATCTGGATTTATGGACTCAATTAATAACACAGACTTTATGCGTCAAATTACCTTGGTGATTGCATTAGTCATTTGTGTGGCGATTGCGGTATTTATTTTGATTTGGGCTCAAGAGCCGGATATGCGCCCTTTAGGTCAAATGCAAACTCAGGAATTGATTGAAACATTAGACTACCTAGATCAAGAGCAAATTGATTACCGTTTGGAAGGCAACACCGTCTATGTTAACACTAACCAGTACCAAAAAATCAAACTGGGTATGGCCAGACAAGGGCTAAGTCAAAGTCAAACGGCTGGTACTGACATCATTATGCAAGACATGGGTTTTGGTGTGAGTCAAAGGGTTGAAAAAGTACGTTTAAAACATGCTCGTGAACAGCAAATTGCTAGCACTATAGAAGAGATGAACGCGGTGGCTCGAGCTAAAGTGCTGTTGGCCTTACCTAAAGAGAATGTATTTGCCAGACGAGAGAAAAAAGCCAGTGCCACAGTCGTATTGACCACCAGACGAGGTGGGGTGATCAACACTGAGGAAGTGAATGCGATTATTGATATAGTCGCGTCGGCTGTTCAAGGTTTGGAACCTGATAGAGTGACTATCACTAATAGCAACGGACGTTTATTAAATTCTGGCTCTCAGGGGGCTGAATCTGCTCGCTCTCGTAAAGAATATGATTTGGAGAAGAAGCGTGAGAGTACCTACATTGAGAAAATCGATTCAATATTGATCCCCGTACTCGGCTTAGGCAATTATACGGCTCAAGCCGATGTCTCTATGGATTTCACTACTGTTGAACAAACCCAGCGTAGTTATAACCCTGACTTGCCGGCTATCAGAAGTGAAATGACAGTGGAAGATACGAGTATAGGTGGGGTTATAGCGGGCATTCCCGGCGCTTTGACTAACCAACCACCTCTAGATTCGAATATTCCAGAGCGCGCCGGCACAGGTAGCTCACAAAGCACCCCGGGACGTAATCTTAAAGAAGCCACACGAAATTACGAGCTGGATACCACTGTTAGTCACACTAAACAACAAACCGGTGTTATCCGCCGCTTAAGTGTCTCTGTGGCCCTTGATTATGTGACTACCACAGCCGCCGATGGCACCGTTTCTACTGCGCCTAGACCCCAAGCAGAATTACTGGATATTAGACGTTTATTGCAAGGTGGTATTGGCTTTGATGTGACCCGAGGTGACTCACTTGAAGTGGTAAGTATTCCCTTTAGCCGAGAAAATGAGGCACCCCTAGCTGAGTTGCCGTTTTGGGAAGACCCTACATTCTTACCTCTAATAAAATTGGGAGGTGGTATCTTTATCATCGCCTTACTGATATTAGTGGTGGTTAGACCCATGGTACGTAAACTGATTTACCCGGATGATATTAACGCAGATAATCAAGATGCGGATGAAGGATTAGATCTAGGTGATGAAACCATTAGTCTATTAGCAGAAGAGTTTGACGAGTCTCAAGTTGGCTTTGCTGCTGATGGTACCTTTATGTTGCCTGATCTGCATAAAGATGAAGATATATTAAAAGCGGTGAGAGCCTTGGTGGCAAATGAGCCCGAACTTTCATCTCAAGTGGTAAAAAATTGGATGATGCTTGATGATTAATCGTAAGATAGTGTGCATTGGGCAGTGTAAGGAATAAATTATGGCTGAAGAAGAACAGATTGAAGATACAAGTTATGACGTTGGAAAACTGGAGGGGGTGGAAAAAGCCGCCATATTACTACTCAGTTTAACCGAAGATGACGCGGCGCAAATTCTTAAACATTTAGAGCCCAAGCAAGTGCAAAAGCTGGGTTCAGCCATGGCCCAAATCGATGATATGACTCAGAGCAAGATCACTGCGGTACATAAACATTTTATCGAAGAGATCCAAAATTACAGTACCATTGGTTTCCAAAGTACGGACTTTGTAAAACGTGCGTTGACTTCTGCTTTGGGTGAAGATAAGGCTGCTAACCTGATTGACCAAATCTTGATGGGCACTGGGGCCAAAGGTTTAGATTCCCTCAAGTGGATGGACTCGAAGCAGGTGGCCAGTATCATTCGCAACGAGCATCCGCAGATCCAAACTATTGTTATGTCCTATCTGGATGCCGAGCAGTCGGCCGAGATATTAAGCCAATTTCCTGAAAAAGTTCGATTAGATCTGATGATGCGTGTGGCCAACCTTGAAGAAGTGCAACCCGCAGCACTACAAGAACTGAATGAGATCATGGAGAAACAGTTTGCTGGCCAGGCTGGCACTCAAGCGGCGAAAATGGGCGGCTTAAAATCTGCGGCAGACATCATGAATTACCTAGATACCAATGTCGAAGGTCAGCTAATGGACGCGATCCGTGAGCAAGATGAAGAAATGAGTCAACAAATTCAAGACTTAATGTTTGTCTTTGATAATTTGGTGGATGTAGATGATCGGGCGATCCAAGCCATACTCCGTGAAGTGCAACAAGAATCCTTACTCAAAGCGATCAAAGGCGCGGAAGAAGATCTTAAAGCAAAAATCACTAAAAATATGTCGAAACGAGCGGCTGAAATGCTGATTGATGACTTGGAGGCTATGGGGCCGGTAAGGGTCAGCGAAGTAGAAACTGCGCAGAAAGAGATCTTGTCGGTAGCCAGACGTTTAGCTGATGCGGGCGAGATTATGCTAGGCGGCGGCGGCGGCGATGAGTTCCTGTAATTGGCTAATAGGTTTTAAGGCAGGTGGTTAATGAATACTGACGAGCAAGACGAAGAGATGACAGCTTGGGAGCTGCCTTACGTCGAAGATACCCAAAAGCTGTTGGATACTACTACCAATGCGTTTAAATACAAATCTGATTGGAAGTATGAGCCACCAGAAGAAGAAGTTGAAATATTGCCCCCTACGGCGCAAGAGTTAGAGGCGATGCAAACCGCGGCGCAGGACGAAGGTTTTGCCAAAGGTCAGCAAGAAGGACACACTAAAGGCTATGCAGAAGGTTTAGCCCAAGGTCAAGAAGAAGGACTGGCTCTAGGCCTTGAAGAGGGCACTAAGCAGGGCTTAGAAACAGCAAAAGAACAAATTGAAATAGATCTATTGGCCTGGCGAAATCTCATTGATAGTTTGCAGGCACCTGTGAGTAAAGTAGAACAAAAACTTGAGAAAGAGTTGGTGTTATTGGCTGTTAGTTTAGCGCGCTCGGTGATCAGGTGTGAAGTCACAACTAATCAAGATTTGATTTTTCAGGCGTTAAGCGAAGGTCTTAAAACGCTGCCTATCCAAGAAGATCTTTATCAGATCCATTTAAATCCTAGCGATTTGAGTCTAGTGACCAATCATTTTAGTCCCGAAGAGATCAGTCAGCACAAATGGCAGCTTATTGCTTCACCAGAATTGTCGGCTGGTGGTTGCGAAATTGTCACTAAAACTAATGCAGTGGACGTGAGTGTGGAGCGAAGAGTCAAAGATGTGTTGGACAAATTCCTATTAGAACAAGGCCTAAGCCAAGTGTTTGGCAGTGACGAATAGCTTATGAGCGCTGAAATGTTAGCCCGGATTGCCAGTCTTAAAGAACAAATCCCTCAACAACCCATAGTGGCCAGTGGCAAATTAGTCAGGGGGATCGGCCTGACGTTAGAAGCGGTGGGTTGTCAAATGCCGGTAGGCAGCCAGTGTTTAATTCAAACCGTAGATGGAGAAATAGAAGCTGAAGTGGTGGGCTTTGCCGAAAATATTACCTATCTGATGCCTACTGAGGCAGTAAAAGGCATAGTGCCTGGATCCAGAGTACAGCCTCTAAATCGAGAACAAGGTCTAGCGGTGGGAATGGATTTACTGGGTAGAGTGATAGATGGCAATGGCCAACCTTTGGACGGCTTAGGCCTTATAAAAGCCGAGAAACGTGTGCCTCTATCTAGGCCGCCCATGAATCCTCTGTTACGTAAACCCATTACAAAACCATTAGATGTTGGCGTAAGGGCCATTAATACTATGGTGACAGTGGGGTCTGGTCAGCGTATGGGACTCTTTGCCGGCAGTGGCGTGGGTAAAAGTGTATTGATGGGCATGATGACCCGGGGGACAACCGCCGATGTAGTAGTAGTGGGATTGGTGGGTGAGCGTGGCCGAGAAGTAAAAGAGTTTATTCAAGATATTCTCAGTGAAGAAGAGCGTAAAAAATCAGTTGTAGTGGCCGCACCTGCCGACACTTCTCCCTTGATGCGTCTAAAAGGCTGTGAGACTGCTGTGACTATTGCGGAGTATTTTCGTGATCGCGGACTCAATGTATTATTACTGATCGACTCGTTGACACGATATGCCATGGCCCAACGTGAAATTGCTTTGGCAGTGGGGGAGCCGCCAGCCACCAAAGGTTATCCGCCTTCGGTGTTTGCCAAATTACCGGTTTTAGTGGAACGAGCGGGCAATGGCAGTGACGAGCAAGGCTCAATCACTGCTTTTTATACGGTTCTAACCGAAGGTGATGATTTACAAGATCCTATTGCTGATGCCGCACGAGCAATATTAGATGGGCATATAGTGTTGTCCCGGACCTTAGCTGATGCGGGCCATTACCCTGCCATTGATGTAGAAGCCTCAATCAGTCGAGTGATGCCTAATGTGGTATCAGCTGAGCATATTCAAGGGGCACGGCGAATTCGTCAAGTGTATTCAAACTATCAACGTAATAGAGACTTGATCAATATAGGTGCCTACACCAAAGGTACCGATCCGCGAATTGATCTGGCGATCAACGCCGAGCCAGCCATTAATGCATTTTTACAACAAGGCATGGAACAAGTGCTAGATTTTGAGCAAGGAGTCGCTGATATGAGTAAGTTAAGTGGCGGCTTAGGACCAGGATAATGGGTAATGATCCGTTGATTAAGTATCAAGGCAATCACTAATGGCTTACTCACAATTACAAATGGTCGCCGATTGGGAACGTCAGAAAGAACAAAAACTGTCTCAAGATTTTCAAATCGCCCAGCAGTTTTGGCAAGAGAATAAACAAAAGCTATCGGGTTTGGAAAATTACCGTTTAGATTACTTACGACAAGCCCAAGTCAAGGCCAAACAAGGGGTAGGTAGCCATATTTTTGGTCAACATCAACAGTTTATCGGTAAGTTAGATAAGGCCTGTGAATTGCAGATCCAAACCCTCAATCAAGCTGTGTTAGTGGCAGACCAGAGACGTCACTTATGGTTGCACCAGCAACGAAAACGTAAAGCGGTAGAAATGTTGTTGGACAAACAGCACCTAGCGGAACATAAAAAGCAAGAAAAGCAGGAACAAATGATGTTGGATGAGCTGTCCTTACAAAGATTTATTCGTAAATAACCGCGGTATTCATTAGGTTTCGCATAAGTTGGAATGGTCTTTGCTCAAGTACGGATATCGCCGCTGTTAACCGACTTTTTTGTACAGGCTCATAACAGGCGAACAAACCTTGTAAATTTGCTGCAGAGCATACAGGGCAATGAATTAGCTAACAGACATTTGTTCTAAAGGATAGATACCATGCTGCAACAAGTTGCCACAGCAAAATCAGAAGTTGCCGCCTTTGCCTCCACAGGCGGGCCAGAGTATCTGTCAGATGCTGGGCCACAACAAGATTTTGCTAAGTTGTTACAAGATCAACGGCAATCTGCTCAAGGGTCCAATAAAGCGCCAGTTGCTGAACCCCATAGTGGGCCCAAGCCAGCCTCTGCTGCACACTCCACAGAAGAAGCAAAAGAACAGCAAACATCGAGTCAGACAAAAGATAAAGAGGTCGAAACCAGTGTGGCGAGCTCTCATGTCCTTAAGTCTGAAAAACCACAGTTCAAGGAAAAACCTAGTACTGAGGCAGAACAAGCTACTAGCCAAACGCTATCCTCACAGACCCCTTTGGACCTGCACAGTGAAGATAATAGCGCCGACTTGGAAGATTTGACTCATCAAGGTGCCGAACAAAGGCCTATTCATACTGACACCGGGCTGCTATTAAATCCTATTGCCTCATCGATACATGCCAATCTATTAGTGGATAAACCGGATATTGCTCAAGACTGGGTGTCTCTGGTAGAGAATTTACAAAAGCTACAGGACCAAATTGGTGCTAGCCAAGAGCCGACTGATGGGGACGCCGCCGCTTCCTTGCTTGATCTTATCAAGCCGAAGCAAGGCTTAGATACAGATACAACACCACAGTTCCTGCGAGCTAACCATGAGCCAGATGCCTTGGCCAGTGAGGGGTTGAGTACGCTTTTGCCAAGCACACAAGAGGGGCTAGAGCAGGTTGCTGGGACCGCGTTGTTAGAGCAGGTTGCTGAGACCGCGTCGCTAGACGATATGGTGCTTACAAAAATCATTGATGATCTAGCCACTGATGCTAAGAATATTACCCCTGGGATAAAGGTCAGTGCAGATCAACAGCCCTTTGCTGATGCTATTACTAAGGCAGTGCAGCAGGCCATTAGTGAATTAACCACAGAGCCTGAAGCGGGGCACACTGAACCAGTGAAAACCGCTACACAGCTTGTGTTAAAAGTGATCGAACAACCTGCCATAGTACAAGACCTATTGGGTAAATTTACCCAAGTTAAGGCAGATGAGCAGCTTGATATTACCAATAAAGCCAATGCCTTAGATACTGCTATTATCTCAAGCCCTAGTGCTGTGTCGCTAAATGATAGCGCTGCCTTAGATCCGCAGACGCTGCCAGATTTGGCGTTGCAGATCAATAAAGCATTGCTTGAGGCGGTAGTGGGTGAAATAAAGCCTAAGGAAAATACAGCCAACAACATGGCCTTAGCCACTTTACCAGAGGACAGTTTAAATAAGGTCTTGGCGAACATTGCCGAGCGACTTTTTGCCAGGACTTCTGGGGCCGAGTCAAGCGTCAATGAGCAGGGGGGCGTAAAGCCCAGTAATGTCAGTGCTGCTAATTTAGTGGTGGCCAATGAAGCGGTGATAAAAGAATTTGTCAGTGTGTTGAAAACTGGAGTTGAGGAGTTTAAGGCGCAATTAGCCCAAGGCAGAGAGCCGGGTATAGACTTAAAAGCATTAGTCACAGACAGTCTGATCAAAGTGACTGATACTCCCCTTACTGCCAAGGCGATGGAAAATACCGAGCAATTGGTTAAAAACGTAGCACTGCTGTTGGATTTTGGGCAAAACCTGAACAAAACGGTTACCCAGGAACATCACCAATTATATGGGACCGCGGTACGCGAAGTGTCGCAGCTACAAGGTGAGCAGACTAAACAGTTACAACTCAATCAGTTTGAATCAAAATTTGAAAAAGCTATCGCTATTAATAAACCTGAAGGCCAAGTTCAGTTGGCTGAAAAGGTGCGTTGGATGATGAACAGCAAAAATCTAGTGGCCGAGATACGTTTGGATCCTGCTGAGCTGGGTTCAATGAACGTTAAAATTGCCATGTCTGGTGAATCAGCCACAGTGAATTTTGTGGTGCAGTCTGCCCACGCTCGAGACGCAGTAGATAACGCCACACCTCGATTAAGGGAGATGTTGGCTGAAAAGGGCATTGAACTAGGACAATCTTCGGTACGCCAAGAAAATGGCGGACAGCAGCAAGATGACGACCCATCTCAGTCTGGCGAACAAGGACTCGCCTCCCAAGATGATAGCAGTGGTGGCGAAGATGACACTCAGTTATTGTCACAACACAAAATAGTGAATGGCGCCTTAGGTGGGATAGATTATTTTGTTTAATTACACGAATAAATACTTAAATTGCTTGGTCATTGATACTTTGCGGCTGATAATGGCCTCACGTACTTATATATTGGGAAGCTAAAGTGGCCGAAGAAGAGTTAAAAATTGAAGACGGTGCAAAAAAAAGCAAATTAATGCTGATCGTTATTATCGCAGTGGTGGTGTTAATTGCGGGCGGCGGCGCTGCCTATTTCTTGTTGATGGGTAATGATGAAGCTGTACCAGTGGATGATATCAGTCAAATGGCCACAGGTTCCGAAGAGGACATGTCACCCACTATGGCTAACAAAGGTACCGCGCTGTATGTGTCTATGCCTAGGCCTTTTGTGTTTAACGTACCAGGTGCCAGCCGTGACCGATTAGTGGAAATCAAAGTGCAACTTATGTTGCGAGGCTCAAACAGTGAAGAGCAAGTTAAAATGCATATTCCATCAATTGAAGGCACATTGTTAAGGACATTTAGTACCGCTAATGCCGATGATTTGGTAACGGAAGCGGGCAAAACTGCAATGCGTGATACCGCGCTAAAAGAAGTGCAGAAGACATTGTTGGATATAACGGGAAATACGACAGTAGAAGAAGTGTTGTTTACTGGTTTTGTAATGCAATAAGCATAACGTATTGATGAGAGTATAAACGTGAGTGATTTATTATCCCAGGACGAAATTGATGCGCTATTACATGGTGTTGATGATGTCGAAGAAGAACAAGCAGACAGCACTGAGTCTGACGGCTCTGCGCTGGAGTATGACTTTTCTTCACAAGATCGCATTGTTCGTGGGCGGATGCCAACTTTAGAGATTGTCAATGAACGCTTTGCGCGGCATATGCGCGTGAGCTTATTTAATATGATGCGCCGCTCGGCTGAAGTCTCTATTAATGGCATTCAAATGACTAAGTTTGGTGAGTATATTCACACCTTGTTTGTACCCACTAGCCTAAATATGGTCAGGTTTCGTCCCCTTAAAGGCACCGGCCTGATCACAATGGAAGCCAGGTTAGTCTTTATATTGGTGGATAATTTTTTTGGCGGAGATGGCCGTTACCATGCCAAAATTGAGGGCCGAGAATTTACACCCACCGAACGTAGAATTATTCAAATGTTACTTAAGTTGATCTTTGAGGATTATAAAGAAGCGTGGGCACCGGTCATGGACGTCTCGTTCGAATACTTGGACTCTGAAGTGAATCCTGCCATGGCGAACATCGTGAGCCCCACTGAAGTAGTAGTGATCAGCTCCTTTCATATCGAACTCGATGGCGGGGGAGGGGATTTTCATGTGTCCTTACCTTATTCAATGCTAGAGCCCATTAGAGAGTTGCTAGATGCTGGTGTGCAAAGCGATAAGGAAGACACAGATCTACGTTGGAGTAAGGCACTGAGAGATGAGATCATGGATGTACAAGTAACCTTGTCGACTCATATGATGGACGTACATTTGGATTTAGAAACCATCATGCAACTTGAGCCAGGCTATATTATTCCCATCGAAATGCCTGAGCACATTACAGTATTGGTAGAAGATTTACCTACCTTTAGAGCTAAAATTGGCCGTTCTAGAGAGAACGTTGCCGTACAAATCATTGAAAAGATCCCGCGGCCGACTTCAGTCAAGTCTGAGCTGCAATTATTAACCAAAGGGGGGCGCAGAATAGATAATGACGCTGAGCTACAAACCCTAGAAGACGATTGGTAGAACAACGGAGCATTAGTATGAGTGAAGAAGACGGTTTAGACGATTGGGCAGCGGCCATGGCCGAGCAAGCTGATGAAGAAGGTAAAGAAACAGGTGGTGGTGACGAATTTGGCTTAAGCGCAGAACTGGCTGAGCTAGAAGAACTCGAGGAAGATCGCCCCATTACCGCCTCTGAAAAACGTAAACTTGATACCATTTTAGATATTCCTGTGACCATCTCTATGGAGGTGGGCAGAAGCAACATTAGTATTCGAAATTTACTGCAACTTAACCAAGGTTCTGTGGTGGAACTGGACCGAGTTGCGGGTGAGCCATTAGATGTTTTAGTAAATGGCACGTTGATTGCTCATGGAGAAGTAGTAGTAGTCAACGACAAATTTGGTATTCGATTAACTGATGTTATTAGCCAACTGGAAAGAATCAAAAAACTTAGGTAAGAAAAAGCCTTTTAAATCATCGGCTTGGGCTGCTTTCAGTGCCTTCTTATTGTTCGCCTTTGAGGCTCATGCAGAGCCTCAAAGCCTGTCTAACCCCACCTCAATACTGTCAATTTTTCTGTCTTTATTGTTAGTAATTGGCGTCGTTTTTATACTCGCCTTCCTAATGCGACGGTTTAATGTCACTCAATCAGGTACCTCACAACTAAAAGTGGTGACCTCGATGATGGCAGGTGCCAAAGAGCGTGTGCTGGTGATCCAAGTGGGGGATGAGCAACACCTTATTGGTGTCACCGCACACAATATCAATCATTTAGCTAAACTAGCTGAGCCTTTGGTTGATCAAAGCCTCAACAATAATGAAAAGTTTAAAGATAAATTAAGCCAATTTATGGCAGGCAAACTCAATCCTGCTTTGGCCAATGATCAATCCCAAAGCAAGCAATCTGCAACTGCGCAACCAGGAGCAAAAAAATGAGCCGTAAAATTAGCTTATTGTTTAGTCTTATATTACTGGGCTTGTTTTGTTCTTCGGCTTTCGCCCAACCAGGCATACCGGCTTTAACCTTGACTGATAATCCTGATGGCTCACAAGAATATACTATGACCTTGCAAGTGGTCGCCATCATGACGGCCCTGAGCTTGCTACCGGCCTTTGTTATGATGATGACCTCTTTTACGCGCATTATTATAGTCTTGTCTATATTACGTCAGGCTATCGGTCTGCAGCAGGCTCCGTCTAATCAAATATTGATAGGTGTGAGTCTATTCTTGTCTATGTTCATTATGGCGCCGGTATTTGAAAAAATTAACGAAACGGCTCTACAGCCTTATCTGAATGAAGAAATCACTTCACTTCAAGCCTATAACTTAGGTAAAGAGCCCTTGCGGGCTTTTATGTTGTCGCAAACCCGGGTCAAAGATCTGGAAACCTTTGTACAAATTGGTGGTATGGATGGTCAGTTTGAAGATCCGGTGGATGTGCCTATGAATGTGCTGATCCCGGCTTTTGTTACCAGTGAGCTGAAGACCGCCTTCCAGATTGGTTTTATGTTGTTTATCCCCTTCCTCATATTGGATTTGGTGGTGGCCTCAATACTGATGGCTATGGGTATGATGATGTTATCGCCTATGATTGTGTCTTTGCCCTTTAAGTTGATGTTGTTTGTGCTGGTCGATGGTTGGAATCTTATTTTTGGTACTCTGGCCAACAGCTTTGGCATGGGGCTCTGACGATGAGCCCAGAAGTCTTTGTGGAAATTTTGAAAGATGCACTACAAATGGTGATCATTTTGGTATCAGTGATCATTTTACCCAGTCTTTTTGTGGGTTTGATTGTCGCGGTGTTCCAAGCCGCTACCTCTATCAATGAACAAACCATGAGTTTTCTACCCCGTCTAATTGTCACGCTACTTGCCTTAAGTTGGGGCGGACATTGGTTGGTTGCGCAACTCATGGACTTTACCTTTGAGATCATTCGCCGCATTCCAGAAGTGGTAGGTTAAAACCTGTGATGAATAACATGATGGCCCTTATCAGTGGACGTTGAAACCGCCACTGTTATGCAATTTTTAGCCGATATGTTGCTGCCGTTTATGCGTATATCAGGCATGTTTGCGGCTATGGTCGGATTTAGCGCTAAGAGTGTGCCAAATAACGTGCGCGCATTATTATGTTTGTTTTTAACTTTGATTATTATACCTGTGATACCACCTGTTCCCGTTAAAGAGTTGGTGTCGGTGGGCACGTTCGTCATGGTTTTTCAGCAGTTAGTGATTGGCATTGCGTTGGGATTTTTATCCAATATGGTACTCAATACTTTTGTACTGGCGGGCCAAATAGTGGCTGTGCAGACAGGGTTAGGCTTTGCTTCTATGGTCGATCCTGTGAATGGCATTGATGTGCCAGCAGTAGGACAATTTTATTTGATCCTAGCGACCCTTTTATTTTGGGCAATGGATGGGCATTTGGCGATGATCAGAATGATCGTCTTAAGTTTTGAGGCTTTTCCAATTGGTGAAGTCTGGTTCTCTCCTGAACAGTTTAGAGATATTGCCCATTGGGCGGGCTGGATGTTTGTGTCTGCGGTGACTATCTCTTTGGCGCCTATAGTGTCATTGCTGATCGTCAATTTAGCCTTTGGGGTAATGACCAAAGCCGCCCCACAATTAAATATATTTAGTATTGGTTTTTCTATCGCGCAGATCATGGGACTACTGATCATGTGGTTAACTTTAGGCAACTTAACCCATCATTTTGAAGTGATGTGGCAGCGGGCACAAACTATGATGTGTCAGCTGGTTTTAGTGTGTCAGTAATGGGAGGTAGATAATATGTCTGATGCCAACGAAAAAACAGAAGAACCCACCTCCAAAAAAATTGAGGAATCCCGCAAGAAAGGACAGATTGCCCGATCTAAGGAATTGTCGACCACCTTAGTATTGATCTCCAGCGCCATTACTTTTTTAGTCTTAGGCTCTGAAATTGCTCGGGCATTATTTGAAGTCACCCAGCGCACATTTATCTTGTCTAGAGATGAAACTTACGATTTCACCCATATGTTTGAAGCGTGGGGCTTTGCCATCGAAACCATTAGTTTTCCAGTATTGTTGTATATGCTAATAGTGACGGTAGCAGGGGTTTATGGAAATATCGCACTAGGGGGTTATAACTTTACGTGGCAATCAGCCGCACCAAAAGCCGAAAAAATCAGTCCAATAGCTGGGTTTAAGCGAATGTTCGGCATGAACAGCGTAGTCGAGTTGTTTAAAGCCCTAGCCAAATTTTTGGTGGTGGCCTTGATGGCCTATGTGGCACTGATGATGTTTCGTGATGAAGCATTACATTTGGATCTAGAGCTCTACCCACTGAATTTGTTTCATGCGCTGGATCTTATCAGCTGGGCTTTTCTTATTATGTGCTGCGCCCTCATACCTATTGCGGTGTTTGATGTGCCTTATCAAAGTTACAAACACAATAAAGAAATGAAAATGTCGCTGCAAGAAGTCAAAGATGAACATAAGAATTCAGATGGTGATCCACAAGTTAAAAATAGGATCAGAAAGTTACAGTTTCAAGCCGCTGCCAACAGAATGATGCAAGAAGTACCCAATGCCGATGTAGTGGTGACTAACCCTACCCATTATTCTGTTGCCTTGAAGTATGATCAGTTTGGCACCAGAGCGCCTACGCTGGTGGCTAAAGGAGTGGATGAAATGGCGATGCATATTCGTAAAATAGCCAATGCCCACGACGTGCCCATAGTCGCCTCACCTATGTTGGCTCGAGCTATTTATTATTCAACTGAAGCCGAGCATGAAATTCCAGAAAAATTATTTATGGCTGTGGCGCAAGTATTGGCTTACGTGTATCAACTTAAAGCATATCATCAGCGCAAGGGCAAACGCCCTAATCCATTGAGTCGTAACCTTCCCATACCGCCAGAATTAAGACGTTAGTCAGGTTTTTGTCACAGGATGTGGCTGATTTCACAAAACAATTCACGGTTTTAACAAAATTGGCTCACTAGTTGCTATTCATACTATTACTTATACTTTAGCTGACAAAGCGTCAAATTATCGCTTATGGAATTACCTGCATATCTAAGTCGGTTTAACCAAAACCAATTCAAATCAGTGCTCTCTGGGCTAGGCACACCTGCGGTATTGCTAGCCATAATGGGCATGGTTATTTTGCCCATGCCGGCTTTTCTACTGGATATTTTATTTAGTTTCAATATTGCCTTGTCGTTAGTGGTCATACTGGTATCTGTCTTTACCAAGAAACCTGTAGATTTTGGCATTTTCCCCTTAGTGTTACTCATAGCGACAGTATTAAGATTGGCCCTAAACGTGGCTTCTACTCGTATTGTGTTACTTGAAGGGCATGAAGGAGGTGATGCGGCGGGTAAGGTTATTCAGGCCTTTGGTGAAGTAGTAATAGGTGGCAACTATGCAGTGGGTATAGTGGTTTTTGCGATACTGTTGATTATTAATTTTAAAGTAGTGACGGCCGGTGCGGGTCGTATATCTGAAGTGAGTGCGCGTTTCACCTTAGATGCTATGCCGGGCAAACAAATGGCCATTGATGCCGACTTGAACGCTGGCTTTATTGATGCTGACGAGGCGCGAAAACGCCGTTTTGAAATCACCAGTGAGGCGGATTTTTATGGCTCCATGGATGGTGCGTCAAAATTTGTAAAGGGTGATGCGGTAGCTGGTTTGTTTATTATGTTAATTAACATAGTAGGTGGACTCTTTATTGGCATGATCCAGCATGACTTGCCATTTAGTGAAGCCATTGAAATTTATACTCTTTTGACTATAGGTGATGGTTTAGTCGCGCAAATCCCTTCACTGTTACTGTCTGTCGCCACCGCTATCATTGTGACTCGAGAAAACGATTCACAGGAGATGGGACAAGAATTAACCAGACAACTGGGTAACCAAAAAGCCCTATATATTACCGCTGGGATCCTGTTTGTGATGGGCATAGTGCCCGGCATGCCCCATGTCGCTTTTTTAGGCTTCAGTGCAGTGGTTGCCAGTTACGCCTATTACAGTCATTACAGTGCGCAAAAACGGGCCAATGAGCCGGAACTGCTTCCTCAAGTGAGTGATCAGGGGCAACAACCGGCAGAAATAAAAGAGTTGGGTTGGGACGACGTACAACACGTCGACACTATAGGTTTAGAAGTAGGCTACAGACTGATCCCCTTAGTTGATAAGGCCCAAGGTGGCGAATTGCTTACACGAATTAAAGGGGTTAGGAAAAAACTATCTCAGGAATTAGGTTTCTTGATCCCCCCGGTGCATATTCGCGATAACTTAGATCTTAGCCCTAATAATTACACTATTTCTATGATGGGTGTCACGGTCGGAGAAGCTGAGATTAGCCACGAAGATGAATTGGCTATCAATCCTGGTCAAGTATTTGGCAAATTAGAAGGTAAGGCGACCACCGACCCCGCATTTGGACTCGATGCAGTTTGGATACGGAGTAATCAAAGGGAGCATGCACAAACCTTAGGTTATACAGTCGTGGATGCGGCGACTGTGGTAGCGACCCATTTAAGTCAATTATTGACTAACAATGCCTACCAGTTATTGGGACACGAAGAAGTACAGCAATTACTCGATTTATTGGCTAAAAATAGCCCTAAATTGGTAGAAGGTTTGGTGCCAGATATTCTGCCCCTAAGTACAGTGGTAAAAGTACTACAGACTATGTTGTACGAAGGGGTTCCTATTAGAGATATGCGTAGCATAGTACAAACCTTGTGTGAATTTGGCCCTAAGAGTCAAGATCCAGACGTATTAGTGTCTGCGGTACGAATTGCCTTAAAACGTTTAATAGTGCAAGAGATCAATGGTGGCTTGGCAGAAGTGCCTGTTATTACCTTGGCGCCAGAACTGGAACAAATGTTGCACCAGTCACTACAAGCGGGGGGATCTGACGGCGCGGGCATTGAACCTGGTTTGGCTGAACGGCTACAGACCTCTCTAAATGACGCCGCTCAACAACAAGAATTAGCAGGCGAACCGGCGGTACTACTGACATCGGGTATGTTGAGGCCGGTATTATCGAAGTTTTTAAAGCATTCAGTAAGTGGTTTACATGTGCTGTCTTATCAGGAAATACCTGATGACAAGCAAATTAAAATTGTCAGTGCTGTAGGTCAATAATCTGACGCAGTATTAAGGCCCTAGGGGGATATGTGAAGATCAGACGTTTTTATGGCAAAGATATGCGAGAAGCACTTAAGCAAGTCAAAGATGAGTTGGGTGGCGATGCGGTCATTATGTCTAACAGGAAGCATGCTGATGGTATTGAAATAGTCGCAGCATATGATAAAGAACCGGAACCTCAGCTGATGCCTAAGGTTAATGCGGGCATAGATCAGCCCGTGAGTCAGCAGAAAAAAATCCCAACCTTAAGCGAGATCATTGGCGATACTGCACCCGACAGTTTAAAAGCGTTATTAGAAAAACAATCGCAGTCGGCCTTGCTAGATCCACCGCCCAAACCGCAAGCTATTGAAGTCAATAATACTGCGCCCCCAGCCCCTGTAGCCAAAAACAATGCACAAGACAGTGTACTGCAAGAAATGCGTCAAGAATTGTCTTCCTTACGTAATATTTTAGAGTTTCAGGTGTCGGGTCTGCTTGAACAGGACGTCAAACGCAAACATCCGTTGCATGGTTATCTCATTCAAAAGCTACAACATATGGGAATTTCCGGTGCACTGGCCGAGGACGTGGTAGCCTATGCTCCCACTTCTGCCAACGAAAGAGAAGCTTGGCTGTTTCTACTTAAACTATTGGCCAATAGACTCGAAACTAGGCATGATGATATCTTGTCAAAATCTGGTGTTGTTGCATTAATGGGCCCAACAGGTAACGGTAAGACCACCACTATTGCTAAACTGGCTGCTCAGGCGGCACAAAAGTATGGCGCGGACCAAGTGGCGATTGTAACCATTGATACCTATAGGATCGGCGCATTTGAGCAGATAGCAACCTATGGAAAGATTATTGGATGTAGTGTAAAACAGGCTCAAAATGCCAGCGAATTGTCTGATTTATTATTTCAATTTAGAAATAAACGGTTAGTATTAATAGATACTGCTGGTTTTGGCCAAAAAGATGCTAGACTAATCAGACAGTTAGATTCAATGAAAGAAAATTCTGGAATTAACATAAAGAATTATTTGGTGATGCAGGCCAACTGCCAGTATGGTGTGATGCAACAAACAGTGAATGAATATCGACAGATTTCTTTACAAGGGTGTATATTAACGAAACTAGACGAATGTTACAGTCTAGGGGAAGCAATCAGTGTGGCAATCGAAAACAAATTGCCAGTGTGCTATCTAACCGACGGTCAAAAAGTCCCAGAGGATTTACAGTCGGCTGAAACAAAGTTTTTAATTACTAAGGCTGCGAAGCTTTATAAAAACTTAGGTTTAATTCATAATACGGCGAATAATGTTAAAAATGCAGCAGTGGCAGTATGATTGAAGACCAAGCGAGTAGCTTAAGAAGAATGAATCAGTCCAGGATGATCAAAGTGATCGCTGTGACAGGTGGAAAAGGCGGTGTTGGCAAAACCAATGTGACGTTAAATACTGCTATTTCTATTGCCCAGCAAGGCAAGCGTGTCATGGTATTAGATGCTGATTTAGGTTTGGCTAACGTAGATGTGTTGTTAGGACTGAGAGTAGAGAAAAATCTCTCTCATGTATTGTCTGGAGAATGTACTTTGGATGAAGTCTTGGTAGAAGGCCCGTTCGGGATCAAAATTGCACCAGCGACATCAGGTAGTCAGTCTATGACTGAATTGACCCCGGTAGAACACGCTGGGCTAATTCGGGCGTTTAGTGAGCTACAATCGCAGATAGACGTGTTAATAGTCGACACTGCGGCCGGAATATCCGATATGGTATTGAGTTTCTCAAGAGCATCACAAGATATTATGATGGTAGTTTGTGATGAACCGACATCTCTAACCGACGCTTATGCCTTGATAAAGATACTGAATAAAGAGCATGGTATTTTTCGTTTTAAAATAGTGGCTAATATGGTTCGTAGCATGCGCGAGGGAGATGAACTCTTTGCTAAATTAACCAAAGTCACGAATAGATTCTTAGATGTGGCGTTAGAACTGGTGGCGGTCATTCCTTTTGACGAGAATGTACGTAAATCCGTTAGAAAACAAAAAGCCATTGTTGAAATGTTCCCCACTTCCCCGGCGGCAATGGCTATCCGCCGTCTAGCTAAAAAAGCTATTGAGTGGCCTATTCCTAGCCAACCAGGCGGTCATTTGGAATTTTTCTTAGAACAATTAGTCGCTGAAAAACCTGTAGGTCAAAACAGGTGATCAGTAAAGCTGCAGCTTATCAGCAAATTGCCGACAAGAATGAACTGGTAGAACGCCATTCATCTCTTGTAAAGCGGATTGCTCATCACTTAATGGCCAGATTGCCAGCAAGTGTCCTGGTGGATGATTTAATCCAGGCTGGGATGATAGGGCTGCTCGAGGCATCTAGAAACTTTGATGGTAGTAAGGGTGCTAGCTTTGAAACCTTCGCCGGTATCCGGATCAGAGGCTCCATGTTGGATGAAATCCGCAAAGGAGATTGGACCCCCCGCTCTGTGCATAAAAATGGTCGAGCGATAACCGATGCCATTAATAAAGTTGAGAGAGAAACGGGTCGTGATGCCAGAGATGTTGATATTGCAGATAAACTAGAAGTGACTCTGAAAAGTTATCACCAAATGTTAAACGAAGTAAATGCTGGAAAAATTATTGGCATGGAAGACTTAGGGGTGACCGAAGATGTGGTCAGTTCTGAGCAGACAAAAGGGGTAGACACACCTTACCAAGATTTGGTTCAGGGATCGTTTCAAAAAGCATTAGCACAGGCGATCACTACCTTGCCAGAAAGAGAAGCGATAGTGTTATCGCTGTATTACGACGAAGAATTGAATTTGCGGGAAATTGGCGAAGTGCTAGATGTGAGTGAATCTAGAGTTAGCCAAATTCACAGCCAAGCCATGTTAAAGCTCAAAGCTCGCATGCAATATTGGCGTCTAAACGAAAAATAATATAAAAATGATGAGTTTTAGGACTCAGCGGAGGTGGTTTTGGATAAGAATATGAAAATCCTTGTTGTCGATGATTTTTCAACAATGCGTCGTATTATCAAGAACTTACTTAAAGATCTTGGATTCGCAAACATACAAGAAGCAGATGACGGTAATACTGCTTTGCCTATGTTGCAACAAGGCGATTTCGATTTTGTTGTGACAGACTGGAACATGCCTGGCATGCAAGGCATCGATTTATTAAGGGCTATTCGTGCCGACGAAAGATTAAAAAGTATCCCAGTATTAATGGTTACTGCTGAGGCGAAGAAAGAACAAATCATTGCCGCTGCACAAGCCGGGGTAAATGGTTACGTTATTAAACCTTTTACTGCTGCAACCTTAAAAGAAAAATTGGCTAAAATTTTCCAACGCTTAGGTTAAATTCAGGCTAGGTTGATAACGAGGAATACAGGTATGACAACCTTGAACACCGCGCCTATGTCTGTAGAAGACGCAAGAAGATTAGTCAGCTTAATTGAAGCTGGTGATAATCAAGGTGCCCAAGAAATAATCCAAGCTGCTAATCAAGTCAGCCCCGAAGAATTATTTGCTGAAGTAGGAAAATTAACCCGCCAGCTCCATGATTCACTTAATAATTTCCAACTTGATCCCAAGATAGCCAACCTAACGAGTGAAGAGATTCCAGATGCTCAGGCTAGGCTTATTTATGTGATTGAAGCCACCGAAGAAGCGGCCAACAAAACCATGGATTTGGTGGACTCTTGTATGCCCATAGCAAACAAGTTGCAAACCGGTATGCAAGACATATTGCCCGAGTGGGGTAAATTGATGGAAAGACAATTACAACTCGGTGAGTTCAATATGCTAGTTGAACGACTGGACAACTTTCTAAAAGAAGGCAGTGTTGATGCGGGAAAACTGTCTGGTTTACTAACAGAAGTGCTTATGGCTCAGGGATATCAAGATTTAACTGGACAAGTCATTCGACGGGTAATTGAGCTGGTAAAAGAAGTGGAAGACAGCTTGGTCGACATGTTAACTATGTTTGGTGCTGCTGAGGGTAAAGGATCAAGAGAGGTCGTTGAAAAACCTCATAAATCTGAGAAACAAGCCGATATAGTTAAAGCTGAGGGTCCAATTTTGGATGCCGACAGTAGAGAAGATGTAGCGTCTGATCAAGTTGACGTTGATGATTTGCTTTCGAGTCTAGGTTTTTAGAGGATTAGAATATGGGGTTTGATGTAGACGAGGAAATACTTCAAGACTTTTTAGTTGAAGCAGGAGAGATCTTAGAGCAGTTACAAGAGCAGCTCGTCGAACTAGAAAATAATCCACAAGACGGCGAGTTATTAAACGCAATATTCAGGGGTTATCACACAGTTAAGGGTGGCGCCGGATTTTTGTCGCTAAATGAACTGGTGGATATTTGTCACGGTGCAGAAAATGTTTTTGATGTCATGCGTAATGGCCAACGAACTCTGACCCCAGAGCTAATGGATGTGATCTTACAAGCCACCGACGAAGTGGTGCAGATGTTTGATCATGTTAAAGCCGCGGAACCCTTAGTGCCCGCTGAACAGTCTTTATTAGATACATTAACCCGTTTAAGCCAACCTGAATCCGCGGATCAAGCACCATCTGCTGAGCCTGCTGCTAGCGTAGAACCTGCTGCTAATAGCGCCAGCTCAGGAGATTTTAGTGAAGATGAATTTGAGGCACTACTAGATCAGTTGCATGGCGGCGATGCCCCAGCTGCGAAAATACCCGCCCCAATAAAACCTGCCGATGACAAAGATATCAGTGACGATGAGTTTGAAGCCTTATTAGACGAGTTACATGGCAAAGGTCAGTTTAAAGCAGAAGACGAACCCAAGCCTGAGGCTCCCGTCAAGGCGACAGTTGCCAGCAGTGCCAGTGGCGATATCAGCGACGACGAGTTTGAAGCATTGCTTGATGAATTACATGGTAAAGGTAAAGGCCCCTTAGATGATGTGGCCATGCCAGCAGCACCTCAAGCCGCAGTCACTGCCAAGCCGCCAGCCGCCAAAAAGCCTGCGGTAACTGCCAAAGCTGCAGCCGCCCCTAAGCCTAAGCCTGTGGCCAAAAAAGAAGAGAAAAAAGCAGTCTCTGCTCCTCAGGCGGAAACGACTGTTAGGGTCGATACCAAACGCTTAGATCAAATCATGAATATGGTGGGTGAACTGGTATTGGTGAGGAATCGCTTATTAAGTCTCGGCGGCAATATTACTGATGAAAGTATGTCTAAGGCTATTGCTAACTTAGACGTGGTGACTGGTGATCTGCAAGGTGCGGTGATGAAAACCCGCATGCAACCCATTAAAAAAGTATTTGGCCGTTTCCCACGAGTTGTGCGAGATTTGGCCAGAACCTTGAAAAAAGAAATTACCCTAGAACTAGAGGGTGAAGAGACTGATTTAGATAAAAATCTAGTCGAAGCCTTAGCCGATCCATTGGTGCATTTAGTCAGGAACTCGGTAGATCACGGCATTGAAATGCCTGACGAGCGCAAGGCTGCTGGTAAGCCTACTATGGGTACTGTGAAACTTTCGGCTTCCCAAGAAGGTGACCATATATTGTTGTCTATAGTTGACGACGGTAAAGGTATGGATCCTGAAAAATTAAAAGGTATCGCCGTATCTAGAGGGGTTATGGACGCTGACGCTGCGGCCAGAATGACGGATGTAGAAGCCTTTAATTTGATTTTTGCTCCTGGATTCTCCACTAAGACTGAAATTTCTGAAGTGTCTGGCCGAGGAGTCGGCATGGATGTGGTCAAAACTAAAATCAATCAGTTAAACGGTACAGTGAACATCGATTCTAAGATGGGTGTGGGTACCACGTTACAAATTAAAGTGCCTTTAACCTTAGCAATCTTGCCCACCTTGATGATTGTTATAGGCGAACAAACCTTTGCATTGCCTCTGGGCTCTGTCAATGAAATTATCAATTTGGATATGAGTAAGACCAATACTGTTGATAATCAGTTAACTATGATTGTGCGTTCAAAGGCGATACCCTTATTCTATTTAAGCGAATGGCTAGCCACTAGACGTAATGTTAATAAGTCTGATAAAACCAAAGGGCATGTAGTAGTAGTGCAGATTGGTACACAGCAGCTTGGTTTTGTAGTTGACGCTTTGATTGGTCAAGAAGAAGTAGTGATTAAACCTTTGGATGACTTATTGCAAGGTACCCCAGGAATGGCTGGAGCAACGATTACCAGTGATGGTGGTATTGCCTTAATTCTAGATGTACCAGGGTTATTAAAACGTTACGCTGCTAAAAAATCATAGATCTCAAATCAGCAATATCACTGAGCATAATATATTAAGGGTAGATAGGGGATAATGGCATATAGGATCTTAATTGTTGACGACTCCAACTTTTTTCGTCGCAGAATAAAACAAATACTTGAAGAAGATCCTGAGTTAAAAGTGGTAGGGGAAGCAAACAATGGTCTCGAAGGACTGGATCAGGTAGCATTATTAAAACCTGATGTGGTGACCATGGACATTGAGATGCCGGTAATGGACGGCATCACAGCCGTGAAAAAAATCATGGCCAATACGCCAGTGCCTATTATCATGTTTTCTTCTTTAACCCAAGAAGGTGCTCAGGCTACCTTAGATGCCCTAGATGCAGGTGCTCTGGATTTTTTGCCGAAAAAATTTGCGGATATCGCCTTAAATAGAAAAGAAGCGGTATTGTTGTTGCAAAGTAGAGTCAAAGCAGTAGCCCGCAATAAGATGGGCAGAAGCGTTACCGCCTCCCGTTATACTAGAACCCCTGCTAGTACTCCCATACCGCGACCTATTTCTGCTAGTTTGGGTGGAGCTAACAACAGTGTGTCTGCTCCACTTTCGTCTTCAACACCCTCTGCCCTTAGAGCGGTTAATAATTATGCTTGTTTGGCTATTGGTACATCAACGGGGGGGCCTGTTGCCCTACAAAAGATCTTAATCGAATTACCCGTGAATTTCCCTTTTCCAGTATTAATGGTGCAACATATGCCCGGGGCCTTTACTCAGGCTTTTGCCAAACGGTTAAACGAATTGTGCCCAATGCAAGTCAAAGAGGCCGAGCATGGAGAAAGTGTAAAAGCCGGATGCTGTTATTTAGCCCCAGGTGGCAAACAAATGACAGTAGAAGGGCGTTCGGGTAGTGCTAAGATTATGATTTCAGAGTCAAAAGTTTTTTCTAATGCAGCCTACAAGCCTAGTGTTGATATTACTTTTGATTCTATCGCAAAAGTATATGGTGGTAATGTACTAGGGGTGATACTTACGGGTATGGGCGCAGATGGCAGAGAAGGCTGTCGCACATTGCATGCATTAGGTGCTAAAATTTGGGCCCAAGATGAGAAAACGTCTGTGGTCTATGGTATGCCACAAGCCGTAACATTAGCAAAGATCGCCCAAGCAAATTATGCGATTGATGATATGGCAACTTTTATTAAGAAAGAGATGGTTAAATAGTAGGTTAGAGGGGTTGTTTAACTTGAGCCTTAATCTAAACAAAGCTAAATGATGTAGGTTTTGTAGTGAAAATAATAGTTGTAGCCAAATGCGGTTAAGCCTTTGAAAGTCTGGACAGTAGCGAACCATAAAGGTGGAGTAGGTAAAACTACTACTACTGTTACTATGGGTGGACTGCTAGCGCAGGCCGGACATAGGGTCATCTTAATTGATACTGACCCCCAAGCTTCTATGAGTTATTACTTTGGTGTCGACTCAGAAGATTTGAGCAGTAGTCTTTATGATGTATTTGTGGGCGGTAAGAGTATCACTAAAGATTGGGTTTTAGATTGCCTGTGTTCCACTAAATTAGACTCATTGGTGTTACTGCCAGCGACTATGGCTTTGGCGACTCTCGACCGCAAAATGGGTACACAGACGGGAATGGGATTAATCTTGCGCCAAGCTCTAAATTTGATATCGGACGAATTCGACTACGCTATCATTGATTGTCCACCTGTTTTAGGGGTATTGATGATCAATGCATTAGCCGCCTGCGATCGGGTGGTGATCCCGGTACAGACTGAATTTTTAGCCCTTAAAGGGCTGGATAGAATGATACATTCTATGGAGATCATGCAGAAATCTTTAGCAAAAAGCTTTGCTTTTACTATAGTGCCGACTATGTATGACAAAAGAGTGAACGCGGCGACAGAGGCTTACAGCACATTAACCAGTGAGTATAAAGAGAAGGTCTGGGAAGGACTGATCCCTGTGGATACTCGTTTTAGGGATGCAAGTCAGGCTCAAAGTCCGCCTTCGTTGTATTGTCCAAGGTCTAGAGGTGTATTCGCCTACGCGAAATTAGTCAGTTATTTACAAAATTTGGATGATCAGGCATGAGTAACAAAGCCTTTGCTAATGAAGATGTAATGGAAGATTACATGTCAGCCTTGCTGACTGAAGAACCTATGGTTGAGGAGATCCAGCGCCAAACTGTGGAACAGTTGTTGGAAGCTTCACCGAACATTGACACCCAGGAATTGCCGCCTCAACTTGACGACTCGGTGAGCTTACAGCCATTACAGGCTAAAGTTATTGTGCCTGAGGTCGAAAAAAGTCATGTAGCGGCAATAAATAAACAATCCATTGCTACTGTATCGATACCAGAAGATAAATTTCAGGTATTGCTGTTCGAGATAGCAGGCATGACTCTAGCGGTACCGTTAATTGAGTTGGGCGGCATCCATAAAATTGATACAATAAATCCGTTGTTTGGTAAACCTGATTGGTTCAAAGGGGTATTATTACATCGAGAAGAGAAGTTCAATGTGGTGGATACGGCTAAATGGGTGATGCCAGGACAAGAGTCAGATAAATCCGTAAGTGCCACTAACTATCAATACCTTATAGCCCTTGGCAAAAGTGGTTGGGGTTTAGCTTGTGAGCACCTTGTCGCAACCGAAACGCTGTTACCCGAGGATGTTAAGTGGCGTAATTTGACCGGTAGTCGTCCTTGGTTGTCTGGCATGGTTAAAAAGAAAATGTGCGCCTTGGTTAATGTACAACAATTAATCAGTATGTTGGAGCAAGGGTTAAGCAGCAAAGAGTAGCCTTATGAGAATATTGAGTCAACGGACAAATTATTGACCTATAGGATGTTAAGTGGCGCAGTTTGTCCGGCAGTCGGGCATGGTCAAAAAGAAAATGTGTGCCTTGGTTAATTTACAGCAATGGATTAGTATGTTAAATCAAGGGTTAAGCAGTAACGATGAGCCTTTTTAGGTTGGAGCGATTGGAATGAGCGAAGAACGAAATTCAAGTAATACAGTAGCCGCTAACGGTGATGAAGTCCTGCAATGGGTAACGTACAAGTTAGGTGAAGAAACCTATGGTATTAACGTTATGCAGGTGCAAGAGGTGTTGCGTTATACAGAAATAGCTCCTGTTCCCGGTGCACCCGATTATGTATTGGGAATTATCAACTTACGGGGTAACGTGGTCACTGTTATAGACACCCGCTCGCGCTTTGGCCTGCCTTTTTCAGATATTACTGACAATACCCGTATTGTGATTATTGAGTCTGATGATCAGGTAGTAGGGATCTTGGTTGATAGTGTTGCAGAAGTGGTCTACTTGCGTTCATCAGAGATTGACAGTGCACCAAACGTAGGCACCGAGGAAAGTGCTAAGTTTATTCAAGGCGTGAGTAATCGTGATGGTCAATTATTGATATTGGTAGATTTAAACAAGTTGTTAAGTGATGAAGAATGGAATGAGATCACTAATATTTAGGCAAAAATGAGCCAGGTGATGAGGGCTAATGCATTGCTGTCAGTATTGATTAGCCCCAAACCTGCCGCCCCAACGAGATGTTTATGGACTTAGCGCTTATATTAAGTACTTTGGCTTTATTGGTGTCCGCTATTTGTTTGGCAGCGGTAGCACGCCTGCGGAAAAGCCTCTCTCGTGTTGATCAGTATAGCCGCTCTCAATCATCCTCCGCCTTAGCCCTCAGCCAAGAGATACAAAATCTATCCGAACAACTGCATGAAGTGCGCAGTGGCAATTATGGTGTGAATACTAAAGTCAAAGATTTGAGTTTACAGCTCGAACAATTACGCACAGCGCAAGACAGTGTCGTTGAACAAGAGCCGCAAAGTCGTTTCTATACTCAAGGCACTAAGCTTATCGCGCAAGGGGCAAGCCTTGAAGATGTGATGCGTGAATGTGATATGCCAAGGGCGGAAGCGGAATTGTTGTTTAAGTTGCATCAAAGCAAAACTTAGTTACTGTCTGTCCAGCCCCCCTGTAGTGCCCCACTTTTTTTGTATTCTTACTGGCAGTATTAAGTCTGCACCCGACACCGGAATTTTTGCAAATATCGAGAAATAAAGGTCAATTTATAGATTGTTTTAACATAAATGGATTTGTTCATTTAGACGTCTAGACGTAAAGATGTTGACTTTCTGTGAGCTTTGGGCCAAATTCAGAACCATAGTTTTATCTCTTGTAGCCATCATGCCCATTAGAATCCCAGTTAATTTGCCCGCACAAAATGTATTAAACAAAGAAAATATCTTTGTTATGGATACTCAAAGAGCTGCCAATCAAGATATAAGGCCTATGGAAGTGGGGATCCTCAACTTAATGCCCAATAAACTGGAAACGGAAGAACAGTTTTTGCGTTTGCTTTCTAATACGCCCTTGCAGATCAATATTGATTTAATCCGTATTGATAACCAAGCGCCTAAGAACACCCCCAAGGCGCATATGGATGACTTCTATGTGGCTTTTGATGATGTGGCGCATAAGAAATATGATGGTTTAATAGTGACAGGCGCACCCCTTGCGCATTTGGCTTATCAAGACGTTAAGTACTGGGATAAGATGACCATAGTCATGGATTGGGCTAGACGTAATGTGCAGTCGACATTATTTTCATGCTGGGCAGCGCATGCTGCGGTTTACCATTATTTTGGTAAAAACAGGCAAATAAGGCCGCATAAGCTCAGTGGTGTTTACCAGCACTTTGTGCAAAATGAGCATGATGAATTAATGCGTGGCTTCGATTCAGCCTTTTATGCACCTCAGTCTAGATATGGGCAAATAAGCCTAGAAGATTATCGGTCTGTAACTGGCTTAAATGTGCTGGCTAGCTCCCAGCAGACCGGCGCTTATATTGTTGCTTCAGATGATAAGCGCTTAGTATTTGTGACAGGTCATCCAGAGTACGACACTGATAGCTTAAAACAAGAATATCAAAGAGATCTATTGTCTGGTGGGCAACCTCAGATCCCTGAACATTATTTTATGGATAATGATCCCCATAAGGACCCAATGGTGACGTGGCGTGCCCATGGTAGTTTGTTGTTCACCAATTGGCTAAATTATTATGTTTATCAAAATACACCTTATGATTTAGCGCAACTATCAAAATGACACAGGATCATAAGCCAATAGGAATTTCATTGAGTCAGTTTACCGGCGAACAACAGCTTATTATGGCCGCGCAGAAGCGAATCTTGGTGCTTGATGGAGCAATGGGCACCATGATCCAGGAGCATAAGTTACAAGAACAGGATTATCGAGGTGAGCGTTTTGCAGACTGGCCATCGGATATTAAAGGTAATAATGATCTTTTAGTCTTAACCCAGCCTGACATTATTTATGATATTCATTGTGCTTACTGTGAGGCCGGTGCCGATATCATAGAGACCAACACTTTTAACGCCACTACTATTTCTATGGCCGACTATAATATGCAGTCTTTGGCAAAAGAGATCAATCTTGAGGCCGCCAGGTTAGCCCGTAAAGCAGCGGACAGATTTACCGCAGACAACCCTGACAAGCCTAGGTTTGTAGCAGGTGTATTGGGGCCAACCAGTCGAACCGCTTCTATTTCGCCAGATGTGAATGACCCAGGCTATCGTAATGTCAGTTTCGATACCTTAGTTGAGGCCTATATAGAAGCCACGCATGCCTTGATCGAAGGAGGGGTGGATCTGATCTTGTTGGAAACTATCTTTGATACATTAAATGCAAAAGCGGCGGCATTTGCGGTACAAACCGTATTTGAAGAGCTAGATCGTAGTTTGCCGGTGATGATCTCAGGGACCATTACAGACGCATCCGGTAGAACCTTATCAGGACAAACTGCAGAAGCATTTTACTATTCCATGGAGCATGTCTGCCCTTTTTCCTTTGGTTTGAATTGTGCGTTGGGCCCTGATCTGTTGCGCCAATATGTGGACGAAATCTCTCAGGTGGCCGAGTGTTTAGTCTCGGCGCACCCTAATGCCGGTTTACCCAATGAGTTTGGGGAATACGATATGCAAAGTGGCGAAATGGCAACACACATTGAAGAATGGGCCCAGTCGGGTCTACTGAATATAGTGGGTGGCTGTTGTGGTAGTACCCCAGAACATATAGCCGCTATAGCACAAGTGGTTAAAAATCATGCCCCTCGTAAGATTGTCCAGCGACCCGTGAAGATGCGTTTGTCTGGCCTAGAACCTTTTGTCCATTAGGCTGCTGTAATGAATGTTAATGTTCCTATAGAGGATGAAAATAGACCGGCATCGGCAAATTTTATTAATGTGGGCGAAAGAACCAATGTAACGGGTTCCGCCATGTTTAAACGTTTGATCCTTGAAGATGATTATGAGAAGGCCCTAGATGTTGCTCGTCAACAAGTGGAAAATGGCGCCCAAATAATTGATATCAACATGGATGAAGCCATGTTGGACTCAGAAGCGGCTATGACCCGTTTTTTGAATTTGATCGCCTCAGAGCCTGATATCTCGCGGGTGCCCATTATGATCGATTCATCTAAATGGTCAGTCATTGAGGCTGGCCTCAAATGTGTGCAGGGTAAAGCCATTGTTAACTCAATCAGTTTAAAAGAAGGAGAAGACAGGTTTCTCAAGCAAGCAAAACTGTTGAAGCGTTATGGTGCTGCTACAGTAGTGATGGCCTTTGACGAAACGGGTCAGGCGGATACCGAAGATCGCAAGTTTGAGATTTGTCAGCGCAGTTATAAGTTACTTACCGAAAAAATTGGCTTTCCCCCCCAGGATATTATTTTTGATCCTAATATCTTCGCCGTGGCTACCGGCATTGAAGAGCATAACAACTATGCGGTTGATTTTATCAATGCCACTAGACGCATTAAGCAAAATCTGCCTCACGCTCATATATCTGGTGGCCTGTCTAATGTCTCTTTCTCCTTTCGTGGTAACAATCCAGTCAGAGAAGCCATGCATTCGGTGTTTTTATACCACGCTATTAAAGCGGGTATGGACATGGGCATTGTTAATGCTGGGCAGCTAGAAGTATACGATCAAATTCCTCCCGAGCTTAAAGAGGCGGTGGAGGACGTGATTTTAAATCGTCACGAACAGGCCACGGATAATTTGTTGGAAATAGCCCCAAAATATCAAGGGGACGGAAAGACAGTCGTTAAAGACAACATGCAGTGGCGTGAATTACCTGTTAACAAGCGTCTTGAACATGCTCTTGTTCGCGGCATCATGGACTTTATTGTAGAAGATACTGAACAAGCACGTCTGCAAGCGCAGAAACCCTTGCATGTGATTGAAGGGCCATTAATGGATGGCATGAATGTAGTAGGGGATCTGTTTGGTGAAGGTAAAATGTTTTTACCACAAGTGGTCAAATCCGCGCGGGTCATGAAAAAAGCCGTGGCTCATCTTAATCCTTTTATCGAACTTGAAAAAGATAAAGGTAGCAGTAACGGTAAAATACTATTAGCGACTGTAAAAGGGGATGTACATGATATTGGCAAGAATATCGTGGGGGTGGTGCTACAGTGTAATAATTTTGAAATCATAGATTTAGGCGTGATGGTGTCTAGCGCCAAGATATTACAGGTTGCCAAAGAAGAAAATGTCGACATGATCGGCTTATCCGGTCTTATTACTCCCTCTTTAGATGAGATGGTACATGTGGCCAAAGAGATGCAACGATTAGACTTTACTTTGCCACTATTAATAGGGGGAGCCACCACCTCTAAGGCCCATACGGCCGTGAAAATAGAGCATAACTATCAACATCCTGTGGTTTATGTGCCCAATGCCAGCCGTGCTGTGGGAGTCTGTCAAAAACTGATATCCAAGGAAAATCGCCAAGTTTACGCACAACAACTGACCTTGGAATATCAAAAAGTGCGAGAGCAGCACGCCAAGAAGAAACCACGTACTCGTCCTGTTACTTTGACACAAGCTCGCGATAATGGTTTTAAGTTTGATTGGGATCAATATCAGCCTCCCGTGCCTAATGAATTGGGTATCAAAGCCATCAGTATTGGCCTAGGGGAGCTGGTGGATTATATCGATTGGACACCTTTTTTCTTAACCTGGTCCTTAGCCGGCAAGTACCCGCGCATTTTGCAAGATGAAGTGGTGGGCAAAGAAGCACAAAATCTTTTTGCCGACGCCCAACAGATGCTTAAAACCCTATGTGGTGATCCTAATTTACAAGCCTGTGGTGTGATGGGCATATTCCCGGCAAATCGTGTGTTAGATGATATTGAAATCTATGCAGATGATAGTCGAACTAAGGTGTTGCATGTGGCCCATCACCTCAGGCAGCAAACTGAAAAACCCAAAGGCGCTAACAATTGCTTGAGTGACTTCATTGCCCCGAAGTCCTCACGAAAGGCAGATTATTTGGGCGCTTTTGCGGTCACTGCAGGAACCTGGGAAGATGATTTGGCACAAGCCTACCAAGACGATGGCGATGATTACAATTCTATAATGGTTAAAGCCATCTCTGATAGATTTGCCGAAGCCTTCGCTGAATATTTACATGAAAAAGTCCGTAAAGAAATTTGGGGCTATGTGCCCGACGAACGATTGTCGCCAGAAGAACTTATTCGAGAAAAATATCAAGGTATTCGCCCCGCTCCAGGTTATGCTGCTTGCCCCGAACACAGCGAAAAACAGTTGATATGGGATCTGCTAGATACCGAACATAATACGGGTATGAAACTGACTGAGAATTATGCTATGTGGCCAGGTGCTGCGGTTTGTGGGTTCTACTTCTCTCATCCTCAGTGCCGTTATTTTGCGGTGGCACAAATTCAAGATGATCAGTTAATGGATTATGCCCAAAGGAAAAGTTGGGATAGATCAGATGCTGAGAAATGGCTTGGACCTAACCTACAATAGTGGAAAAAAGTGATGTTCGAAAAGCCTTTTAGTCAATCTTGTGAAAACAACAAGCAACCTATTCTCGCTGCGTTAACTGGGCTGTTGGCCGATAGCCATTATCTGTTTGAAATCGGATCGGGGACGGGACAACATGCTAGCCATTTTGCTCCAAAATTGGCGCATTTAACTTGGCAAACCAGCGATATGCCCGACAAACATAAAGGGATCAATGCTTGGATTGATGACAGTGGCGCCAGCAATATTCGCCCACCCAAACACTTTACTGTGGGTTTAGACGCCTGGCCTGCGGACAAAGTAGATGCAGTATATACGGCCAATACCACCCATATTATGCCAGCCCAAGAGGCACAGTTAATGATGGAATTGGTGGGCGAGCACTTACCTACAGGCGGGATTTTTTGTCAATATGGACCATTCAATTCACAAGGACAGTACTCCAGTGCCTCGAATCAGTCCTTCGATTTACATTTAATCGAACAGGGCTGTGGGGGCATTCGAGATATTCAGGAGTTACAAAGCTGGACCCAACAATTAACTCTGACTCAACAACTCAAGATGCCGGCCAATAATATGCTTTTGGTGTGGCAAAAATACTAATGCTAAGGGACTTTAAAAGGTAACAGTCCTTGAGTCTGCTGTTTATATTGGGCGATGTGAAGTTTTTCTTGAACAATAAAATCACTGACCGCTTGGTGAAAACCCTTTTCTTTCAAACTGTGATTTGAATAACAATAAATGGGTTCGAAGCCCCTAGAAATCTTGTGTTCTCCTTGAGTTCCAGGATTGAACTGGGCAATATTTTGCTCTATGCAAAATTCAATTCCTTGATAATAACAACATTCAAAATGTAAATTATCTAGTTCCTGCAATGCCCCCCAATAGCGGCCAAATAATTTTTTTTCATCGTAGATAAATAAAGCGCTGGCCACAGGTTCATCGTCTTTATAGGCGATCACCAACATCAGGTTATTAGCCATGGTTTCGAATATCTGTTGAAAAAAGGCTTCGGTTAAGTATCCGTGGTGGCCACTGCGTTTTAAGTAGGTTTGGGTATAACAATGATAAAAAAAGCGCATGTCTTGTTTTGTTAGCTGCTGAGCGCATAAACGAGCCACAGTGATATTTTGTTGTAAAACCGCCGCTCGTTCTTTTTTGATGTTTTTTCTCTTACGAGAACTAAAGCGTTCGAGGTAATGCTCAAAGCTTGAATATTGCTGATTAAACCATTGAAATTGTACGGAATGACGAGACAACTGGCCGTTTGTGGCCAAATTAGCACTGGTTTCTTTATCCACAAATAACCAATGTATGGATGACATGCCATGCTCGTGCATATGTTGCTCAATCTGTTGGCAGATCAATGGCAATACCTCCTCGGAGGCAAAGCCTGCTTTGAGCATTATCCTTGCCCCTGTAACGGGGGTGAAAGGTATGGCACAGATCAGTTTTGGATAATAGTCGACACCATAATGTTTGTAGGTATTTGCCCAAGCAAAATCAAAAATATATTCGCCGTAACTATGTTGTTTTTGATATAAAGGCAATACAGCAATGGCTTGGTTATTATGACAAACCAGCAGGTGTTGGGCAGACCAGCCGCTTTGTGCACCTACTGAGCCTGATGATTCCAGAGCATGTAAAAACGCATAATGGCAGCATGGATCGCTATCTAGCGCACATTCATCCCATATTTGCTGACCGATTTGGCTAATTGAGGTAAAAAAATTGAAAGTGAATTTTGAATTGGTATCAGACAACGTACAGCCATTTTTTTGCTAGGTGTATGGCCTTAATATGACAGACAATGCTATTAAGATCATTAACTATACCATAACGAGACTGCTGGCCGGCAGAGAGCATAGTTAATATGAGTGACTCAACAAATCGTTGCAACGGGATGTTGAGCGGGATCTTTGTGTGAGAGGTATCAAGATCTTTAGCGAACAAAATTTACAATCGGATAGACGCTTTGCCGATGCGTTCATCCGCGGCCTTGCCAATAAAGGCATAGGTGAGTCTAAGGTGCGCCATGAGGTTAAACCACAGAAGATAAATGGGCAAATTGTGCTTGAGGTGATGACTCAAGTAAAGATTGATTGGTTCGAACTGGCCTGTCATGTTTTTCATAAAAAACACTCAGGTAAGACCAGTAAATAATGGCAAGAAGTACAAAAGCAATAGCGATTTTTGTCCTTCCGTGGTACAGCCAAGTTCAAATTCAATATGCATTTAAACGTGGCTGTAAATAGGCCTCCAAGAGCTGACAATATGTGACAAAACGTGTTATGGTTTTGGCAGTAGTGGTTACCGCAAGGTAGATTTAACATGGGTTAAGCTTGCACTATAATTAATTATTAAGGTTTCAGGATTGTAAATGGGTATGACAACCGCCGAGATCCGGCGCGCATTTTTAGGTTTTTTTGCCGATAAAAAACATCAAACTGTCTCTAGTTCCTCATTGGTTCCTGGCAATGATCCCACACTTTTATTCACCAATGCCGGGATGAACCAATTCAAGGATGTGTTTTTAGGCACTGAGTCTCGCAGTTTTACCCGGGCCGCATCATCACAACGATGCGTGCGCGCTGGTGGCAAACATAACGATCTTGAAAATGTCGGATACACCGCTCGTCACCATACTTTCTTCGAAATGTTAGGTAACTTTAGTTTTGGTGACTATTTTAAAGTGGATGCGATCCAATTTGCATGGGATTTCCTGACGAAAGAGTTACAGATACCCAAGGATAAGTTATTAGTCACTATCTATCACGAAGATGACGAAGCTTATGATTTGTGGGCCAATACCATAGGCATTGCCAAAGATAAGATTATCCGCATCAGCACCTCTGACAACTTTTGGTCTATGGGAGATACTGGGCCTTGTGGGCCTTGTTCAGAAATTTTCTATGATCATGGCGAACATATTTGGGGAGGCCCCCCAGGTTCGGCCGAGGAAGATGGAGACAGGTTTATTGAAATCTGGAACTTAGTCTTTATGCAATTTAACCGTCAAGCCGATGGTAGTTTGCAACCCTTACCTAAACCATCTATCGATACTGGAATGGGGCTTGAGCGGATAGCGGCCATATTACAAAACGTCCATAGCAATTACGAAATTGATATTTTCCAAGCCTTGATCAGTGCGGCAGCTGAGGTGGTAGGCACAGATGATTTACAAGATAAATCATTACGGGTGATCGCTGATCATATTCGTTCTTGCAGCTTTTTAATTTGTGATGGTGTCATTCCTTCCAACGAAGGTAGGGGGTACGTGTTAAGACGTATTATCCGCCGGGCGGTAAGACATGGTAATAAATTGGGTGCCAATCAGGTATTCTTTTATCGATTAGTGGCGGCATTAGAGAGTCAAATGTCAGAGGCTTATCCGCAGCTAACGGTGGATCGTGAACTCATCGAAAAAGTGCTAAAAACGGAAGAAGAACAGTTTTCTCGCACATTGGAACGAGGCATGAGCATTTTAAATGAAGCCTTGGCTGAATTGACAACGGATGTGGTGCCCGGGGAATTGGTGTTTAAGCTATATGATACTTTTGGCTTCCCAGCCGATCTGACCAACGATGTGGCACGGGAAAAAAACCTGACAATTGATGAACAGGGATTTCAGGCCGCTATGGCTGCGCAGCGCAAGAGAGCTCAACAAGCCAGTCAATTTGATAGCGATTATAATTTGCCACTAAAGTCTAATTGTTCATCCATTTTTAAAGGTTATGATCGTCTGCAAATCGACTCGGAAATCATCCAGTTATTCCAAGAAAATCAATCTGTTGAGACACTCACAATAGATCAAGAAGGTGTGGTGGTATTAAACCAAAGTCCTTTTTATGCGGAGTCTGGTGGTCAAGCGGGAGATACAGGGTGGTTACGCACCCCTCAAGGTGATTTTGAGGTAACAGACACGTTTAAGTTAGGTAATGCAATAGGCCATAAAGGCGTGGCAAGAGCCAAACTGAGTGTACAAAATAAGGTGGTTGCAGCAGTTGATGCCCAGCGACGTGAATTAATTACCTTAAATCACACCGCCACTCATCTAATGCATGCGGCGCTAAAAGAAGTGTTGGGCAGTCATGTGAATCAAAAAGGTTCTTTGGTGACTGATAGTCGCCTACGTTTTGATTTTTCGCACCCTGATGCTGTCACAAATGAGCAGTTGCAAGCGGTAGAAAAGTTAGTCAATGATAATGTGCGGGCCAACCATCTTTTAGACACCCAGTTAATGGATTTAGATAGTGCCAAAGAGGCCGGTGCTATGGCTTTGTTTGGTGAAAAATATGAAGAAAACGTACGGGTAGTCTCTATGGGACAGTTTTCCATGGAGTTATGTGGCGGCACACACGTTGAAAGAACCGGAAATATAGGTTTATTTAAGATAGTGTCTGAAAATGGCACAGCGGCAGGTGTGCGCCGAATAGAAGCGCTAACCGCTAACGCCGCAGTACAATATGTACAATCCCAGACTAGGCAAATGCTTGATATTGGGAGTTTATTAAAAACAGAACCGAATGGCATAAACAGTCGTTTACAGCAGTTAACCGAACACAGTAAAAGTGTTGAAAAGCAGTTAGAACGATTAAAATCGCAAATAGCTGCCAGCACAGGCGCGGACGTACTGTCTCAAACGGTCGAAGTGTCAGGGGTGAAAGTCCTGTCCGCGAGACTCGAGGGTATAGAAGCAAAAGCATTAAGGCCAATGGTCGATGATTTTAAGAACCAACTAGGTAGCGGGATCATCGTACTGGCTGTTGCCCAACAAAATAAGGTCAGTTTGATCGCAGGTGTGACTAAAGATCTGATGTCTAAAGTTAAGGCCGGTGAATTAGTTAACTTTGTAGCTCAACAGGTAGGTGGTAAGGGGGGGGGACGTCCAGATATGGCTCAGGCTGGAGGGACAGAGGCAGAAAATTTAGATGCTGCATTAGCATCAGTGAATGGATGGATTCAGAATATTTTGTAAAGGAATTATTAACCTCTTCTGTTACGTCATATGCAGAGAGAAAGAAAGAAACAGACCGATTGTACAGATTCAATTGTTGAAATCTGTGGGGTTCAGGCAAGGAATTTTTAATGGTAAAATGGATAGTGGAGTAAAAAAATGCTAATTTTAACCCGTCGCGTTGGTGAAACTCTTATGGTAGGTGATGATGTCACTGTTACTGTATTAGGGGTAAAAGGAAATCAAGTAAGAATAGGCGTGAATGCACCTAAAGAAGTCTCTGTTCACAGAGAAGAGATTTATATGCGTATTCAAGCAGAAAAAAATACGCAATCGCCAGACCAAGAACAAGTTGACGTCGGTGAAGAGGGTTAATTCCCCATACTGTAAAAAAAAAGCTGGGTTGAACCAGCTTTTTTTGTGGCTATTCAATTTGTGGGACAGTCCCTTTTGGTCTTCGCAGATCAATATTGATAGTTGTATGATATTCAATCAAAAAAGTAAAATAAGCGACGCTTTGTAAAGAATCGTTTAAAAACACAGCAAGCCACAGGCTAGGCTACAGAAAGTGTTTGACTTACGTATTATGATCGGTAAACTTCGGCTCCTCATTTAGGTGAGCTTGGAGCAGCGCAGAGAGTTATCTGACAAGCATAAGAACCCAGTAACACACTTTGTTTTTATTAATTGTCAGTAGGCAAGTCTGAGTTTTAACAAGACAGCTCGATGTTTGTATGATGTAAAGTTCCCGGAGAGGTGGGTGAGTGGCTGAAACCAGGTCCCTGCTAAGGAACCGTACGTTTATTCGTACCGAGGGTTCGAATCCCTCCCTCTCCGCCATAACTTTAATGGTTATGGCTAACATGGGTCCTAGTGTTTTTTGACGCGCGTGTAGCTCAGCTGGATAGAGTACCTGGCTACGAACCAGGTGGTCGGAGGTTCGAATCCTTCCACGCGCACCATATTATAAAAAGTCGGTTGATTGATGTTATCGATATTGCCGGCAGAAAATAACAGACAATAATATGTCTTGATGTTGTTAAAATATATCATCCATATCTTCAGTTTAAGCGCGTGTAGCTCAGCTGGATAGAGTACCTGGCTACGAACCAGGTGGTCGGAGGTTCGAATCCTTCCACGCGCACCATATCAAAGCCTCATAGTGACTATGAGGCTTTTTTATTGGGCGATTATAACTCTCCCTTTCTGTGTATTTTAAAATTTAGCCCTGCACAACCAGTTATTGGGTATGGCTCTCTATCATCCATGAGCATGACTTATGGCCATACTGGCACATAAATCATTGTAGGTATTGTAGAAGGAACTCAGAGGGATACAGGCCTGTTTTTACCGGCAATGGCCGAGTTGACTAGTTACTTTCGTGATCTACGTAAAAATAGGCTCAATTAAAAGTAAGTGTAAAAGGGAACGATGCCCGTATCCTTATTGCTGGTGCCAGGTGGTATCTTGACTAATATGGAAGTTCAATTAAAAGAGCAAGGCGCTAAACATCCAATGGACGTGGTGCTTAAATAGATCCCCAAGGCGGGAAGCTCTAGGGTTTATGCCCTTGGTGACCCCCACATCGAAGATAGTGGGCACTAAGCCTGTTATTAATGTATTGAGCAGCGAGCGTTATAAAACTATTAGCAAGGAAACGTTTGGGGTATTGAAAGGGCAATATGCTGCCATCGCGGCGCCGGTAGACAGGTTTTACAACTGCAGGTATTGGCGGGCGAACAAGCTATACGCTGTCGTCCGGCGGAGTTGATTGCTGAGGCTTTAGACAGCCTGACTGACGAGTTGAGTACGTTGGCGCAACTACAGTCGATTAACATGGCCGACAGCGAAATTGATGCATGCTATGGGGCCTAATGTGGCGGAGTGTTGGGCTCGGCAGTGGCTGCTGGGATTTTGTTGGCATTGGGGGTAATGCTCAGGCCTATATATTTATTATTGGTCACTGGCCTTGAGCAGTACTAGCCGCTAGTGCGTGCTATACCTTAGGTTTAGTTGTTCTGACGATTGACTAATGCCTGATGGGTATCCACTAATTTCTTGGTATATTTATCTTTTGGCCAATTAAAAATCACATCGGTTTTTCCTGACTCTACCACTTGACCATCACGCATAATGATCACCTTGTCAGATATGTGGCGCACTATGCCTAAGTTGTGGGAAATAAAAATAAAACCTAGGCCCAGATCCCGTTGTAATTTCATCAATAAATTAACGGTTTGAGAGCGTACGGATGGATCTAAGGCTGCAAAAGGCTCATCTGCGACAATGATCTTAGGATTTAGAATTAACGCCCTAGCTAGAGCGACACGCTGTTTTTGACCATCGGATAACATATGTCTATAAAAAAACTTATGATCGTCCATCAAACCCACTTGGCTTAATGTTTGTTCGATCCGAACCCTACGCTGTTTATGGCTGAGTTTGGTGTTGAGTATTAAGGGTTCTTCTAAGATGGATCCTAAGGTTAAGCCAGGATTGAGTGATTCGTTACTATTCTGAAAAATCATCCTGATATTATGACATTTTTGTTGTTGGTTAGACTCACTTAAATCTTGACCATTGAGCATGATTTTGCCGCTTAATGGCTCAACCAAGCCCACTAACAATTTGGCTAATAAAGATTTTCCAGAACCGTTTTTTCCAACAATAGCCAAGGTCTCGCCCGCTTTGAGGTTAAAACTAATAGGGCCTAAATCAAATGACGAAACGGGCTTTGACCAAAAACGCTTGACGGAATTCTGGAAAAAAAGTTCCTCTACATTAATTAGATCCATTATTTGTTATCCCAATGCAGCGGGAAATGACAGCTATAATAATGAGTATGCACTCTTCTAACCGATGGCGTGGCAACACACTCTTTACGAGCTCTTGGGCAGCGCGGACCTAATCTGCAGCCAATAGGCAAATGGTGTAAATTGGGAATAGTGCCGGCCATAGATGTTAAGGGCGATTTTGGCGCAAGATCCTTGCGAAAACTCGGGGCACTGTCTAGCAAGGCTTGGGTATAAGGATGAAAAGCCCGCTTTCTAAGTTGATGCAGATCGCCACTTTCTACCGTTTGTCCACAGTACAATACTGTCATGTAATTGGCCATGCTCGAAATTGCCAAGAGGTCGTGACTGACAAACAATATGCTCATGCTGCGGACTTGGTTAACGCGGCTTAATAACTTGAGTATCTGCGTTTTTGAGGTGACTTCCATACCCCTAGTAGGGTCATCGGCGATGATCAGTTTGGGTTCGGAAGCTAATGCCATAGCAATCATAAATTTTTGTAACACATCATGGGCAATTTGATGAGGGTAACTATTCATACATAATTCATGGTTCTTGATGCCGACTCTATGCAAGAGGGCAGTAGCTAATTTTTGTCTTTGCTGACGCCTTTGCCAAAACCAGCGTTTTGTCAGTTTCTTGGCGGGCAGCATTTCTTTTAACTGGTCACCTAAGGTTAACAAGGGATCGAGTGAATCAATGGGGTTTTGGAATACGACCGAAATATCATTGCGGATGAGTTTGCGGCGCGCTTTGACTGACATTGTTAATAAGTCTTGCCCACGCCATGTCATGCGGTCCGCTGTGATACGCCAGCGTTTCGGTAACGCTCCGACAATAGCTTTAACAATCAAACTTTTACCTGATCCTGACTCACCTACAAGGGCATGAATTTGACCTTGGTCAATCAGTAAACTGATTTTATCCAATGCTTTCACCCAATTGCCCGCAATATCAATTTCTAAGGTAAAGTTTCTTATGTCCAATAGCACCATTAGCTTAACCACCTGTTACTGCGCAAGCCCCTTGAAGCATGACTCACCAGCCTAATCGATATCAACCACCTATTCATCAATGCAACAACCTGTTTCTAAGTGCCGAGCGCAAACCATCTCCTACAAGGTTTATGGAAATCATCATGAGAAATATTGCCCCTCCAGGTAATGCGATGCTCCAAGGAGCAAGATAAGCCACCTCAATGCCTTCAGAAAGCATGGTTCCCAGCTCTGGAGAAGGCGCTTGAGCGCCAAGGTTGAGAAAACCCAATGCACTAATATCTAGAATCGAAACTGACAATGCCAATGTAGCTTGTACCACTAACATTTCTCCCATATTGGGTAAAATAGAACGGACAAAGATCTGTAGTTTAGTCGCGCCGTCGAGCCGCGCTGCCATCACATATTCTTTACTCACTTCTTGGCGCACAAAATCTCGGGTTTGATGGACAAATTGTGGCACCAGTGCCAAGGCAATAGCCCACATACTATTCACTAAACCGGTACCTAATATTGCAATAATAATGATGGCGATTAACAGGGTTGGGATCGCTTGGAACGAGTCTAATGTGTGATTTAAAAAGCTCGACCGAAATCCCTTACTCATGCCTGCTAATGAGCCTAACCCGACGCCAATCAACATCGCGATTATGACTAATAATGCACTTATGCCAAATGTCATTCGACAGCCATATATTACTCTGGACAATAGATCTCGGCCCAGTGCATCGGTTCCAAATAAATGAGTGATACCGCCATTCACATGCCAAGCTGGAGGTGCCAGTAAGTCACCTGTTTGCTGAGCAAGAGGATCAAAAGGTGCAATCAAAGGACAAAAGACAGTGATAAAAACAAAAAACAACAAACAAATTAACCCCGCCACGGCTACATGGTTATTTTTAAATTCCATCCAGGTAAATTGCAGAGGTGAAGGATGATATTCCTCCTGATATAAGTTAAATCGAGACACGTTCAGCCCTTCTGCGTTTTGGATCCGTTAAACGGATGAACAGATCGATAGACATGGTAAATATCGCCACCAATACAGACACTGCCAACATGCCCGCTCTGATGGCAGGATAATCCTGATGGTAAATGGCTTGGATCAACCAATTGCCGATCCCGGGCCAAGAAAAGATACTTTCCACTATCATGGCGTTGGTCAGTAAAGTGGTAAATTGTATCGCCAGCAAGGGGAATATTGGCATTAGGGCATTGCGTATACCATGGCGCATTAGTACTTGCCTAGCAGACAAGCCCCTCGCGTAAGCAGCTTGAATAAATTCACTGTTCAAGGTCTCAATGACCGATCGCCTTGTTATCCTCAGTATCAGGGTGGTGGTGACCACAGCGATAGACAAGGTGGGTAAAATAAGATGTCGCAGTGCATCCATTAAGGCCGCTTGTTTATCGGGTAAATCAGATAATAAAATGTCTATTAAGATAAAGCCTGTGACACTGGGTATTTCAAAAAATAGGCTAATGCGGCCCGACAGTGGAAACCAACCTAATTGTAGTGAAAATACTAGTATTACTATTAATGCTAACCAGAAAACCGGTATCGAATAACCCAAGACACTGACGGACAGTAAAATGAAATCTGTGCTCTTGTGGTGCCTTAATGCGGCCAAGAAGCCAAGGGGTAAGCCGATTAAAAAAGACAGTATTAGGGCGTAGGCGCTCAATTCAATACTAGCAGGCAGGGCGCGACTGATTTCTTCGTAAAGGGGCAATCCAGAACTAAAACTGATCCCCCAATTCCCATCGAACAAAGCCGCCATATAATGACCATATTGAACCAGTATATTGTCATCAGAATGATAACCTGTGACTGCCAGTTCAGTGAGGTTCATTTTGTCTAGGCGCATACCCGTTAGATTCTCTATGGCATAACCTGGAAACAAAAAAGCCAGAGAAAAGGAAAACAGGCTGAGAATGAGCACTGTGATCATGACCAAACTGACGTAGCGTAATAACACATTAGTCATGAGTCTTTGTGACCCCACCAAATCTAACGCCACCATAGGGGTTGATCACCAAGCCTTTGATTTCTTTTCTATAAGCTTGATATCTGGAAGCATGGGCAATAGGCAACAATGGCAATTGCTGTGCTAGGTATTCATTGGCCTTTTCGTAAAAATACAGCCTGTCTTGTATTTCGGTATATTGCAAAGCTTGATTGATAAGCTGATCATATTCCTCAGAGCACCACATAGCCCGATTAGTACCAGATTTTATAGCTGCACAAGATAACAAGGGTCGATAGAAATTATCTGGGTCGCCATTGTCCGCTGACCAACCAATCAGTACTGAGTCGTGCAATCCCTCGGATAATTTTTCTCTGAATGTTGCCCACTCATAACTAACAATATTGACTGTCACACCTACTTCTGCCAGATAGGCTTGGATCAATTCCGCCATTTTTGTCGCATTAGGATTATAGGCCCTTTCTACAGGCATGGCCCATACTGTCATCGAAAATCCTTCTTCAATACCTTGTTCTACAAGCAGTTTTTTAGCGGCGATGGGATTGTAACTAATGGTTTTAACGTCAGATTGAAATGCCCAAGAGGTTGGCGGTACTATATTACGAGCGGCGATAGCACTGTCAAAATAGATAGCTTCTATCAAGGCATTACGATCAATGGCCATGGCCAGTGCCCGGCGCACTAGGGCATTATCAAAAGGGGGTTTTGAGGTGTTGAATGCCCAAAAACCCACGTTTAATCCGGGTTTCTCATCTAAAACTAGATCTGTCTGCTGGCGAATGACATCTAATTCACTATGGGCGGGAAGGGCGATAGCGTCGCATTCCGCGGTTAAAAGTTTTGCCAGCCTGAGTGAGCTTGATGGGGTAATATCAAATATTAGATCTTTGGTTAGCTTGCCTTCTCGCCAATAATCGGGATGCTGACGGTAGCGAATATAACGATCTTGATGGAAACTCGACAGTTTATAGGGGCCGGTGCCTACTGGATGAGAATCAATTAAGGCTTGTTGATTTCGGGTAATGAGCTTTTCGGCGTATTCAGCCGATAGAATAACGGAAAAATCGGTGGCCAGATTGGCCAAGAAAGAACTTTCCGGTTGATTAAGTTTGATCTCGACCCGGTAACCGTTGAGCCGTTTAACACTCTTTATCAGTTTACCCAGATCAAGACTGTCGGTATAGGGATAACGGCCCCCAGATATTTGGTTATAAGGGTGCTCTGGCAGACGCCATCTATCAATACTAAACAATACATCATCAGCATTAAAATAACGGCTCGCAGTAAAGGTTTTTGTTTGGTGAAACGCCACTCGTTTACGCAACTGAAAAACATAAGTCTTGCCGTCATTACTGGCCAACCAACTGGTTGCCAGGCCAGGTACAATGTCACCAGTCACAGGGTCAAAGTCTATCAGTCTGTCATATATTTGATGGGAGGAGGCATCCACAGTGGTCCCTGAAGTATCTAACTGGGGATTAAAACTGGCGGGACTGCCTTCGGAGCAATAAATGATGCCATCAGGGTTATCCACTGATTGGATCAATTCTTCACAGCCACTCAATAAAAAGAGCAGCATAATGCTTAGGTTCAGACCTAGTTTCGTATGTTGGTTAATTGTTTTCACATGCTTACTCTAATCCATATTCTCATCGGTTTGTTCTAATAGATTATATTTTTTCAAATAACCCCGCAATTGATGGTAGGTAAGCGCCAATTTTTCTGCGGTTTTCTTCTGATTAAACTGGCTATCGGCCAAGGCTTGTTTGATCACATTAATTTCAAAATTTTGTGATAAATCCTTTAAATCCACAGGAAAGGTAAAATTAACTGTGGGTGCATCGGCTGACACCGTCTCTTCGGCTTTTGTTGGATCTGGCAGATCGCTGCTGCCAATAGCACTAGGCGCAATTGACGGGCTAATCCTATCCTGAATTTTTATTCTACCCTTGGGCCTGTAGATAGACTCAAAGGGGTCCAAAACAATCTGATGTACTGGTAAGTGGGGGTTGTTACTACGATATACTGCGCGCTCTACAACATTCTTTAACTCGCGGATATTGCCTGGCCATTGGTATTCTAATAATGTGCGTTTGGCTTTATCCGTGAAGCCGCTAAACAACTCCATTTCCAGTTCTCTGGCCATATTGATCGCAAAGTTTTCGGCTAACATCATGATATCTTCTTTACGCTCCCGTAAAGGAGGTAAGGTGATAACATCAAATGCCAGTCTATCGAGTAAGTCAGCCCTAAACTCCCCAGAGTCTGCCAAAGCAGGTAAATCTTCGTTGGTGGCTGCCACTAACCTGACATCTACTTTTACACTTCTGGAGCCACCTACACGTTCAAATTCGCCATATTCTATGACCCTTAATAGTTTCTCTTGCACCGAACCTGAGGTATTGGCCAATTCATCTAAAAATAAGGTACCGTTGTGAGCGGTTTCAAATCGACCTTCTCTGCGTTTCGCCGCACCGGTAAATGCCCCCGCCTCGTAACCAAACAATTCACTTTCGAGCAAACTTTCGTTGAGTGCCGCACAGTTTAGTTTTAGATAAGCATTTTCCCATCGTTTTGATAGGAAGTGTAATCTAGCCGCGACTAATTCTTTACCTGTACCTCTTTCACCAATAATTAATACAGGTTTATTCAGCGGAGCAATCTGTGATATTTGCTCTAGTACCTCTAAGAAATTATTCGATTGCCCTAGCAAATTATCTTGTTGGCGAAAGCGGCTCATCAATATCCTTAAAAAATGGTCTAAACGACCAACAAATAGTGTGTTAATTAATATTGTAGATCTCACCAGTCGGCGTGTAAATAAATATTTGTTTTAAATCAGTGATTTAGTCAAATTAATATTTTGGCCTACAAATTGAATACTTAATGCTAACAATCCAGTTAAATAATGCTATTTAACTAACATTAGATTAAAGAGGTAAAGACTATGGGTATCTTCTCGCGTTTCACAGACATAGTGAACTCAAATATTAATTCCATTTTGGACAAGGCCGAAGATCCAGAAAAAATGGTCCGTTTAATTATCCAAGAAATGGAAGACACTTTGGTAGAAGTGCGCTCCGCTTCAGCTAAGACCCTAGCGACCAAAAAAGATATTTCTTCACAAATTAATAAAATGCAAAATGAAGCACAAGATTGGAAAGCAAAAGCCGAATTAGCTATTAGCAAAGACAGGGACGATTTAGCACGTGCTGCCCTGCAGGAGAAAAAGAAATGTGATGAGCATGCAGAGGCACTCAGTGCCGAGTTAAAAATCGTCGATGAGCAGATCAGTAAGTTGCAAAGTGAAGTGAGTCAATTACAAGATAAATTGGCTGATGCAAAAACACGTCAAAAAGCTATTATTCTTCGTCAAAAAACGGTCAGCTCTAGATTGGAAGTGAAGAAAAGTTTAGATAGCGGTAAAGTGGATGCAGCTATGGGTCGATTTGAACAGTATGAGCGCAAAATTGATGATTTAGAGTCTCAGGTTGATGCTTACGATTTAGGTAAGAAAAGCTTGGCCGATGAATTTGCTGAATTGGAAACTGACGAAGACATTGATAGCGAATTGGCCGCATTAAAGAAAAAGATGCAAACTAAATCAACAGCAAATAAACAGTAATTAATCATTTAAGGAGATAAATTGTGCAAGATATAATTGGACTAATTGTGGCACCTATTATTTTATTCATGATCTTTGTGGCTCCAATATGGTTGATTATGCACTATCGCAGTAAAAAGCAGATCAGTCAGGGCCTTTCAGAAGATGAATATTCTATGCTGCAGGACATGGCCGATAGAGCAGAAAAAATGGCCGATAGGATCCACACCCTTGAATCTATTTTAGATGAAGAAGCGCCGCAGTGGAGAAACAAGGTATGAAGACCCACGGAAATTTGTATCGAGATCCCAATAAAGCTAAAATTGCAGGTGTCTGTGCTGGCATAGCAGACTATTTTGGTATTGAATCTTGGTTAGTCAGAATATTGGTAGTGTCTAGCTTTTTCCTATTGGCGGGACCCTTTGTGTTTGTTGCCTATATCGCCGCTTGGTTTATTTTAGAGAAAAAACCCAAAAACATTACGGGCAGAGCCAGTCAATCTTCCTCTATGGATAAGACTCATAGCGCCAAAAGGGCCGGCAAGGGTTGGCATAGTGTCTCAGAGGATGAGCAAGAAAAGGTCCTAGTGAAGTCAAAAGTATGGCAGGCGGGGGAGCCGGCTAAACAGGCATTTCTTGATATTAAGCAACGCTTTGAGAACAATGAAAGTCGTTTAAGGAAAGTCGAAACCTATGTGACTTCTTCAGAGTTTCAATTGAACCGAGAAATCAGTCGCCTCTAAGCTTTATACTATTGTGCTGTTATTAGAAACAAGGTTATTCAAAGATGTTGTATCGCCCTAAATTTGGCCCTGATTTTGTGCAGCGCACTAAACAAAAACTCAAGGGAGTGACGGCTAGAATACTTGACCAACAGATTAATCTAGCAGTTACGGGCCTAAGTGGTAGCGGTAAAACGGCTTTTGTTACTTCCTTAGTGAATCAATTACTTGAAGCCAATGAACAAGCGCATTTACCTTTTTTTTCGGTCGTCGCAGAGTCACGATTGGTGGGGGTTAAGCGTGATATGCAACCCAATCTGAACTGCAGTCGTTTTGCCTATGAAGAGGCAATAAAACAATTAAGCCAGCAGCCTCCTGTATGGCCTGCATCCACAAGTGGTGTTTCTCAAGTCAGATTAAAGATACGCTACCGACCCGCTAAGGGACTCAACCATTTTTTCACTGAAAATATTAATCTCACCTTGGATATTACTGATTACCCAGGCGAATGGTTACTGGATCTGCCTTTGCTTGATATGGATTTCCAACAGTGGATAGAGCATTGTCAAAGTGAACTTCAACAAGTCAACAGACAACCTTTAGCCGAACCTTTTATGCTAGCCTTGAACGGACTGGATCTGCGGGCGGCTGGGGATGAACTCGAGTTGCAAAACATCGCCCAACTGTATAGCCAATATCTGCAAAATTGCCGGGCTAAAGGTGTGCAGCTCATTCAACCCGGGCGCTTTATCCTACCGGGAGAATTAGCGGGGGCCCCGGTGTTACATTTCTTTCCGGTACTGGCGGCTCAAATCAAGGAGCAAAAAGTTGATTTATTGGATCCCCCTAAAGGCAGTAACATTGATTTGCTCATAGGGCGATTTAACCATTATAAAGAACAGGTGGTAAAACCTTTCTATAAAGATCATTTTAAAGCCTTCGACCGACAGGTTGTGTTGGTGGACTGTCTATCGGCTTTAAACCAAGGTTATGACAGTTATCAAGACTTACAATCTGCCTTGGACTGGGTGATGAGAAGCTTTGATTATGGCCGTGGGAATATACTGAATAGATTATTCAAACCCAAAATAGATAAGCTGGCCTTTGCTGCTAGTAAAGCCGATCACATTACGCCGGATCAACAGACTAATTTAGTTAAATTGTTAGACAGTATGTTGCACAGTGCCAGAAAGAAAATTCAATTTGAGGGAGTGATCAGTCAATCCACAGCGGTAGCCGCAATACGTGCCTCAAAATCTGCTTTGAGTAGCCAAAATGGTCAGTCAATACCGGTACTTAGTGCCATAGATAAACAAGGGCAGCCCATTACATTATACCCGGGAGATGTCCCTGAACGCCTTCCCAGTAGAGAATTTTGGCTAAAGCAAGGTTTTGAATTTCCACATTTTGCACCGCCACTTTTGCAAGGTGATCACGCTTTGCCACACATCCGCATGGATCAGTTACTAGATTTCTTATTAGCAGACAAACTATTATGACGAGCAAAAGCTCAGGACCTGAAGATGATCACAAGGCAGATGACCAACCAGAGTCACGCATACGCCCTGGGCAACGATTCGATGTCGATGAGTTGTCTGGCCCAGTTCAAAACAAGATCAAAGGGGCGCAACTATTAGCGCAGTTGACGCCAGTAGAATTTGATCAAGAGCCGCAATCTGCGGATCCTAACTCAGGGGCCCACGACCATAGACCTAGGTCCTCTCGTCGACTGTGGTTGATGTTGCTGGTGGCATCCATACTAGTGGCCAGCATCATTGAAGTGTTCTTGTGGGTGGTGACTATAACTGCTCAGTCGGATTGGCTATCCGCCATATGGTTGTTTGCTTTTTCAGTATTATTGTTACTCTTATGCCAAACTTTTTATGGAGAATGGCAAGCACTCAACCGATTGAAAAAACAACAGCAATGGCAGGATCTGTCTGGGCAATTGTTTGATTCACCTAGTATGGGCTTGGCCCTGCCACATTGTCTAGACATGGCAGGGTGCCTGCCAGAGCAGTTCCAGCCATTGGTTAAGGTCTGGCGAGAAAATATTCAAGCACACAATAGCGACACTGAAATTTTGTGCCTGTTTGAGCAAGACGTTATGCTAGCGATTGATCAATTAGCGGTGCAGATTATCAGTAAAAATGCATCTGCAGCCGGTGTGATCATTGCTATAAGCCCTTTTGCCTTACTCGATATGTTACTGGTGTTATGGCGTAACTTACGCATGCTTAACCAGATCAATCATCTTTATGGTTTGTCTTTAGGTTATTGGGCTCGCATACGGCTGATCCGTAACATCTTTAATACTATGTTGTACGCGGGCGCCAGTGAGATCCTTGCCGATGCAGGAAACTATGCACTAGGTGCCAGCCTAACCAGTCAATTATCCGCTAAAATAGCCCAAGGTATGGGAGCCGGGGTGCTCACCGCAAGGATCGGTTTGAAAGCTATGCAGGCGAGTCGGCCTATGCCTTGGCTATCTTCTGAAAAACCTGGATTATCTGGGATCACTAAACAACTTTTAGCGGAATTGATGGGGCAAATCAATAAAAAAACGGGTTGATTTTGTTGAGCATGTAAGCTTTTGTTTACATTTTTATAACAACTTTATGTCCAGTGAAGGCTGCCGTTGCCAACTTTCATGGGTACACTTTACACCGACCTTATCCTTAAATATTGTAGATTTATGTCAAAACATACCGGTTATGTATCCCTGCAACCTGATAGCAGTGGTTGGGTTGATTGGAGTGACAAGCAGAATGAAATCTGGCAAGGATTATTCAGCCAGCAGCTGAGTTTGTTACAAGGACGTGCCTGTGAGGAGTTTATGTCTGGATTGGCGCTGCTTAATTTACCCCAAGATAAGATCCCTCAATTGGCCGATGTCAATACTGTCTTGTCCTTAGCCACAGGCTGGCAAGTTAAAGCAGTTGCTTCTCTTATTAATTTTGATGAGTTTTTTCATTTGTTGGCTCACAAACAGTTTCCAGTGGCGACCTTTATCCGCAGCAGCGATGAATTTGAATATCTTCAAGAGCCAGATATATTCCATGAAGTCTTCGGTCATTGCCCGTTACTGACCAACCCTGCTTTTGCAGACTTCACCCATATCTACGGACAACTAGGCCTAGCAGCAAACAAAGAGGATCGCGCATTTCTGGCTAGATTATATTGGTTTACGGTAGAGTTTGGCTTAGTCAACACCCCCCAAGGCGTGCGAATTTACGGGGGAGGAATATTGTCTTCACCCGGTGAAACTAGCCATGCGTTAGATCTAGCATCTTGTAAACACGCTCCCTTAGAAGCCATTGAGGCTTTACGCACGCCATATCGAATAGATATTATGCAGCCCCTTTATTACGTACTAGGCTCTTTTGATGAGCTGTACAATATATCCGAGACCGATATTATGGCCTTAGTACAGAAAGCGAAAACACTAGGTCTAAAAACGCCTACCTTTAAACCCCAATGTTCCGCTGGGGTTTAAGCTTCTTTAAATAAGTTGTGATCAGTGATGTTTTAAACCTGTCTTAGCCACTGCAATTGTAATAAGGTCTTTACAATTAATTAGGTCTTGTGCCTAAACCTGATACTTATATTCGACCTGAGGCATGTGATGCGATTAGAAATAAATTGTCAGGATAGACTAGGGATCGCCCAAGATGTGTTAGATATTTTGGTCGAGCATAAAATAGACTTACGTGGCATTGAAATCAATGAGCTAGGTAAGATTTTTCTTAACTTCCCAAATATTGAATTTATTGATTTTCAACATTTAATGCCTAAAATCCGTAAAATAGAAGGAGTTGAAGACGTTAAAACCACGCCTTTTATGCCTATCGAACGAGAACAATATCAATTACAAGCGTTATTACAAACCTTACCGGATCCGGTGTTTTCAGTCGACACCAAAGGTAAGATTATTCTGGTGAATGATGCCGGGGTCAGTTGCTTAGAAATACCTAAAACCGAGATATTGGGCGGTGATATTGGCGAATTACTTAAAGGTTATAATCTTGGCAAGTGGTTAGACAGTGGCGTTGTATTGGCCCCAGCTCAAAGATTGAGGTTTTTGGACCAAGATTATTTGGTGGATATGTTACCTGTGATGGTGCCAAACTCAGAGGGCGCCGATATTTTGGCTGGGGCTGTGCTGATGCTTAAGTCCGAGTATCGATTAGGCCAGCAGTTAACGGTATTTCACCAAGCGAGTGCCGATTGTTTTAGATCTATCCAGGCAGACAGTAAAGCCATGAAAAAAGTGCTGAGTGAGGCCAAACGCATGGCTGAACTGGATGGCCCCATCATTATTTTCGGCGAAACAGGCACAGGTAAGGAAGTATTAGCCAAAGCGTGTCACCAGGCCAGCCGCCGCAATGAGCATGCTTTCCTAGCGCTAAATTGTGCGTCTATCCCGGACAATGTTGCAGAAACTGAATTGTTTGGTTATGCCGCCGGCGCCTTTGGTCAGCAGCAAGATAAACAAGGCTTACTGGAATTGGCCCAAGGGGGCCCCTTATTTCTAGATGAAGTCGGGGACATGTCGAGCCAGTTGCAGGCGAAGTTGTTAAGGGTGTTACAAAATGGTGTGTATAGACGGGTGGGAGACAGTCAAGAGTTAAAGGTCGATGTGCGTATTATTTGTGCCACCCAAAAAGATTTAGGTCAGCTGATGGAGCAAGACAAGTTTAGAGCCGATTTATTTTATCGTTTGAACGTATTGAGTCTGGTCTTACCCCCTTTGCGCGAGCGTAAGGCTGATATTATGCCATTAGCAGAACGTTTCATTAAACAACATAGTGTTAAGTTGGGGCGCAGTACACCAAAACTCACGAAAACCTGCAGTGACTATTTATTGAATTACCCTTGGCCCGGTAACATACGACAAATAGAGAATGCCTTATATAGGGCGGTATCTTTGTTAGAGGGACAGCAGTTAGAGCGCGAACATATTCAATTACCCTGTTGTTCTACTACTGTGAATTTTGATAATCAAAGATTTGAGGGTAGCCTAGATGACGAGCTCAAACGATTGGAAAAAGATATTTTAATACGCTTGTATCCTGATTTTCCAAGCACCAGGCAACTAGCAAAAAAGCTGGGTTTGAGTCATACCGCTATTGCTAATAAATTAAGAGATTATGGTATCACTAAAAAGACCGTAAACATTTAATTACACTAGTGTTTCGTTAAGCTGACAGTTGCTGTGACTTAATCGCCCATAGATATGGCCTATAAGCTTATCTTCTATTCTGTAAAAAAAAGCATACAGTTATTCACTCTTCACTGTTGTGCTTAATTGTGTGAACACACTTCTTATTCTTATCTTTTTAAGGTCTAGTAGATCTCTTATGGCAATCTATTGAGATCCCAATATGCAAAACGATAATGATTATAATCCCATTGGTAGTGATGGTTTTGAGTTTGTAGAGTACACCGCCGCAGATGACAAAGGCATTCAAGGTCTCAAAGACTTATTTGGCTCTCTAGGTTTTGCTGAGGTAGCAAAACATAAGTCAAAACGGGTGTGGTTATTTAAACAAGGTGATGTGAATTTTATTGTGAATGCACAACCGGCTTCCCAAGCCGAAGAGTTCGCTAGATTAAGGGGTCCCAGTGTTTGTGGCATGGCATTTCGGGTAAAAGATGCGGCAAAAGCATTGCAACATGCCCTGCAAAATGGAGCGCAACAGTTTGTGGGAAACCTAGGGGCAATGGAACTAAACATTCCGGCTGTGTATGGCATTGGCCAGAGTACCTTATACTTTGTTGACCGTTATCAAAGTGCCTCCATTTACGACATCGACTTTGATTTTTATCCTCATTGGCAACAGAGCATGGCTTCTCTAGATGCGGGCTTATCAGTGCTTGACCACCTGACGCATAATGTCAAACGAGGCAATATGGCGGTGTGGGCCGAATTTTATGAGAAGTTGGGTAATTTCAGGGAGGTCCGTTATTTCGACATCGAAGGTAAGCTCACAGGTTTGGTGAGCAAAGCCATGACCTCGCCCTGTGGCAAAATCCGTATCCCTATTAATGAGTCGTCTGATGACAAGTCACAGATCGAGGAATTTATTAGAGAATATAAAGGTGAGGGTATTCAACATATTGCTCTGTCTACAGAGGATATTTATACCACAGTGCGCGATCTTAAAAGTCGAGGGCTAAAATTTATGGACACCCCAGATACCTATTATGAAGGGGTGGATGAGCGCGTTGCAGGGCATGGTGAAGACTTAGCATTATTGCATGAGTTAAAAGTGCTGATCGATGGTGCACCCATGAAAGACGGTATTTTGTTACAGATTTTCACCGATACTGTGATAGGCCCGGTTTTCTTCGAAATTATTCAGCGAAAAGGCAATGAAGGTTTTGGAGAGGGTAACTTCAAAGCCTTATTTGAGTCCATCGAGCAAGATCAAATTCGTCGAGGGATCATCAGTGATGATGCTCCCCAGGGGCCAGCCACTAAAGACACCGCTTAACATAAGCAACACTTAGGGCTGTTGGGTATGAATGGCCCAGAGCTGTTGCTATATCATAGGTTTTTAATGGGCAGCTCAGTGGTATTCTTGACTTGTTTTAGGGCAAAGGTTGAGCTTAAGTGATCCACTAATGGCAGGTTGGTTAATGTGGTTTTGAGCAGATGTTCATATTCTTCGATACTTTCCACTATCACCTTTAACAGATAGTCTTTATCACCACTAGTGGTATGACATTCAACAATTTCATCAATGTTTTGTACCGCTTTCTCAAAATCGTTAAGGGATTCGCCATCATGATTTTTCAAGGTGACATAGATAAATACCGAGACACCCAAGTTGAGTTTCTTGTTATCTAACAGTGTGACTTTATGCAGAATGATTTTTTCTGCTTCTAAACGTTTCACTCGCCTCCAACATGGCGTGTGTGATAAACCTACTTTTTGACTTAAATCAGCCATAGACACAGTGGCATCTTTTTGCATGACCCGTAATATTTCACGATCAAATTTATCTAATTTCATAGAGTCGTTAATAACAATAAGTGAAGGTTGGTTTGTGTCAAGCATGCTTAAAAAACAAGGTTTTATCAAGATAAAAAAGAGGATATTTGTCCTATAGTTAAGTCAGTTGTTTTGTTAAATAGCCCCGGTGTTCCTAATAGCAGAGTAAAGTTGCATAAGTTGTCCTAAGGGTTTTGCGATATCATGTACTTTGGTTAACCAGATAGAGGGTGAAAAATATGTCGGTATTTGAACACAGTGAATTTGATGGCCATGAACATGTTGCCTTTTGTCACGACAAGTCCACAGGTTTAAAGGCCATCATAGCAGTCCATAATTCCAATTTGGGAGCCGCCTTAGGCGGTTGTAGAATGTGGTCTTATAATAGTGATCAAGAGGCACTAGAAGACGTACTGAGACTGTCTAAAGGTATGACCTATAAAGCGGCGATGGCCGGTCTGCAACAAGGTGGCGGTAAAGCAGTCATTATTGGCGATCCGAGAACCGACAAGAGCCCCGCTATGATGCTTGCCATGGGAGACTTTATCGAAAGCTTGTCTGGTAAATATATTAGTGCAGAAGATTCAGGCATGACAGTAGATGATCTAAGAACGATAGGTAAACAAACCCGTTACGTCACCGGCACCCATGCCAAATATCATATTAACTCTGAATCAGCTGATGGCAATCCCGCTCCATCCACAGCTTATGGTGTGTTTGTCGCCATACGCTCTACCGTTGAATATGCTTTAAATAAACCCCTTAAAGGTCTTAAAGTTGCTATCCAAGGTCTAGGCCATGTGGGCATGCGTTTGGCAGAACATCTACACAGCCAAGGAGTGGAATTATGGGTAACAGATATTCATCAGGAGAATGTTGACCGCGCTGTTCGACAGTTCTGTGCCCATGCGGTGAGTCTGGATGATATTTATCAGCAGCCTGTGGATGTGTTTGCCCCTTGTGCTATGGGTGCGATACTCAATGAAGCTAATATACTGCGGTTACAGGCTAAGGTCGTGGCTGGGGCGGCCAATAATCAACTTGCCAAAGAAAGTGATGGCCAATTGTTAAGTGCCAGAGGCATTACCTACGCCCCCGATTATGTCACCAATGCCGGTGGGATCATTGATTTGTATCACCAAACTATTAAAAGTTCAGATGACGCCATGCGCGGGCATATTGAAAAAATTAGTCAGACATTAATAGAGATCTTTCAACGTGCCAAATCCCAAGGCACGGCGACTAATTTAGTGGCAAATCAAATCGCCGAAGAACGTTTTGCAAAATAGTCTGCTCATAGGAGCGGGTTTGTGTCTTAAGTGCCTTGCATATCTTGTTGGCATTGTTCATACTGCGCGGCCTTAATTAGCGGTTACACCCTTAATTGAGGTTTTCTATGGTGGCCTTTTGGTCCCCTCGCAATGATACTTCGCGAACCCGGTCAGGCCTGGAAGGGAGCAGCCGCAGTGAACGACTCATGTGCCGAGGTGTGGCTGAAAGGACACCACCCAATCCTGATGTCACTTTGCTCAAGTTTTATTGCCTGTTCATAGGGCTGATATTCAATCCTTTTCCTAGCTCCACGCTAATCTTTCTTAGGCGCCTCATTGGATTTTTTATTGTTATCTAAAAAACTCATGCCTTGTTTGACAGCATTAATGGCATTCATCTCCATCTGCTGACGTTCGGTCTGTGGCAGATAAAAGGACATATCCACTTCGTATCTTATATAACGCGGTGGGATCTGATTGAGTGCCAGACAACATAAATCGGCCAGATAGTCCTCACTCTTGCTGTTTTTTAAATCCAAAGCCTCAATTCTGTCTAACACTAAGTGCTCATAATAATTATGAATATCATCATCTAACTTCATTGATTACTGCTCCATTTCATTGTTCTAGAATATATAATTGTACTAACACTATAGGAAATTATTGTTAGTACAACTGCTAAACAAGTCGAATTTATCTAAATTAATTTTTACCAAGCCGTCACAGCACCGTAAAAATAATGAAAAAAAATTGAATTGTTTGAGTATCTCAATAAAGTTCATATCTACCCCAAAAAAACCATTAACCGTCGACCAATCTTAGCTTAATTGTTGACCTAGCACATAGCTTATGTATATCATCAGGGGCGAGGTTCACTACCTTTATCATTTAAGGTCGTTTAAACGACTAAATAACACACTAAATTGTGGTCCAGGGAGACATACATGTTTACAAATTCAAAACTGGCTAAGTCGGTAAGACTAGCTATGGTTGTTGGCGCAGCCTCAACCGCCCTTACGCTTCCTAACTTTGCAGCCGCCCAAGAAGCTGGCTCTGTGGAAACGATAGAGAAAATATCGGTAACAGGATCACGTATTAAACGTACTGATCTGGAAGGTTCAAGCCCTGTTCAAGTAATAATGAGAGCTGACCTGATTTTGTCAGGTATTACTAACATTGGTGATATATTACAAGAATTGCCAGCAGTAGCCGGTGCAGGTACCAACACATCTGTCAACAATGGTGGTAGTGGTGCGGTTCGTGTTTCTCTTCGTGGTTTAGGCTCTGAGAGAACACTTGTATTACTTAACGGCCGTAGAATGCCTGCTTCAGGTTCTGGCGCAAACGCTTCAGTTGATCTAAGTACTATCCCTACTGCTATTATAGAAAGAATCGAAGTCCTTACTGATGGTGCTTCAGCTATATATGGTTCTGATGCTATTGGTGGTGTAGTTAACATCATCACTCGTAAAAACTTTAACGGCTTCGAATTCAATGCTAGTTACGATATAGGCACAGAAGAAAGCGATGGCGATGTAAAGACTATTGATTTCACTGTTGGCGCTGCAAATGATAAAGCCAGTGTAGTATTCAGTGCTTATTACTCTGAGCAAGGCGAACAATGGTCCGGCGACAGAGACTGGTCGGCTTTTGAGTTCGATATGGACGAGACAGGCGAGATTTCAAAAGGCGGTTCTTCTGCTCCACCTTGGTCACGTCTGAACGGTATTGATGGTCAAGTTAACGGTGAAGCATGTAGCTCTTTCACTCATGGCGCGGCAAATGGACCAGGACAGTCTGATCCTACTCAATTTACTAATCCAACTGGCTACAAATGCTGGGATTGGGATGTTGATACTTATAATTATGCCCCTGCGAATTATCACCTCACTCCGTCAGAGCGTTATGGTATATTTTCTCAGGTTAATTATGAATTTAATGATAACCTAAGATTCTTCAGTGAGATCTCTTTCAACCGTAGAGAGTCAACCACTTTACTGGCACCTTTGCCATTAGCGCCTCTACCGTTTTTTGGCTGGGGAGATGCTCCATACTCTGCAGATAATTACTATAACGAAACTCTTGGCCCAGTCAATACTGCTGGCGAAACAGTAGAGATTGCTGATTGGCGTAGAAGGGTTGTGGAAACTGGAGGTCGTAATACTTCTTTCCAAGTAGACACTATAGGTGCTGTATTTGGTTTTGAAGGCGATATAGATGATAATTGGGCATACGAAGTATCCTTTAATTACGGACGTAATGATGGTGCTTTGGCTAGACAAGGCGGCGTTAACTTTGAGCGCGTAAGTAACGCTGTTGGTCCTTCTTTCTTAAATGATCTAGGCGATGTTGTTTGTGGCACGGTTGATAACCCAATTGCTGGTTGTGTCTCTTTGAATATCTTTGGTATTCCAGGTACTGACACAGAAGTATCATCAGACATGCTTGATTATATTTCTTTTGAAGCTCATGACCAAGGTTTTAACGAACATCAAATCATCAGTGCTAGTGTCTTTGGTGATTTGTTTGAGTTGCCTGCAGGTCCTGTTGGCGTAGCTTTCGGTGTAGAACATAGAAGTGTATCTGGTGCTGATTTACCAGACGCCCTTATTTCTCTAGGGATTACTTCAGGTACCACTCGTAAGAAAACTGAAGGTTCATACGAAGTAGACGAAATCTACGTAGAAACGAATGTGCCAATCATAAATGATGTGCCTGGGATTAAAATGTTATCGATAGATGGCGCACTTCGCTACTCTGACTATAATACTTTTGGTGACACCACTAACTATAAATTGGGCATAAAGTATATGCCCACTGAAGATGTGATCGTTAGAGCATCGTCTTCTTCTGCATTTAGAGCCCCGACTATCCCTGAATTATTCTTGGGTGCCTCTGATAATAGTCCAACAGTAGTGGATCCTTGTAGTACTAACCCTGGTTCTTTCTGTATAGCTGATGGTGTACCTGCCGCAGGTTTCGAACCTATAGGTGATCAACTTTCATCTACTAGAGGTGGTAACGCCACATTGACACCTGAAGAAGCCGATACACTTACAGTAGGTATTGTATATAGCCCGCAGTTTGTTGAAGGTTTGTCTATTACAGTGGATTACTGGAGTACTGAAATCACTAATGCGATTTCAACCGTAGGCGAGCAGTTGATACTAGACAGCTGTGCAGCAACTGGCCTATATTGTGATCAAATCACAAGATTTGGTGCCGATAGCCTTCTTTATGGTAACTCTGTAGACATTAGCGACACCAATGTTAACGTGGGTGGCATAGACTCTTCTGGTTTCGATTTCAATGCTCGTTATAACACTGATATTAGCTGGGGTAGCCTATCGGTTAACCTAGACTCAACTCGTTATGACAGCTATGAGATCACTCAGGCCGATGGCAGCGTAGCTGACAATGCTGGCTTCTTTAAGAGAAACAGTGGTGACGGTAACTTCCCAGAGTGGAGAACCAACTTGACTGCTACTCTACGTAATAACGATTGGAGCGCGTCTTGGGCCATACGTTATATTGGCGAAGTTGAAGAACAATTTACCAATATCGAAGTGACTGACCTTGCTAATGTTAATTCTGCTTTTAGAGTGGAAGAAGTAATAGTTAGTGGCGCTTTGGATTCTTACGACGTCACCAGAACGATTGACGAGCAAGTTATCCATGATCTACGTTTCACTTACTTTATGGATAACCTCACGACTACAGTTGGTCTGAATAACGTGTTTGACGAAGATCCTCCTTATGCAGCAACAGGATTTAACGATAATACTGATCCACGTACATATGACACTCAAGGTCGTCATATATACGTTTCATTTGGTATGGCTTTTTAATCTAGATTAAAAACGCTTTAACAAATTGAGTTAAAAGCTGACTATTTTAATAGTCAGCTTTTTTTTATTTTGCATTAGGGTAAAAGTGCGCTTATCAGCCAAGTACTGAACAAGCTAACATTCCATTACTTACAGTGGTAAAACCATGCTGGCTTTTAGATTAATATAGGGCCCGATATGAACACAACTCCCTGCTCGAACTAAGGCTAAAGCATTAGCCAAAGCTAGCTAAAAATGATGTGAATTGCATATTGTTTGCTGGTCTCACACAGCCAAAAAGGCAAGGTTATATTGCGAATATCATTATGCTGTTCGATAAATGATCTTAGAAGCGCCTTAGGGTCTCTAACGTTTAAAGGCACAGTAGCCCCCAAGACTGTGGATCTCTTTTTCGCAACAGCAATAACCGCTTATGGCCAAGTCTGTAGTGCGCCAGTGCTTGATAAAATGCCGGCAAGATTAAATCTGCGGGCCTAACATTGAGTATTGATTGCATGCCACAGTGTGGTGTTTTGAATATCAAAGAGTCAGACTAAAAATTATATAGACATTTAAAGGGCCTTCGCTAAATTGGTTTCTAATTCAAAGATTCTCTGGGCCAAACTGGGATAAAAATTGAAGGTGAATTTTGTACCCTTAGCGGCACTTTACTGATCCCTGCACTTGATAGGTGGCCAATGGGATTGTAGTCGACCCCAAGGGCTAAACGGCTATCAGCTATGCGTATTCACCCTAGGGATTGATAACTGAATAGGGTAGTTACCCCCCATGTTCCAGTAACATTTCATTGACACAAAATACCGCGTTAACACCTAACATAAGATTGACCTGCCTGGATTGCGGGTTTAGTAATCTATTGAGTGTTAACGCACTGTGCTTTTTATAATCAATCAGTGCAGATCTAATCTGCTTTAGGTCGCTCACTCAAGCTCCAGCATAGACCTTGAAGTTAGACGGGATAAAATGATTGTTGTGAACTTATTGACACCTGATTGCCATCATCAGAACGGCAGGCGGCTAGTCTTTCTTCTATTACGATTATCACTACTGCTTAGCCAACCATTGATTCTATTGAGCTGCGTACAGGGTTGGTGAGCTCGCATTAGGCAGATAGTGCCAATTTATGGTTACGCAAACCAACAAGTTAAACTGTTCAGACCAGATGGTTAAAGCGCTCTGAACTGCTATGCTCAGTGATGTTTATATTGTTATGGGTAAATGCAACGGTTATTTTTCACTAAATCTTAAGCTAAAGCTAAAGTAGTCCCTTGACAATTTGATAACATCCGTGTGAATATTCTAGTGTCTTAGTGGTTAATTTGTATCTCACTAAGCCCCTTAAACTTCAGAGCTTAATAGCCCCTGGCCAACTTAATTACTAGTTTGGCGAGGATTCAAAAAAAGATAATTGGTTGGGAATTATGTCCAAAATGAGCAAGAGAAACCTTATTGCTTCTGCTGTAGTTAGTGTATTAACACTAGGCAGCAGTGCTGTTGTCTCTGCAGATCCGTTAAATGCACTTCATAAAGAAGAAGCTAAAATTCATACGGCTGCAGCGAAATCCCAAGAGAAGATAAATAACCTGTATGAGCAATCTCAGGCATTATTTGGTGAGTATCGTGGTGTCGTAGACGAGACCGAAAACTTGAAAGTATACAACGACTACGTGGCTACCTTAGTTGCGGATCAGCAACGTGGTATCGTATCGCTGCAAACTCAGATAGATGGGATTGACGGCGTTAAGCGTGGCGTTGTGCCACTTATGTTCAGAATGATAGACAGCTTAGAGACCTTTATCAGTCTTGATGTGCCTATTAACCTTGAAGAACGTGTGGGTCGTGTAGAACGTTTACGAGACATTATGGGCAATTCAAATGTTACGACTTCTGAGCAGTTCCGTCAGGTAATAGAAGCCTACCAAATTGAAAATCAATATGGTCGTCAAATTCGCGCCTATCAAGGTAAGTTAGATTATCAAGGGACAGAATTGACGGTAGATTTCTTTAATCTTGGTCGAACGGCCCATTTGGCCTTGTCTCTGGATCAAAAGAGTGCCTTTGTTTGGGATAATGCTGCTAGAACATGGCAGCCACTAGGAGCTGAATACATCAGTCCAGTTGTAACAGCTGTGCGTATGGCTAATAAGTTAGTACCGGCTGACCTCCTTAAATTACCCATTACAGCAGCGGAGTAATATTGATGAAAACTATATTTAAATCCATATTAGTGGCTGCATCTATTGCAGTAGCTGCTTCATCTGCCCATGCTGCTACATCTTTGGATGACTTGCTGCAAGAAGTGAAGAATAATCGAGTGTCAGAAGCTCGAATTAATAAAAAACGTGAAGCTGAATTTCAATCTGCACGCGCAGACAAACAGGCATTAGTAAGAAAAGCAGAGTCTGAACTAAGAGCCGAAAAAGCGCGTGGTGATAGATTAGCCAAGCAGTTTGGTGAAAATGAAGTGATGCTAGCTGAAAAAGAAGTCGAGCTAACTCAAGCAACAGGTACCTTAGGCGAAATGTTTGGTGTGGTACGTCAAGCATCTGCAGAAGCTTATGGGCAAATTGCTACTTCCATCGTCAGTGCTGAATTCCCAGGTCGTGGCGAGTTCTTAAAGCGTATGTCTGAAGAGTCTAAAGGTTTACCCAATATTAAAGAATTGGAAGACTTATGGTTTGCTCTACAAACAGAAATGACCGAGTCTGGTCAAGTTTCTCGCTTTACCACCGAAGTGGTCAGTTTAGATGGCGGTACTAAGCAACAAGAAGTTGTGCGTATCGGTACCTTTAACCTTATCGGCGAGCAAGGCTACCTTGTATATGATGATCAGAACGAAATGGTACAACCTTTAGGTCGTCAACCTGATGGATACCTAGTAGATTCTGCGAATGACTTACAAGAAGCTACTTCAGGTATTGTCGCTTTTTATGCGGATCCTTCAAGCGGCGGTATTCTTGGTCTGTTGAAAGAAAAAGCTACTATGACTGAACGTTACCACGCAGGTGGTATAGTCGGTTACGTCATCACTGTTATGTTATTTATTGGTTTGTTGATTGGACTTTACAAAGTCGTCACATTAACCCTAGTAAGCGGCAAAATGCGTGCACAGCTTAATAACATCGACAATCCTTCTAGTGCGAATCCTCTTGGTCGTATTCTTACTGTCTATCATGCCAATAAGACTGTCGATGTAGAGAATTTAGAACTGAAGCTGGATGAAGCGATATTAAAAGAATTACCGAGCATTGAAAGTGGTATCAGTATCATTAAAATATTCGCCGCTATAGCTCCTCTATTGGGTCTACTAGGTACGGTATTAGGTATGATCGCCACCTTTCAACAAATTACATTGTTTGGTACAGGTGACCCGAAATTGATGGCTGGTAGTATCTCAATGGCCTTGGTTACTACGGCTCAAGGTATTATTGCGGCGCTGCCCTTATTACTAACGCACAGCATTGTTGCTGGACGCAGTAAGTCTATAGTGCACATTCTTGACGAGCAAACTGCGGGCATCATTGCCACGCATGCTGAGACGGAGAAAGCCTAAGATGTTATACCTGATAGAATTATGGGAATCTGTCAGGGACTTTATCGCTGCCGGCGGTGACGTGTTATACGTTGTCGCCCTAGCGCTCTTTCTAATGTGGGTGTGTATGATAGAGCGTTATTGGTATCTGACCTCGGTATTTCCAAAACTCAGAGATAACATTATCTCTAGTTGGGATGCCAGAGAAGATACTACATCATGGTATGCGCATAGAATCCGTGACACATGGATTTCGCAAGCATCGGATGGCCTTAGTGCGAGAATGTTATTAATTAAGACTCTTGTCGCAATGTGCCCTCTAATTGGTCTTCTTGGCACAGTAACCGGTATGATCGGTGTGTTTGAGACCATGGCGACTCAGGGTACCAGTAACCCTCGTCTAATGGCCGCAGGTATATCCATGGCTACTATCCCCACTATGGCGGGAATGGTTGCCGCTTTATCTGGGGTTTTCTTTAGTTCGCGTTTAGAAGCTAAAGTTAAGATGGCCAGAGAAAAGTTAGTAGATGCCTTGCCACATCATTAAAGAGAGGATCTTATGGGTCGTAAAATTCGAGTAGAGGATGAAGAAGCAGCGATAGATATGACACCTATGCTAGACATAGTGTTTATTATGCTGATCTTCTTCATCGTGACCACGGTTTTCGTAAAAGAAGCCGGTATTGAGGTCAATAAACCAGGCGCAAATCAGTCGGTGATGCCGAAAAATGCCAATATATTTATTGCCATCACAGCAGACGGCGCCGTTTGGATTGATAAGCGTGAAGTAGATGTTGACAGGGTTAGGTCTAACCTAGAACGGTTAATGGCCGAGCAACCCTCCGATGTCCTGATTATTCAAGCTGACAAAGACACCGATCACGGTATCGTTGTTGAAGTAATGGATCAGGTCAAGGCGGCAGGCGTTGATCGTATCTCTATTGCAACGGAAGGTGGGTAATATGGGTCGATTAATAATTTCTATACTCTTAGGTGGGGTGATTGCATTTTCTTTGTTTGTGATCATGGCTAAATTGATCGAAAACACCGGTAAGCCAGCTGAAAAGGTGGCACCTACCACAGTGATTGATATAGTGATGGCCACACCTGATGACTCAACTCAGTTGAGACAACGGGTACCACCACCACCACCACCACCACCACAACAACCGCCGAAAATTCAGCCCGTTGAACCTGATATTGCCGAGGTGAATACTAAAGGGTTAGGTTTCAGTATGCCCAGTGTTGATGTTGGCGGGGCTTCGGTGAATATTGGTAGCGTCGGTGCAATGCGTGACGGTGATGCAACACCTATAGTACGTATTGAGCCTAAGTATCCAGTTCAAGCAGCTCGTGATGGCAAGGAAGGATGGGTAAAATTATCCTTTACTATTAACGAAGTGGGTGGTGTTGAGGATGTAAAAGTACTTGATGCTGATCCTAAACGCGTATTTGACCGAGAAGCCAGAAGAGCATTAGGTAAGTGGAAGTACAAGCCTAAGATTGAAGATGGCAAGCCAATGAAGCAATTCGGTTTAACAGTACAACTAGACTTTAAGTTGGATCAATCATGATGAAGAGTTATTTAAAACATTTATGTGCGGTTTCAGCCATTGCTATGACAGCGATTGTGCCAAATGCAGTATTTGCACAATCGTCTGCGCCCATAGTATGTCCGGACTATAAGCGTGGATCTACTAATATACCTGGTCAAAAAACCGGTAAAAAGGTAGGCAAGGCTCTAGAGTTCTATAACAACGACTTGGTAAGTGAAGCCCTAGAAGTGCTTTATGATATTGAGACGTCGCAAAAGTTTGATAGAGCTTTTACCGATAGGTTTATCGGTAACTTGTTAGCCACACAAAAAGGTCAGGGTGAAAAGGCCATTGAGTTCCTTGAAAAAGCAGTGGCTCCTAATATACTTAATGCTTCTGAACAAGTCGGTACCATCAAGTTAATCGCTGATTTAAGTTTACAAGAAGAGAAATACGATAACGCGATTCAGTGGTATAAAAAGTGGCTTAAAGTCACTTGTAAGGAAGATTTTGATGCGTATTTTAGGATAGCTAACGCCTACTATCAAACTCAGCGCTATGCAGAGATATTGGCTCCAATCAACAAGGCGATTGCCTTGGCTGATAAGCCAAATAAGACTGCCTATGCCTTGAAGATGACCTCTTTTTACAACCGTAAGATGTATAAAGAAACCATCGCAGTGCAAGAGGAGACAGTTAAATTGTTTCCTGCTGATAAAGGGCAGTGGACACAATTGGGATTCTTCTACATGTTAGTAGAAGATCATAAGAAAGCCTTGTCGACTTTTGAAATGGCTTATAATCAAGGGTATTTGACCAAAGCGTCAGAAATAAAGGCCTTGACCCAGTTGTATACCATCAATGATATTCCCATTAAAGCGGCTAAGTTAATGGAGAAGCATCTCAAGTCTGGTCTGGTGAAGAAAGATGAAAAGATGTTGCTTAATATTGCAGTCTCTTACCAGCAAGCCAGAGAGTTTAGAGAGTCTGCTGACTATTATGGCCAAGCGGCAGATATGTCCTCAGATCCTGATATGTATCGTAAGCAAGGTGATATGTTATATGCTGATTATAGATATAATGAATCGCTTATAGCGATGCAGAAGGCTCTAGATGGCGGCTCTGACAATCTAGGACGCATTCATTTAACTATGATGGAAGCTAACTTTTATAAAGGAAGCTATCGTTCTGCTTACAAACACGTTTTGGAAGCAAAGAAAGATAAGTCTACCCGCAGAAGTGCTAGAAGCTGGGCCCCCTTTATTAAAGAGAAAGCCAAAATCAAGGGTGTGAAGCTTTAATAAAAGTTAGCCCAAGTTAAAGCTTTGGTGCTTTATTAAAGAATAAGCCTAACTGAAAGGTCAGTAAAATAAGCATTAGAAAGCTCCCCTTGGGGAGCTTTTTTTATGGGGCAATGGGTTATAGAAACATACGACTAATACAGGTTTTCAGTTTCTGCTCTATCTGCTTTTTGCCGGTCAACAAATAACGTGCACTGAGGCAAGTGTAACTTTGGTTTTGGAACAACAATCCAATCACAAATTGCTGAGATCCTTGCTCTAGTCTCTCTAACCTAGCAGGTTGCAGTGCTATGCTCTGTTTAAGGACCCTTTTGCAACTCATAAATGGTCTTTTGCCAGAACAATATTGGGTAATTAGTTGGGTATCAATAACGCAAAGGGTATCTCCTTGGCTTTTTATAATACTTAAAATGCTGTCTGTGGGTGCTTGGCTGAAGCTTTTATCTAGTTCTGATAGAAGGTCAAGGTAAAAGGTCTCGGTTAGGCTAGTGAGCATACCTTGGACCTCAAGGGTTAGAGCTTTCACACAGATACAACTATATTCACCACTGGATATTTCAGGTTTAGTGCTAAGTTTAATCACTTTAAAACGCCCTTTGTGCCAAAAGTCTAATAGATCGGGCGCACTGCCAAAAGCGGCCGTCAGTATAGATATGCCATTCAATTTTGCCTGTTGGGCAATATAAGACAACAGTTGGCTGCCAATATTGGCCCTTTGCATCGTTCCACAGATCGCTATGCGGCTGATCCGCCATTGGGGGCTTAAGCAGAACTGAGGTTGGTTATATAATGCGGCAATACTCTGGGCCGCAAGGTGTCCTTTAACCCGTCTATTGCAAGCTGCTATATCGACACTTAACTCTTGTAATATGCTGCCGCCTTCACTCACCACTTGCGCCACACCAATGAGTTGCTGGCCCGACATGACTAAAAAGCACAGCGACTCTGGCTGATCTAATAACCTTTGTAGATCATCGGGACTGGTTTGATAATGAGCGCGGGTTAACAAGCCAAATACGGCGGCTAACAATGAGGGTTGCTGTAACAGTTGTATTTGGCTGATCAAACGATAGTCTAACGGCTGCTCGCGGCTCGAAATATGGCTTGGGGGCAGACTATCTTGATACATCATGGTCTTAAACCAGAAGCTTTCTAGGGGATCGCCTGGATACCAGCGTAAGGGCTGGGTTAAATGAATGCTCTGAAAGTTAGGCCTAAGATTTTGCAAATGGGCTTTAAAGCGTATCTCAAAACCCCGTCCACTGCCTTCGTAGCCATCGATGGTTGAACTAAATACAATGCGTTTAAAGCGTTTCACTAACCTAAGTAAAAGATGTACAGGCAGAGCAGCTGCCTCGTCTACCATAAGTACGTCTGCGGGTTGAATATCCTCGAATAGCTTATCCACAGGCACAAAGTGCAACGAGCCGCCGTTGTAGGCTAAGCCATGATTGATGGCAAGATGATCTGGCAGCATCCGCCTTGCATGGATGAATATCTGTTGTGTGCTGCTTATTTGTGGGGCGGTGACCCATATATTTATTGCCGTGTGTTTCATCAGCTGCGCTGCTGCTATACCTAATGCGGATGACTTTCCTCGCCCACGATCCGCGGTCAATACCAGAGGACGATTGGCTCTTCCAGCCACCATTTTACATATTTTTATCACAGCAGATTGTTGCTGGGACAATACTGACTTAATCAAATTAGTCTCTACAGGCATTACACTAGCGTGAAAACTGTCAGGATTTAGACGCGCTACCTTGGGATCATGGTTGATCTGGATACATAAATGTTGAATAAAATGGCTAATTAACTGGCCTTGATCATGACCAAAAGAGATACGATTTATTGACTCAGGATCATCATAGTATGGCCATTGGCCAAGTGGTGGGCATAATATGATCATTAAGCCATGGGCTTTGACGCTACCCATTAAGGCTAATGCGGCATTCGCTCTGAAACCACTGAAACAATCAAAAACTAAATGTTCAAACTCCTGACCCAAAATAGTGCGGTAGTCTTTGACTTCAATTCCAACAAAACCTACTGGGGACTTTCCTACCCAAAGTATATTGTTTTTACTGGTCTGTTGTAACAGCAATAATATTTGCTCTATAGCCCAGGCTTTAGGCCCGTGGATCACCAATAGTTGTCTGTGTGAAATGGCCGAATGACGGCTTTCGAACCATTGGCTTAGTTGCTTGTATACATTCACTGAGTATCTATTCTGTTCAAGGTGATCGCGGCTGTCAGTGTAAGCAATATCCATAAGGAATACGAATCGACTATTGTATTTAGGCTAAATACGCGGGGTGTTTTGTTGATAACAATAGAGGCAACGGCCCGATCCCATAGCTAATAGAGCATTTTGCCAATATACCCATAGGGCTGGGTATAGTTTGCTTAGCCATGGCCGAAAAACGATTAAGTGTTTATAGGAAAATCCCCTTGCGGTTATTCATCTCGCTGTTAGACTCTCATAGGTAGTTTACTCAAGTAAATTATATGCCTAGGGGTGCCAATGGCTGAGATTAGAGTGCGGTATGTACTTTAGAACCCTTAAACCTGATCCGGATAATGCCGGCGTAGGAATGGTTAGACAGTCTATCCCCATTTACCTGCCGTAAAGCCGGATCTTTTCATCCTATATTGAAGAGATCCTAACATGACATTCAAAAAAACAACCCTAGCCAGCTTAGTTGCTTGGATATTATTTACCCCGATTAGCCAAGGGCAACAGACGCCCGATACTGTCATTGACTACAGTGAGGTCGAACGTATTGTTGTGCGCGGCGCGCTCACTGATACCGCTTTATCAGAAATGGCCAGCAGCTTGACCGTGTTAACAGATGCCGATCTTGCACAACGTCAGTCACAACACTTGGAAGACATCTTGAATCGTGCCGCTAATGTGAATTTTGCTAGTGGTGCCAGCCGTGGTCGATTTATTCAAATCCGTGGTATTGGTGAGAGAAGTCAATTTACCGATCCAATTAATCCTTCTGTTGGTTATCTAGTGGATGGTATTAATTATTCCGGCCTGTTAGCTGGCGCTAGTACTTTTGATATTGAGCAAGTTGAGATATTTAAGGGGCCCAATAGTGCACGTTTTGGTGCCGATGGTTTAGCCGGAATGATCAATGTGCTAAGTAAAGATCCTAGCGAACAGTCGAGTTTTGCAGCACAAGTCGGGCTCGCAAACTATTCGAGTTTCAATCTTGGTGCTGCAGTAGGTGGGGCCTTGACGGATGACAGTCAATATCGACTATCTGTACATCAAAATAGCAGCGATGGTTTTGTCACTAATAAGTGGTTGGGTCTGGATGATACTAATGGTATTGATGAGCGTACGGCAAGGGGCAAATTGTTTTGGCAGCTGTCTGAGGAGCTTGTGATAAAAACCGTGGTACACCTAATAGATGTGGACAATGGTTATGATACCTTTTCCTTAGATAGAGATCGCAGCACCTTAGCCGATGAGCCTGGCTTTGATAAACAACAAAGCCAGGCGCTAGGTGTCACTGCCGAATATCAAGGTCTGGACTGGGCAAATGTGCGGCTACAAGCGAGTTATATGCAAGCAGATCTAGCCTATGGTTATGATGAAGATTGGAGCTATGTAGGCATTGCCCCAGGTTGGGAATATTCTTCAACGGATCACTACTTCAGAGAACGTCAAGACTCGAGCTTAGAGGCAAAATTCTCTAGCAAAAATACTCAAGGTAATACCTGGGTTGTTGGTCTATATTATTCGGATCGAAAAGAGGATTTAAATCGACAGTTTTTCGATTTTGACTTATGGCAAGATGGCACATTTGACAGTAGCACTGATCGTCTTGATTTAGCGATATTTGGCCAGTTTAAGTATCTATTGTCAGATAACCAATGGCTGACGACAAGCTTACGTCTGGCCTCGCAAGATCTTGATTATGATGACTCTCGCCTGATTGACAGGTCAATCAAACACAATGACTGGGGTGCAGAAATCAGTTATCACCAAAATGTTAGCGACAACACTATGCTCTATCTCAGTCTATTGCGCAGTTATAAAATGGGTGGAGTAAATGGTCAAGCCCTAGGTAAAATTAATGATGTTGGGCTAGAGACCTTTAGACAAGCATTGTTAAACAATGCTGAATTTGGCGCCGAATCATTATTGGGCGTAGAGCTAGGGCTAAAAGGTGCCAATGGGGATGGTAGTCTTACTGTAGATTTCAATCTTTTTTATCAAGATCGTGACGAGATACAGTTTAAAAATTCTATAGTGCAAGATCAGTCATTTGTAGATTTTTATAATAATGCCGCCCAAGGCAGTAATTATGGTCTTGAAGTCAGTGTCAATTATTACGTCTCTTCGGCCATGTCATTATTTTCGAATATTGGTTACCTCAGAACTGAGATCCAAGGGATCACCCGTCAAGATGGCTCTACGATTAATAAACGAGAACAGGCACATGCGCCCCGTTATCACGTTAATGCCGGCGTAAACTGGCAGCTAACTGAGGAGCTAGCTTGGTTGTTAGAAATTGATGCTAAAGATGATTATTTTTACTCTTTTAGCCATGATCAACGTTCCACCGATTTCGTGATTGCCCACACCAGTTTTACTTACGAAAGAAATAATTGGCAGATCAGCCTGTACGCCCGTAACTTGTTTGATAAACAATATGCGAATCGCGGCTTCTATTTTGGCAACGACCCTCGTGATCAGTATGTCACTCACTTGTATGAGCAATTTGGCGAACCTAGACGAGTGGGCGTTAACCTACATTATCAATACTAATAATAGTTCTGGGGCCAGCATGAGCTGGCTTCATCATCTGGAAAAAAAATGAAACTTGTAGCCGAAATATCTCTATACCCTCTTAATCAAGAATACATTGTACCGATCCAAGCTTTTATCGATCGCTTGAATACCTACCCCAATCTTAAGGTTGTCACTACTGCCACAAGCACCAGAGTCAGTGGCGAATATCTATATACCATGCAACTTTTAGCGGCGGAAATGCAGCGCTGTCATGAACAAGTCGGTCAGGCAATATTTGTCTGCAAATTTTTAAACGGCGATATGATGGATGACGATATTTAATGGATCCATGGCTTAATCAGCTGGTTGCACAGTTTACCCAACAGTCTAAGTTAGAAATCATTGCTGTGGTTTTGGCACTCGCTTATGTGTGGTTGGCTGCGCAACAAAATAGGTGGTGCTGGCTGTGCGCCTTAGTTAGCACCGCCATTTATACTTATCTATTTTGGGAAGTCTCTTTGCCGTTTCATACCCTGTTAAACGCCTATTACATTTTAATGGCGCTCTATGGTTGGCGGCAATGGAATAAGCCTTTAATACAACAAGCAGCAGTGACTTCTTGGGCCTATTCAAAACATTTGTATTATATCTTTGGTTTAACCCTATTGAGTGTGATTTTAGCCCTAGTGGCTGACTCGGTGTTAGATAATCAACATCTTTATTTAGACGCCTTTGTGACAGTTTTTAGTGTTTTTAGCACAATACTGGTGGCCCATAAGGTACGGGAAAACTGGCTATATTGGATAGTTATTAATGTGTTTGCTAGTTATTTATATTTTAACAACAGTTTGTATTTAACCTCTTTGTTATTTGTGCTTTATGCTTTTTTTGCGGTGTATGGCTATATCAGCTGGGGCAAAATATCTAAGCCAAGTCGATTAGCAAGTGATGGATAGACGCAGCCAGATGCCCTTGGTCACTATTGATAAAATACGAGGCGAATTAGCCAGTTCAGGAAAATTTAGCCAAGAGTGCGTTATTCAACCCATTCAAGGGGGCGCGATAAACCAAAGTTATCAGTTGCTGGATAATGGTAACCATTATTTTGTTAAGGCATTTAGCGCCGATCCTGTGGCAATTATCGATAGGGCCACACAATTTGCACAACTCAGGTATCTAGCATCGGCAGGCTTTGCCTCCACTCCTATTTACTTGTCCCAGCAACAGTCATTTCAAGTGGATAATTGGGTAGAGAGTCCGAATTTGTTGCACTGTGGCTTGACCTCTGAACAGCAGTACCGGTTATTAGCACAATCACTAGCTAAAATTCACACCTTGGCTAATGGTCATCAGCTCAAACTAGCCCCATTGGATCTGCCAGCCGCTTGGCTGCACTATATCGACTTAATTGGAACGAAACTGACGGCTGGGCAACTCGATAATATGCTGCACATGGCAGATTATTGGAGACATGAGACCAATGCTGAATCAACAGTCTGTCACAATGACCTGGCTTTACAACATGTGACAATGGCTAAGTTGGTATTTGATTGGGAATATAGTGCCTACTCTTGTCGTTATTTTGACATCGCGGCATGTCTTACTGTGAATAACGCCACACCAAGACAGGCACAGCTTTTGATCAGCGAATATGCAAAAGTGACTGGGCTTGCTGCTCAGTTACTGAAAGACAAAGTGGCTAAAATGCAACCACTGTTCACTTTTACCAACCAACTATGGTGTACAGCCGCAGATAAGATGCATAAATAGATTAAAAACTGTGCAAGCTATTAAAACAGTTCCCCCCTTTGCATAAAAGGGCTTTACCTTTAACTGTGCGTCAGTATAATTCATGCCGTCAGCAGGGGTGTAGTTCCAATTGGTAGAACAGCGGGCTCCAAAACCGATGGTTGGGGGTTCGAATCCCTCCACCCCTGCCAAATTTTTAATCATGAGCCACAGTCATTATGTGGGAATTTATGATAGCCTAACAATATGAATCCAGTGTCAAGCCCCTCATTGTCTGAATACCAAAAAGCGATACTCCAAGAATTGGGTATTTCTCATTGGCAGTTGTTAGCTAAGGATCCTGCGACACAACACATAAAGGGTGCAGCAACCACCATGATTAGTGTTGTTGCAGAAGATAAAATAGCTGAGTTGGCTGTGGCGGTTGAAGGCTTGCAGTCACAGGCAAATCCCGCCACCATAATACATAAAAATGCGGTGTTACTGACTTTTGAGCAAGGCCCCAATGAGCCCCAGATGATGAATGATATTTTGCAAAGTTTGGGTTTAGACTCCAATCAACGGCAGTATATATCAAGCAACGAATTGACTGATATGGCCGGTTATGCGGTGGTTTGGGCACATAGTCAAAGTCACTCATACGATGGGCGCGCGTTAACGACAGTGTCTTGGTCGGAATTACGTATTAGCACCAATAAGAAACAACTTTGGTCCTTATTACAACCAACTTATAATCAATCGGTCGTTTAGACTCAATGGTGTAACTGTAATTTTATGCAAGCATCCTTTACTGTGATCACTACAAAAAATAGTGAAAAGTGTTATCAAATCCATCGTCAAGTACAGCCGAATCCTTGGTCTAGTCGTATATTTGAAGATTGTTTAACTCCGCCTTATTTTGCCTTTGGTGTGTTTGACAGCAATACACCAATAGGATACTACATTGGCATGCAGACCTTGGATGAGGCGACTCTTATGGATATTGGGGTTGAACCTAAATGCCAAGGGCAGGGAATTGGCCAATCACTGTTACTGCATCTTATCGAGCAATGTCAACTTAAAAAGATTTCCCACCTCTGGTTAGAAGTGCGGGAGTCGAACAAAAGTGCTATACAGCTTTATGATAAGCATGGCTTTGAGCAGGTTGACCGTCGCAGAAACTACTATCCCACAAAAAAAGGCACGGAAGACGCGCTATTAATGTGCTTATATCTAGTCGGAGATGAAACCTATTTTCAACAGTAGGGGGTAAGTTTAAGTTACCCCCTTAAGATCCCTAACGGCGCGCGGCGCTGATGTTTAAAGACTCAGCATTATCAAAACGGTCAATGGCCAACTTCACAAATTTTGAGGAATTATAATTACAACCTACGCACATGGCGATAAACTGATTCATACTGGGTGCACCAATGTCCTTTTCCCAATTTTCGTAGGTTTTACGGGTCTTCACGCTCGCTAGTTTAGCCATCCTAACTGTCGTTAATCTCGCATCTAGACGCATTTTCCGTAAATCAGCTCCACTTATATACATAATTACTTCCTCTATAAATTTAATAACAGCAGGGGGGAGATATTTTGACCTGCTTCCATAAGCCCCGTTAATAGTGTAATCAAGCATTTGTGGATTTGGGTCCACATGGCAAAAAAAATAATTCCTTTTTAGCTAAATTTTCAATCCATTTATAAAAACCTATCTACAGTTCGATTAATTTAATCTGTGGGTTGTTTTTTTTGCTCTAAAATAGACGGTTAATTAACGAGTTTTTTTTGAACTTAACGGTAATTCAGGTATGAAAATGCTCGGTATGGATCGTTATTTTCATCATGTTAAGTATTATAGACGATACTAATCATTGAGTAAGAACCTTTTATGCCGGTTTATCTGACCCTAATTTCCCTCCTATAAATGCCAAGTTAAACGAGTGTTCGAACACAACCGCCCATCGGCTATTAATGCGTCCGATCTCTCGTGGGCTAAGGATTATGTCGTAGATTAGGTGAGTTTGGAGGTGGTTTTACGGCGCTTTATTAATTTGATTGAACGTTAAAATAGTCCAAGACCGTTGAAATGAATGATTCTCTGGTTTCTGGTGAGGCTTTGGTGCGGCAAACAGACCACCATTTATTAATGACAGTCACGGCAATGTTATTCAGTGTTTCAGGTCGCTCATTTTCAATGGCTGAAATGGTTTCCCTGCTGATATCAAGTCTCAGGCCCAGCTGTTCTTGGGTATATCCCGCTTCCTTGCGCAATTGTTTAAGTTGAACACCACTAAACATCTTTTTATGCGGCATAATTAAGTCCCTTTATTATTCTATAGCTATTAGCATTGCTTATACTAAAAATTATACCTTAAACTTAGTCCAAAGGATCTAATGAGTAAATGAAAAGTTTAGAATAAAAATACCAAATAGGTAACATTTTCTTATCAGAAAAAATTATGTAGCGATAAGTCCAGCCATTAGCTCCATGCTAAGGGGGGGTATTTCGACCCATCCGTTAGTTGTTTACTTGTCTTTGGCTAAGAAAAAGATCCAGGGATCTGAGACTTTTTTTACAAGATCATATACACTGTGCGGCCAATTTATTCTGCCTACCTTACTAAGAGTCTTTCATGTCTTTTCAACAAGAAGTCGATAAACGTCGCACCTTTGCGATTATTTCTCACCCAGATGCGGGTAAAACGACTATTACCGAGAAAGTATTATTGTTCGGCAATGCTTTGCAAAAGGCGGGCACAGTAAAAGGTAAAAAATCCGGACAGTATGCAAAATCAGACTGGATGGAAATGGAGAAAGAAAGGGGGATATCTGTGACTACCTCTGTGATGCAGTTTCCCTATAAGTCTAGTTTGGTCAATTTACTGGACACACCTGGTCATGAGGATTTCTCCGAAGATACCTATCGTACACTTACCGCGGTGGATTCATGTCTAATGGTAATAGATGCGGCCAAAGGGGTGGAAGCCAGAACCATAAAATTGATGGATGTGACGCGTTTACGTGATACCCCTATCATTACCTTTATGAATAAATTAGACCGAGATACCCAGGATCCCATCGACCTATTAGATGAAGTCGAAACAGTATTAAACATTAAGTGTGCCCCTATTACATGGCCTATTGGCATGGGTAAAGAGTTTAAAGGGGTATATCACCTGCTAACAGATGAGACGTTTTTATATCAAACGGGTATGGGCCATACCATTCAAGAAGTGCGTATTATTAAGGGCTTAAATAATCCAGACCTAGACCTGGCCATTGGTATTTATGCCGAAGAGCTCAGGGAGACATTGGAGCTAGTGCAAGGTGCCTCTCATGAATTTGATCACCAGCAGTTTTTAGCCGGGGAACTCACCCCCGTGTTCTTTGGTACGGCTATGGGTAATTTTGGTGTCGATCATATGTTAGATGGCTTAATTAAGTGGGCTCCGGCGCCCCAAGGTCGCAACACCAGCGAGCGGGTAGTGGCGGCTAACGAACAAAAATTCAGTGGTTTTGTGTTTAAAATTCAAGCCAATATGGATCCTAAACATCGAGATCGGATAGCCTTTTGTCGTATCGTTTCAGGTAAATATGAGAAAGGCATGAAGATGCACCATAGCAGGATTGGTAAAGATGTGCGTATTTCTGACGCTTTAACCTTTCTGGCAGGTGATCGTGAGTTGTTAGAAGAAGCCTATGCCGGTGACATCATTGGATTACATAACCATGGTTCGATCCAAATAGGTGATACTTTTACCGCAGGGGAAAAATTCCGATTTGCCGGTATCCCGAATTTTGCTCCTGAGCTATTTAAGCGTATTCGTTTAAGGGATCCACTCAAGCAAAAACAATTACAAAAAGGCTTAATACAGTTGTCTGAAGAAGGGGCTGTACAGCTATTTAGGCCATTGCAGAATAATGACTTGATAGTAGGTGCGGTGGGAGTGCTGCAATTTGATGTAGTGGTTGCGCGCCTAAAAGGTGAGTACAACGTAGATGCCATGTACGAACATATCAATGTCTATACCGCACAATGGGTGACCTCGAAAGATCCTAGAAAGCTTGATGAATTTAAACGTAAAGCGCAAGCTAATCTATCCCTAGATGGCGGAGGTAATTTGGCTTACATTGCACCCACAAGGGTGAATTTGTCTTTGGCTCAAGAACGTTATCCAGATATAGAATTTCATACCACTAGAGAGCACTAAGGGTCAACCTAGGGCATCTGCCACAGAAGAATAAATATGAACCTACATACTTTTTTATTAGAAAAATTTCGGGCCGCCTTAGTGATGATCGGTGCCCCACAAGATAGCCCCGCGCCACTGAGTCGAAGTACTAGAGTGGGATTTGGTCACTATCAATTCAACGGTGCGATGGCCCTGTCAAAGATCCTAAAACAACCACCAAGACAGATCGCACAAAGGATCTTAGAGGTGTTAGATTTAGACAATGAAACCCAAAAGCTAGAAATAGCTGGGCCTGGTTTTATTAATATCTACTTCAAGCCGCAGTGGTTAGCCAAGCAATTGATCGCAGCCAATAATGACCCGCGATTGGGCATTGAGCCTGACACTCAACAAACCATAGTGGTTGACTATTCTGCCCCCAATCTAGCCAAAGAAATGCATGTAGGTCATCTACGCAGCACTATTATTGGTGATGCAGTAGTCAAAGCCCTCGAATTTATGGGGCATAAGGTGATCCGCCAAAATCACATGGGAGATTGGGGCACACAGTTTGGCATGTTGCTAGCACATTTAACTGACCAGCTGAGCGCTCACGAAGTGGCTGAAACCGCTTTAGCCGATTTAGAGGACTTTTACCGAGCCGCCAAAGTACGTTTTGATAATGAGCAGGGTTTTGCCGATCGCGCCCGTGAATATGTGGTTAAGTTACAAAGTGGTGATCCTCAGTGCATGCAGTTATGGCAGAACTTTATTGATATATCTGTGGCTCATAGTGAGGACGTGTATAGGCGCTTGAATGTCAGCCTTACTGCTAAGGATATCAAAGGAGAAAGTGAATATAATGCTGACCTGGCAGCCACGGTTGCACAGTTAAAAGCAGCCAATATAGTGGTTGAAGCCCAAGGCGCACAAGTGGCCTTTTTACCTGAAATGACAGATAAAGAAGGCAATCCTGCGGCTTATATTGTACAAAAATCTGGTGGGGGGTATTTGTATGCCACTACAGATCAAGCTGCAATCCGTTATCGTAATGGTGTATTAGGTGCAGATCGTACCCTTATTTTCACAGATGCTCGCCAAGCCTTACATTTTAAACAGACTGAAATAGTCGCGCGTAATGCGGGTTTTATTAAACCTGAACAAAGTTATGAACACTGTCCTTTTGGCATGATGCTCGGCTCAGACGGTAAGCCTTTCAAAACCCGCAGCGGTGATACCGTCAAATTAGTTGATTTGTTAGATGAAGCTTTGCAGCGCGCGGCACAATTAATCGCGCAACGAGCCACTGATCTGACACCAAGCGAAAGCGAGGTGGTGGCTAATAAAGTGGGTATTGGTGCCGTCAAATACGCTGATTTAAGCAAGAGTCGAACTACGGATTACACGTTTAACTGGGACAGCATGCTGAGCTTCGAGGGCAATACCGCGCCCTATTTACAATATGCCTATACCAGGGTATCGAGTATCTTTCGTAAAGCCCAGATAGAAACAGATGAATTAGAAGATGAAATGCACTTAGAGCTTGACCAAGAAATCGGTTTGGCCGTTAAGTTAATGCAATACATCGAGGCCATTAAGCAGCTGTCTAGCGATGGCACGCCTCATGTTCTGTGTACCTATTTATATGAGCTGTCTAGTCTATTTATGAGTTTTTATGAAGCTTGCCCTATTCTCAAAGACGGGGTGTCGGCACAGACCAAAAACAGCCGCCTATTACTGGCGCTCTTGACCGCTAAAACGCTGCAGTCTGGCTTAGATATTCTGGGTATTGAAACCATGGAAAAGATGTAGATATATAGAGTTTTTTGTAACCCGCCAAATGGCGGGTTTTTTATGGGTGATATATTAAACCCATAAAGCTCAACTATTTCGCGCAGATCATAGATAATAGAAATCCATAATAGACAGGCAGTGTACTTTTTAGGAAACAAGATGATAAAGATATTAGCCTTTACTGGCAGTGGTCGTAAAGATTCAATTAACAAGAAAGTTGTGGCTGTGGCAGTTGCAGGTGCACAAGAAGCAGGCGCCGAGGTAACTATTGTCAATATAGAAGATTTTGATATGCCTTTTTTTTCCGAGGATCTTGAGGCAGAGCAGGGCATGCATGCAGGCGCACAAGCATTTAAAGAATTATTAATGGCTCACGATGGTTTCCTTATCGCCTGTCCCGAATACAACAGTTCCTACAGCGCCTTATTCAAAAACGCCATTGATTGGGCGTCTAGAAAGGTAGGCGATGAAGCACCTATGGCCGCCTATCGTGGCAAAGTCGCGGGGATCATGGCAGCCTCTCCAGGTGGTCTAGGTGGCATGCGGGTTTTGGTCACATTACGCATGTTAATGGAAAATCTCGGCACTATGGTATTGCCAACCCAACAAGCAGTGGGCAATGGCTTTAGTTTGTTTGACGAGCAAGGTCAAATTACTGATGCGAAAACTGAAAAATCCCTGAAAGCCATAGGTAAACAATTGGTCGAAACACTCGATAAATTAACAGCTTGAGGTGAAAACCTATGATAGCGAGCAGGGCAGCATCAGCCATCATGGGCCTATGGACTATCTCACCACAAACACATTATTTAAGATCTCATGGCCTATATTGGTATTTTGTTCAATGATATCGGCCAGTGTGGTCGTTTCAACCTGCCTTATCTGGGTTGCGGATAAATCCTGTTGATACCCAAACTTATCATCATCTCGCAATGCTTAAAATTGCTCTTTTAATATTTGGGTGAAGGTTTCACCGAGCATTGACTGGCGGTGAGTATTTTCTTCCAGGCCGCCCCCACAAATCTATCTGTTGTAAATTGTCATAAGCATGGGCTAACTTTTGTCGCACCAGGGGAGCATGCTCAGGTTGCAAAAAATGCGTCTATGGGGGTAGACCTAATACACGCCTCTTATCGTTGTAAGATGTTGGGCCCTGGTCTTTGCCTCTGCGGATATTAACGGCGGCTAAATCCAACCCCTGGAGTATTGATTCTATTTCTCCTTGTGAAATTAAATTGTTAGGTGGAAAAATGCTGAACCTAAGGGTAGGTTGCCTAGGGCTTGGACGTCACCCTTAGCATTCAAGCGCAATATATTAGGACTCAAAGGAGTGTGGCCAAAGTGATAGGCGGCGCTGGATAATTCATTTTAATATTGGCATTAACCTTGGCCGAGTAGCCTTTATAAAGCGCTAATGTCATTCGTCCCAGTAGCAAAAGTAAAAACGCTTGGTCGGTGATCACTTGGATCCTAGCCGCGACTAAGTGCCTAGCGTATTGATATATTTCTTCTCGGGTTATCTAATTTAATCTGTTGGGCCAAACGATTATGCTCTCGCACCAATAGCATGTGTATTGTGGTTAGTGCCAGCTGCTCATTGGCTACCAGCGCTCCAGTATTAGCTAAGCCCTTTAGATTAAAAGGCAACATTTGCCAAGCACTGGTTTTTAACTGACTGCTGGCATCTCATCACCGCAGGACCTCACTTCTTTCTATATGCGAGACAGGTTAGACTTAGCCCCTATTATTAAAGGGTAAAATCCGTTAAAATCAGCTTCTTTAAATTACCAACCCAACATTAAAATTTATGTTTGAAATCAATCCAGTACATAATGCTCTTGCAGATATAAGACAACGAGCTGCCTCGCTTAGGGGGTACCTTTGACTATGATCAAAAGAAAGAGCGTCTCGAAGAAGTTAATCGAGAGTTAGAAAGTGCTGAGGTTTGGAGTGATCCGGCCCGGGCCCAAAGTTTAGGCAAAGAGAAAGTAACCCTCGAATTGGTGGTCGAAACCATAGTGCAGCTAGAGCAAGGAACCCAAGATGTAGAGGGTTTAGTGGAGTTAGCAGTAGAGGCCCAAGATCAAGAGACCTTTGACGAAGCACAAACAGAATTAGCCGATTTGTTAGAAAAGCTCGAAGCATTAGAGTTCAGACGCATGTTTTGTGGGCCTAATGATGCAAACGATGGATACATAGATATTCAGTCCGGATCCGGTGGCACCGAAGCGCAAGACTGGGCTAATATGCTGTTGCGCATGTATTTGCGCTGGGGTGAAAGCCATGGTTTCAAAACTGAACTAATTGAGGTGTCAGATGGCGATGTAGCAGGCATTAAAAGTGCGACAATTCGTTTTAGTGGTGACTATGCGTTTGGTTGGCTGCGCACCGAAACAGGTGTGCATCGTTTGGTCAGAAAATCGCCTTTCGATTCTGGTAGCAGACGACACACATCCTTTGCTTCGGCTTTTGCTTATCCAGAAGTGGATGATGATATCGAGATTGAAATTGATCCATCAGACTTACGAATTGATACGTATCGTGCATCAGGGGCAGGTGGCCAGCACGTTAACCGCACGGACTCTGCCGTGCGTATTACTCATGAACCCACCAATATAGTGGTGCAGTGTCAAAATGACCGCTCGCAACATAAAAATAAAGCACAAGCCATGAAACAATTAAAAGCCAAGCTTTATGAACATGAAATGCAAAAGCAAAATGCAGAAAAACAAACTATGGAAGACGGTAAGTCTGATATAGGTTGGGGCAGTCAAATACGCTCATACGTGCTCGATGATTCTCGCATTAAAGATTTACGTACTGGGGTTGAGACCCGCAATACTCAGGCTGTTTTAGACGGCGATTTAGATAAATTTATTCAAGCCAGCTTAAAGTCTGGCTTGTAACAGACAAATATCCGATAGAGATCAGGAAAACCAATGACAGACAACCAACAAGACGAAAACAAATTGATTGCAGAGCGCCGAGCGAAACTTTCACATATCCGCCAAAACTGTAAATCTAATGGATTTCCTAACGATTTTCGTCGTGAATTTTATAGTGACGAACTGCAACAAGGTTTTTCGGATAAGGAGAAAGCCGAACTTGAAGAACTAGGCAAGGTTGTCAGCATTGCGGGTCGTATACTGGCCAAACGCGGGCCTTTTTTATTGTTGCAAGATATGGCCGGTCGTATTCAATCCTATGCGTCCAAAGATACCCAAAAAGACATCAAAGCACGTTATGGTAGCTTGGATATTGGCGATATTATTGGCGTGAAAGGCGAGTTGCATAAGTCGGGTAAAGGCGATCTGTATGTGAATATGACTGATTATCAGCTATTGACTAAGTCACTGCGTCCGCTGCCTGAAAAGTTTCATGGGCTGGCGGATCAGGAAACGAAATATCGCCAACGTTACGTAGATCTGATCACGAACCAGCATACCCGAGATACTTTTATGATCCGCAGTAAAGTGATCAGTGGGATCCGTAACTTCTTAACCGAACGTAATTTTATGGAAGTTGAAACCCCTATGTTACAGGTAATACCTGGCGGCGCATCGGCTAAACCTTTTACTACCCATCATAATGCGCTGGATATCGATATGTACTTGCGTATTGCCCCAGAGTTGTATTTAAAACGTTTAGTAGTAGGTGGATTTGAGCGTGTTTTTGAAATTAATCGAAATTTCAGAAACGAAGGCTTATCTACCAGACATAACCCAGAATTTACCATGTTAGAGTTTTATCAATCCTATGCGGACTACCATGATCTAATGAACCTTACCGAAGAGATGTTACGTAAGGTTGCGCAAGACGTATTAGGAACCACCATAATCAAGAACACCACTAAAGATGCAAATGGCGAAATAGTGAGTGAAGTGAATTATGATTTTGCACAAGCATTTACCCGCTTAACCATGAATGATGCCATTATCAAGTATTGGCCTGACGCCAACGTGGATGCTATTAATGATCCTGAGCATCATTTAGCCGAACTTAAAGTCATGGCTAAACAACTGCATATTAAGGAGCCGGAGGTAGAGGGTATTTGGGGGGCGGGTAAGTATCTATGTGAAATCTTTGAAGCAACGGCTGAAGAGAAATTAGATCAACCCACCTTCATCACGGCCTATCCGTGGGAAGTGTCACCATTAGCCCGCAGAAACGATGATAATAGTTTTATTACAGACCGCTTCGAGTTTTTTGTTGGCGGCCGTGAATTGGCCAATGGTTTCTCTGAGTTGAATGATGCAGAAGATCAAGCGGCGCGTTTTCAAAAGCAAGTACAAGAAAAAGATGCAGGTGATGATGAAGCCATGCATTTTGATGAAGATTACATCAGAGCCCTAGAGTATGGTTTGCCTCCTACTGCAGGCGAGGGTATAGGTATCGACCGCTTAGTTATGCTGTTTACAGACAGCCCCACTATCAAGGATGTGATCTTGTTTCCACATATGAAACCAGAAAATCCGGCGGACTAAAAATCCACAATAAGTTAACAAGGATACGGCAGTATCCTTGTACTTTTAGCCAGCGGCAATGACGTCTGTTAGCTCTTTTACTAAAGATTGATTGAGGGGTGATGGAATGGCTAATTTTTTTGCCATTTTTATAATATAACCATTAATATCATCAATCTCGGTGGGTCTTGCGTGTAACATATCTTGGTGCATAGATGAGTAATTATTTGCGCTGCTGTGTACCACCTCCATGATCAGAGTCAATAGTTTTGAGCCAGAGGTTGCATAACCTAGGGCATTCATCACTTGGGCTATTTCATCACATAGTCCATGGATAGTGGCGGCAAAAATGGGCTTTGCCAGCTCACCGTTCTTGATCTTGTGCAGCGCAGTCAGTGGATTAATAACGGCATTTACCGCCAGCTTTTTCCATAAAGCTAGGCTAATATCTAGATGCCAGAAGGTCGGTGCCAAGAGCGCAGACAATTCGGTCTGAATAGCCTCTTGAATAAAACCCTGAGGACTTTGTACCCAACCCAGATGGGTCTGACCTTGTCCCGTTTCCACTACTTGATCAATATCGGGTTTGAACGCCGCGCAGCTAGTCGTGCCAGCAATACAAGGATTGTCCGGAAAAGCTTCACGTATTTTCTCTATATTACCCATGCCATTATGTAGCAGCACTATTACATGGCGAGGCTCAATAAAGGCCGCTAGCTGCTGCAATGCCGGCAGCACTTGATGGGCCTTTATTGGCAAGACTAAGACATCAAACTGAGTTGGCTGACTTATTGCGCAGCTATTAAATAGCAGGCTGTGTTGCCGACCTTGTAGATCGGTAAATTGGCATGGGTAGGGGCTGGTATCTCGCACTAATAGTTGATAATTGGCTTGTAAATTATGACATCTAACCGCCAATAAACTACCGATTGCTCCTTTGCCCACTATGGCTATTTTAGATTGAAGGCGTGGGCTCATTGTGTTTGTGTTAATTTAACTTTGGGCCAGTCTAATAACCAAGGTGTGGCCAATGAGCTGAGCTGGTTAATGGTGATAGTATTGATAAAGTGTTGCCCAGTTTCAGGGGGACAACAGATGGATACTAAGTTACCCCAATAGGTGAACTGCACCCCGTAAGCGTGCAAATAGGTACGATCGCTAGCGACACCTTGGTATAATGTATCACCCAATATGGGACTGCCAAGACTCTTTAAGGCCACTCTTATTTGGTGTGTTTTACCGGTTAAGGGTTTGACTAGAAATAGGCGCTGATTTGTCTGCAAACCATAACTAAAAAACTGGGTGATGGCGATTGGCACGCTTTTGTTGTCTAACATCCATTTGCCATCTCTGACTTTCTTCATGCCTCCTTTGATCAAGCCTTGTTTTTTCTTGGGCTTTTTGCTGCCGATCGCAAGGTAATATTTTGCTATTTTTTTTTGTTCAAATAATTGACCAAAAGTGCCGGCACTGTTGGCATTTTTAGCCAGTATTAGAATACCTGAGGTGACTTTATCCAAGCGGTGCACTAACCATAATTTTGCCACACCTAGCTGCCGACACAATACCGGTAAAATACCTTCTTGGTTGAGCTCATTTTGCACAGATATGTTGATAGGTTTATGTACTACAATAAAGTCGTCATGCTCGTACAACACTTTGATAGCCACAGTCGATGCTTTCATAGGGTATTAATACGCACTAGCTGAGTATTTCGATGGCGCTAGGATAGTCTAGATCATCAATGGCCTGTAATAGCTTCACCTGAGTATCCGCGCTTAATGCTAAACTTGGCAGATAGCTTTGCATTTTTTTATGGGATAAAAACTCATTTCTTTGCAATAGTGCCACTAACTCCTTTGTAACCTGATCGTTTTGCCCAGTCTCTGTGCTAGCAGTTTGTTCTTTGCTGTTGTGGCTCTGGAAATCGCTGATGACAGTTAAGGTCTTCGCCAGTGTCGCTAAAAACTCATCGAGTTGTTGTTCACAGCTAGGCTCAAGTCTATGTTGTTCCCATTGCTTGCAAGCAGTGTATAAGGCTTGCATGCCGAGATTACCGCTGACACCTTTTAATGTATGAACATGTCGTCTTACATTTTCGATTTTATCTTGGTGATATTCAGCCTTGATGGATTGTACGGAACCTTGGTATTGCTCGCTAAATTTCTGCAAAATTTGTAACAATATATCTTTATTTCCACTAAATTGATTAGTCGCAAATTCAACATCGAATAACTGTACAGCTGAGTCAGACACGTTATGCTTCCTGTGGTTAGTAGTCGTTCTATTGCTAGGGGTTATCAAGGGGATTTATTCTAGCAGAGAATATACAACAAGGGTTAGTGCTTGTAACCCGACAAAATTGCCACACAAGCCTATTACTTTATTCGAAAACAGCAGGTAGACTACAGGCAGCTATTGCTCATGTGTTACCTAAGTGGACCTTTTTGGTTACTGGTGCATTTAGATTGTAAGCTTAAGGGCGAAAATTTTTAGTCAGTAGAGCCTCAATTTCCCTCTGCTATTATATATTGGATAGTATTTTGCATTTAGAATCAGCTAGCTTTACCGAACGCTTAGCGTTATTAGAAAAACGAGCAGTCAGCAGCACCTTGATCGGCATCCGACATGGCGTAGAGCGAGAAACCCTACGCATCAATCCAGATGGGGGGCTAGCGCAGACATCTCATCAAACCGCTCTTGGTTCAGCCCTTACTCATGAATACATTACTACGGATTTCTCTGAATCATTATTAGAGTTTATTTCGCCCCCAGAAGAGTCCATAGATACCACCATAGCGCAATTAACCGATGTGCATAAATATGTTGTCAGTCATATCGGTGAAGAGCGATTATGGCCAATGAGCATGCCGTGTTTTATTCAAAACCAAGAGGCTATTCCTATAGCTGATTATGGTCCATCTAACGTGGGCAAAATGAAAACCTTGTACCGGGTGGGTTTAAAAAACCGTTATGGCAGCATGATGCAGGCAATCTCTGGGGTGCATTTTAACTTTTCTTTACCCGATGACTTTTGGCAACTATGGCTGCGTCAAGATCCCCAACAGACAGTCAATAAAGATGATATATCTGCGGGCTACTTTGCATTGATCAGAAATTATCGTCGGTTTTGTTGGTTAATTCCTTATCTGTATGGTTCGTCACCTGCCTTATGCGGATCCTTCATCAAAGGTAAAGAAACCAATTTACCTTTCAAACGTTTAGGCCAAGGCACTTATTATCTGCCCTATGCCACCTCTTTACGGATGAGCGACTTAGGCTATACCAATAGTGCCCAGTCAGGGCTCAATATTTGTTACAACCATGTAGACAACTACATCGCGTCACTAAAAGCGGCGATTAATCAACCTGCGGCAGATTTTGCGGCTTTCAATGGCAAAAAAAACGGACAGTATCAGCAGCTCAATGCCAATATATTACAAATTGAAAATGAACTGTATTCGCCTATTAGGCCCAAACAGCCCACCCATTCTTTAGAAAAGCCCACAGATGCCCTTGATGCAAGAGGTGTCAGCTACATCGAAGTCAGAGCCTTGGATGTTAATCCTTTTAGCAGTATTGGCATTGAACGCACACAATTCTTTTTTCTCGATGTGTTTTTAGTCTATTGCTTAGTGCAACCCAGTGCACTGATGGACGCCGAGCAATATCAAGAAACGGAAAGCAACTTAAGCGCGGTGGTGGATCATGGTCGTGATCCTGCCCTAAAATTATTTTGTAACGAACAAGGCATGAGTCTACCAGATTGGTCTTTACAACTATTTGATGACATGGAAAAAATAGCCGCAGTACTAGATAAAGCTAATCAAACTACAGATTATTCGAAGGCCTTGGCCACAGAAAAACAAAAGATACTGGATCCCAGTTTGACGCCTTCCGCACAGATATTGCACCAACTCATCAGCGAACAATCTGATAACGGCGCATTGGGCTTAAACTTGGCTGATAACTACAAAAAGCAATTGTTGGCTAAGGGTTATAGTTTGATGAGTGAACAAGTCTTGAGTGAACACGCACAATTATCACTTGAGAAACAACAAATTATAGAACAACAAGACACTGTGTCTTTTGATAAATTCCTCAGTGATTATTTTTTAGTTGATTAGACAATTAACGGATAAAAAAAAGCTTAACAAAGGTTAAGCTTAATACTACTTGGGGACACACAAAACTAGAACACGATAATTGAGAGTGGTTTATGAAGCAAAAGTTCAACATATCGAACAATAAATTAACGTTAGCGTTAGTCGCATTGCTATTGTCTTTGTTCATTAGCGGCTGTGCCACACAACCTCCAAAGAATATTAGTGATTTGTGCGATATCTTTTATGAAAAAAGAGACTGGTTTGAAACGGCCACAGATATGAAGAGAAAATGGGGCGTGCCTATTCATGTTGCCATGTCAATGATGTATCAAGAAAGCTCATTTAAAGCGAAAGCCCGCCCCCCTAAAGATTACGTATTTTTTGGTTTGATCCCTTGGGGAAGAGTGAGTAGCGCTTATGGATACTCGCAGGCCAAAACACCTACTTGGGCAGACTATAAGCGTGAAACAAATAATAGTTGGGCTGATCGCACTGACTTTCATGACGCTATGGACTTTATGGGCTGGTTTATCAGCAAAAGCAATACCATTAATGGCATTTCAAAATGGGATGCCGAGTTACAATATTTAAATTACCACGAAGGCTGGGGCGGTTATCGCCGAGGCAGTCATAATAGTAAAGCCTGGCTTAAAGTCGTGGCCAAAAAAGTCAAAAATCGCTCTTTAACCTATGCAACGCAGCTTAAAACCTGTGAGGAAGATTTGTCTAAAGGTTGGTTTTGGGGGCTATTTAGTTAAAGACCTATGTTATTGATAGTGTCCCATATAAATCAATCACCCGTAGCTGATATCGTTAACCAATACTAGCAAGGCTTGTAAACAAAAAAACAATAGCAATAAATAAAGGAGTCGGTCTATGAAAGGAATTGTTTTTGTAAAGTTTAATGAGTTTGTGGAGCAGTGTTGGGGAGATGAGTTTTGGGATGAGCTGCTCGAAGAGGCACAATTGGCCAGCCAAGGTATCTATACTACTATTGGCACTTATGCTGATCAGGAACTTTTCACCCTAATCGATCTGGTGGTGATCAAAAAAAATATTTCGTCCAAACAAGCACAGATCGCCTTTGGGGAGTGGGTGTTTAAGGAGCTTTACAATGTTGCACCTAATGATGTGCACGACTTTAAAGACGTATTTGAATTTCTACATGCCGTGCAAAACGTGATACATGTAGAAGTTAAAAAACTCAATCCCGACGCCTTATTGCCAGAATTTGAGTTTTTGTCAGAATCTGCCACCCATCTTTCTTTTAACTACTTATCACCAAGACAGCTATGCTTTTTTTGCGAAGGCATTGTTTTAGGTTTGGCCAAACACACAGGTCAAGAGATCAAGGTCAGTCAAGCTGAATGCCAGCATGAGGGGGGGCAGCGCTGTGTGATTGAGGTGGAAAAACTGTGACTGAACCTACGAATAGCGGCTTATCACCGCTCGATAAAAAAATCTCTGTGCTGGAGCGTAAGGTTGAACGGGAGAAGAAAGCGCGGAAAATGGCCGAACGTCAACTAGAAGATTATTCTCTAAAAATATACGAAACCAATCGTTCATTACAGTCTTCCTTGGCCTTGTCACGAAAAAAACAAGGAGAGTTGGAGTATTTGGGCGAGGCCTCAGCAGTGGTTGTGTCTGAGGTATCAGTGATTGAATTGTTGACCAAGACCGTGTCATTAACGGGACATTTTTTTGAGGCGGAATGTGGTTTTTCTGTGATCACTAAAAATGGTCAATTTGTCGCCAGCCAACAAAACGAACTGTGGAATAAGGACAATGACTGGCAAGCCAATGTTGAGTTTATTCAGAAGGCTTGTGATCTATTGCCTTTGGGGCAAGTGGAACCCTTTGATTCTTGGTTAGTTTCGCCCTTGGAGAGTAATGAGCAACAAATATTTAAAGGCTTTAAATGGCAGGTCTATGTTAATTTTAAACTCAATAAAGACAGCATGGCTTGGATCGTTTTTTTCAGTGCTCAAGATTATTTAGATGAAGAATCACTGTATGTGCTCGAAACCGCCAGAGGGCATCTAGTTAGTGGTATAAGGCGCAGATTAACCGACGCTCGTATTATAAAGCGCACGATAGAGTTACAAGATACGGTAAATGATTTAGAGCGGGCCAAAAGACAAATCCTGCAATCAGAGAAAATGGCTTCTCTTGGACAATTAGCCGCAGGGGTGGCACATGAGATCAATAACCCTATCGCTTTTATTAGCTCTAACACCCAAGTGTTAAATCAATATTTTGCCGATTATCAACAGATGCATCAAAAACTAGAGCACATGTTATCTAACGATCAAGGGCTGAGCTTGCTGTCCTATCAAGCCATTTGCACAGAAATGGATATTGACTATATTAATAGCGACATAGTTGATTTGCTGAGTTCGAATACTGATGGTTTGACTCGAGTGAAAGAGATAGTTGATAACATGAAAACATTTTCCCACGCGGGGAATGAGATCCTGAGTGAAACCTGTTTATGTGATTGTGTGGAGGCGGGATTAAAAATTGCTAGGAACGTGTTTACATGCGAACTCACTGTAGACAATCAACTGTTGCCGTCTTGCCCAGTGGTGATGGGCAATTTTGGACAATTACAACAGGTTTTCGTGAATCTATTTGTGAATGCCGCGTACGCCATGGATGAGGGAGGCACATTGAGCATATCCCAAACACCCACCGCAGATTCCTTGATAATCCATGTGGCGGATACGGGGCGAGGTATGGATGAAAAAACCTTAAACCAACTCTTTACGCCCTTTTTTACCACCAAGCCGGTCGGGGTAGGAACAGGCCTAGGCTTGAGTGTTTCATACGCCATCCTTGAAGCCCACGGAGCCAAAGTGCAAGTGGACTCTAGAGTCGGTGAGGGCACCACCTTTAATTTGTCTTTCCCTATTATACAGCTACAGCCTTAAGTGTCGACTATGGGTTCATCAACAATGATGGACAACGGACTCGATTGACTCTTCTCGAATTTCATCAACTTGGTAATAGTGTTGTCGGTAAAGGTATGGCCTTCTGGTAACACCAAAATATGCGCCTCAGTAAACAGATTATATTTAAGCACCATACCTGCAACCAGAGAGTCGATTGCTATGGACTTTTCAATAAACTCATCGGAGGCAAAACTTTCATTATTTAACAATATATTTAAGATTTCTGGATCATATTTGCTGCCTAAAAATTTTTTCATCTCGGTCCGTACTTCCCGATCGTCCATTTTTTCAGGTGTTATGCGACCTAAAGTATAACGCCAGTAATCTCTTGCTACTGCCAGTATTTTTGCTCCTATAGGGATCTGCGCACCCACCAGCTTGTTGGGTCCCGAACCATTTAAACATTCAAATTGGCCGGTCACTATGTCTGATACCGCATCTAAGTTGTGCGCCGGGCTCAATATTAACTGGGCAATTTTAGTTTGACCCAAATATTCAACTTGCTGATTATAGTTCAACTCACTATAGGCTTTGCTATAAATAGCCGTATCTAGTCCTAACAAGCCAATTTCGCAAATGAGTGCAGCAAAGGTGACGTCTGCGAGCTGTTGCTTGGGCAGCGCGAGCTGCTCGGCGATGCGTGTCGCTAGCAAGCTAATGCTATTGGCAAAACCACCGTTTAAATTAGGATTAATGCTGATCAGGTTATAGAGGACTTTTTGTGTGGCACTATTATTTCTCTCAATCTTTTTCAAGGCGAGATTTATCTGTTTAGTCCTAAGTTGCACTTTATCTTCAAGATTTTGGTTAAGGCCTTTTAACAGCAAGTTTTGTTTTTTAATCAGTACTTGTAGGCGGCTATTCTCGTGTTGTAATCGGACTGTCTCTAAGCCTTCGTTGATAGCCTGCACAATCTCATCATTGTCCCACGGTTTCTGGAAATACCTATGTATTTTACCCTTGTTAACGGCATCAATGGTTGACTGTATATCAGCATAACCAGTGAGTAAAACTCTGTGTATACTAGGGTAGTTGGTAGCGATATTTTCTAAAAGTTCAACCCCAGACATACCAGGCATTTTCATATCTGAAATAACCACGTGGACTTCTGTTTGCTTGAGGATTTCCAAGGCTTTACTACCACTTTCAGCCAACAAAACCTGATAGTCCTGTTTGAACAATAAGCGTTTCATTGACTTAAGAATATTGATTTCGTCGTCCACACACAACACAGTCATGGTCTTTGCTACAACCGGATTATCATCACTCATATGCTATATTTCCCGCCAGTAATTAATCCTCAATAGGCACTTTAACATGAGAGCCAGTTAAGGGTAATATTAAGATAAAACAGCGCCTTTATTCAGTTCGCTGTTAACCTGTATCTCTCCACCATGCTTTTGGATAATGCCATAAAAGATGGACAATCCCAGCCCAGTACCTGTGTTTTGTCACTTAGTGGTGAAGAAAGGATCAAAAAGTTTACCCAAGTATTGTGGGGCCATGCCGGATCCGTTGTCTTGAATAGAAATATGGATATTGTCAGCCAATAGCTGGTTAGGTGTTAGGCTTTCATATCCTCAAGCTTTAATGGCCATGGCTGAAAAAAATGTAGGTTTTAGGGTGGCAATGAAATATTCATTTTGATCCAAATAATGGACAGTATTAACATGATAAGGACGACTTATACTGAGATGTCAGTCCCAAACTCTAGTCACAATCTTTATTTTTTAAGGGTTGTGTTGCAAACATGACAGAACAAGATTACATTTTGTTTGACTTTCCCCATGCCAATAAAATAAGCTAAGTACCTGATTTTTTGTGCTTTTAAGGGTTTTATATATGGAAGTGAATATTTCAAAAAATCTTTTTTTTAAAGAATTAACTGACCAGTTAAAGGCCTTTGAGCCGTCATTGATGCAACTCAAACGGCACAAATTAAAGCTCATTATCCATGCGGGTACGCCCAAAACTGGCACCACCAGCTTACAAACCTACTTGGGGAAAAAACAACGAAAACTTAGGGGCAAAGGGATCCTTTATCCTCATAATCGCGATGATTTACAAAATCTAAATGCACCCAAACACCAATGGTTTGAGAAGAACTTAATCAGCACAAACTTACACAGTCTACTGGCCAATTTTACCAACATCCTCAGTCAAGTTAAAGAAGATACCCACACTATTATTCTATCATCAGAAGGCATTTATAATTACTGGTGGGATTTTCATGAGGGATCAAAAGATATTTTAGTCGCCTTAAGTCAATGCTTCGATATTGAAGTCTGGGTATGGTTTCGAGAGCCCCTAGGCTTTATTGAAAGCTATTACAAACAATGTATTCGCAACCCACAAGTGCAAAGTAATCCCTGTTATGGCAAAGATTTGTCCTTTGCAGATATGTTAGATATCCCTTGGTTTTCGCAACATTTAAACTATCAAGGTTTTGTCAGCGACTGCCAACAGCTGTTTGGCAAAAATGCCGTGTCGGTATATGAGTACCAAGGTGATGTGGTGCAAGAAGTCACTAAAAAGCTGGGCCTAAGCACCGCTCACGACAACCCTACGCCCAGACAAAACAACAGCGTAAATAGCGTAGTGACAAAATTATTAAGAACCATCAATCACTATGACGTGAAAGCAAAAGACAAAGATCTGTTAATGAAGCATTTGAAAGAAATGAATGGGATCCTTGATAACTATGCTAATGACAGATTGATCGACCAAGGCTCTAAGAATAAAGTCCTATCTCTGTTTAATCCCGTGACATTCTAACCCTCAATTTGAATCTTCAGACATTGACTGGTTAACGTGAAGCCCAGGTTGAGCGACTTCAATTATGAACAGCATATGACATGGTGAAAACTGTTCTAATAAGCACGATGTGCGGTAGGTTGTCGCTTCTGCTGCAGGGGCAAATTCTTCTGTCTTCTGGTTCTTTTTGTTCAGTTTCTACCCTTTTTAGTGAAAGCTCTTTTTCTATTTTCTGCTGCGTTTTAGCTACCTTATCCACAATAAATTAATAAATATTTTCCCCATTGACCTCTTGACTCTTTTGAGTGGGCGACAGTCGCAAGGTATTGCACAAAATTACGACGTTTGGTTCAATCTTTTCGTTCGACAACCTTGTCTGAAATTTTTTTTAGGTACTCTATTTCACCCTTAAGGGTTTGAATTTCTAACTCTTGTTGTTGAATTAAATGGGTAAGTATCGCAGGTATGAGGGTCACAACTGTAGCTGTGGTGATTATTTTGATTAGGCCTAGAAGTCGTCACTGTTGATTTCCTGAGCGCGGATATCCAGCTCACGCATTCGCTCTCCATGATCTTTGCCTCGCTCTGACACCATATTTCTCTTGGCGTTGGTGGTCATAATATCTAGCCTTTAAAATCCAATATTTTAATAACAGGTAAAAAAATCGTGTTGCGAAGGGCAAAGAAAGCGCACCAACGGCTACCTGTTGTTTATTAACGCCTTAGGTTAACAATTGCATACCCAAGCCTATGGCACTCATTAGCATGCCGCTTAATGTGATATATTGCTGGGTTTTAATTTTGACCAAAATAGGTGCTTGAACGTCTTTGACTATGGATTTTAAAGAGATTAAAAATATTTTTGGAATTAACCCCGCACTAAATAATGTGATTGCTATACCGGTTGAGACAACTAACTGGCTTAAATGACTTTGACCGTTGAGATAGTCATACCAAGCCGTCACTAAAACCCAAAAACTAGCGGCCCAGCAAGATGACACCACTAATTTTTCCTTAAATAACAAATTGTTCATTTAACTATCCTTGTTAAGTTAACACCATTAATAAAGGGCAAAAAACGGTTTAAATACCGGTGTTTGCGGTAACACTTTTCTACCTCAGGCTTATTATTGAAGTTAGTACACTGCTCGATTTTTTTCCATTGCCTGTATTTTGTTACTGAATAAATACGGCAATTAATTGTGTCTTATCAAGACGCGCGGTGGGATCCTAATACGTATATCATCACTGCCCGTTTGTGATGTGCACTTTTTAGTCGGCGAACTACTGAGAGTTGAGCGCAACACAAAAATCACCAGCAAGTTTATAAACTTACTGGTAATAAAAAAGGATACCTGTTGGTATCCTTTTTTATTGACTGGCTATCAATGAATGTTAATCCAGTTCAAAGCCGTGGCTTATATGCACACTATCCTGCATCTGCATAGTGACGGTATTGTTAGCGGTTTGACGGTTTAACTCTATTTGCACCGCTTGGGTAGAGTTCGACATTTCTATTTGTTTATAGACCCTGCCAGAGCTATCAGTGCGCACTATGCTAATGAGCGCCCTTTTTGTCTGTGATTGCTCGGTGCTAGCTTTATCGTCTTCACTGTCTTCATCAACAGCAAATAACATCAGCATCACGCCACCTACGCCATCACCTTGTGCATCAGTTACCGATAGATCTAATAAAATGTTTTTATAGGTGCGAAAATCAAAATCAGGCTCTACGTATAGGTCTTTTGATTGACCGGCTTGGTTACTAAGCTTGGCTGTATTGGCTGCATATCCTTGTGCAGCAGCAGGCAGTGCCGACAAGCACATTAGGCAACCAATTATTTTAAACCCTGTGTACAGGCTTTGGGTTGCATCACTTTGTGTTAAAATTATCATCTGATTTTCCTTTATTATTCGGGTAAGTAAAAGTGGGTTGTACGTTCACTGGTTTTGTACCAATAGGTGTTTCGTTGGCCTGAGCTTTCTACCCAACTTTCGTAATCTGGGTAGGCCCATAACACGTCTATGTATTCTCGGGGGTAAGCCCATTGATCACTTATTTGTAATGCCCAAGGTAGATTGTCTTTGGTTCTGAAATAGCGACCTCGTCCTGCATCAGAGGTATCATCATCTTGACCCAATCGAGAAAGCTTAAACCGGTCAGTTGGCGTGTAACCAGGCATATGGATTTCTAAGGAGCGGTCGTTGGTACGGTAGATGAAAAAATCAAACTCAGAATGATCTAAACTGATCTGACTATTGGTGAGTCGCACGTCAAAGGTAAAGGGTACATTGGCAAAGTTCTCACAGGCTTTGTTGGTATTAAAGTGCGAACATTTGCCAGTTTGGCCAGTGTCAGTAAAGCGTTTGCTGTTACTCCACAAAGTGATCACAGCGTCGGTTTGACTAGCCTCTGTTGTTTTTGAATAGATTTGGTTATCAATGTGTAACTCAGCGGATTCAATTTGTGATGGCGGCATATCAACCAAGCGCAAGGCAAAACCATTTTCTTTAGAGGCACCTCGTGCTGCGATATAACCTTGTATAATAAAGCCGCTGACCTGTCCGCTAGCATCATAGGTTGTTTGCAGGCGTTCACCTACTACTAGGTCGTTAAAGTCATAGTCACCCATTTTTGGCCAGTTATCTTCGTAAGCTAAAGTGACATAGCTGTCTTGGCTTGGAAAATAGCTGCTATATGCCCGGCGATAATCATCTGGGAATTCATCCAAACTATCGGCTACACCATCGGCATCACTGTCATCCACGTTTGGCACTTTATTTAATGCGTCTTTTTTGATGGCGGTTTCAGGGGTGGATTTGATACTAAAGACCGCATCATTAAAGTCATTGTCTCCCCAAGTTCTGGGTAGATCCTCAAAGCCTAGGATAACTTCTGACACTTCTTCGTCATAAAGTAGCACGGCATGCTGGCGTAATGCCGGATCTTGTTCTGGATTGAGATCTTGCAAAGAATAATAGTAATTGCCTTTACGTGTTTTCACCCCAGTGTAGTAACTGAAACCATTGGCAGCGATGAAAAAGCCTATACTGGTGCCTGCTGGATGTGTGCCTATGCTTAGACGATGGCCTTTGGCCATATGCGGATAAGACAAATTAGGAAAAACAATGATTTCCTGCACTTCCTCTGGGGTTTGTGGTGGGTTGTCACCATCAAAAGTGAAATAGCCAAAGGCGTTTTTGTATCCTGCCCCTTCATGAATAAAGGTCACAAATACTTCAGCGGTTTCTTCTAAATAAATAGTAGAGCCGGCATCATCGGTCATAAAGGCTTCGTTTAATTCTGACTCTGGTAATGCATTGTTAATACGCGCAAAGAAGTCGCTGGTGTATTCGTCTGCGCTCCACAGCATATTATCGGGTTTACCGATATTTTTATTGTAGCCATCGGGCCATGACTGCCCCGATAGAAATTGCCAACTATATTGACCCTTGTTTTGTTCAGTTGCTAGAGCAAAACTGCTGGTCAGTGCCATCATAAGCAAGACGCTTAATTTAACATGTATCGCCATTTTGAAATCTCCTGGTTCCGTGTAAGATCGCAGGCAAAACCACTTATTTAGTCACGGCCTACCGCCTTGGATATGGTTATAGCAAACATCAGGACAATTGATTTATATGTGTTAAAACAATGAGTTGTATTCTTGTTGGGGTGTTGACTGTACTTGATTAGAGATTTTTCGCAATTTGCATTGCATTAGGATCAATAGGTTTGCAATTTGCTTACTTGAGGCCAGCATATTGCTTAAAAGCCCACATTTTACCTACTTGGATTGGTTCTTGCTTTAGACGCATAGCAGTAGCGCGGCTTTATGAAAAAAACCTAAGCACTAACGATCATTTAACAAGGATACCAATATGCAAAAGACCTTAGTGTTTAGTATTGCGATAAACGGCTATCAGTGGCTCTATCGGGACTGTATCGCCTCTCACAACAGATATGCTGAGGTCAAAGGCTATCACTATCAGGTAGTGACGCGGCCGCACATTAGCGCTATAGGAGTGGAATGTTGCTGGTTAAAACTAACATTGATGCTGGCGGCCTTAAAGGCCGGCTACGAAACTGTGCTGTTCGTGGATGCCGATGCGTATATCAATGCACAGACCCCGGACTTGCACACTGTGCTTAGCCCGTCACACTATTTATACTTAGCTAAAAGTTATAGCCAAAGATACAATTCTGGGGTGATATTAGTGAAAAACCATCCCCAGTTACGTGCCTGGTTACAAAAGGTTATCAGTCATCGTCATAGCACTATAAAGCCCGAGAATGATGTGGGGGGGGGGGAAAATGGTCACATCATTCAATACGCCAAAAACTGTGATTTTGTGACCACCTTGAACCGTCGTTGGAATAATACTTATGATCCGCAGTTATTGGATTACATCCGCCATTTTAGTTTTGGACCGCTACGTCAAAGTGTTTACTTAAACTTAAGTCACAAGTTATTAGCACGCTTAACTAAAGGTATAGTTAAACTTCGCCATTATAGTCAGTGGCATAAAAGCCCCACAGCCATAAAAGATCCTCTATTGGTGTTGACCACCCAGGTATTAAAACATTACCAGTGTTTTAGTCAGCGTTGATCCCTAACTAGCTCGTCTTTTGTTGTTCTGTGAATAATTAGCCGCCTTTGATTTCTATTTTGTTTGCCTATTTTTCTCAAATTAAAAATTTTCTCTATTTTAATTTTTAAAATGAAAAAACCTCAGTTATTGCTTTGTAAATAAAACAATCTTATAAATTAAAAACCATATAAAACAATTATATAAACTAACTTAGTAAGTTGGCACGTCTTAAGCAATATCCCTAGTAATTCTGCTCATGTAGATATGGCACTCGCCAAATAATCCAAGTTTTTGTTGTACTAAGGGGATCACATGTCAAATAAAACCGTTCAACGCACCTTCAATAATCGTCGCGTTAGTGATCGCAGCCAAGAGCCCCAATTACCCCATTGGATCTTTGACAGCTTACTTAGCCTTTTATTATTAATCTTGAGTACGCCTGTAATGTTATTAAATGTGGTGATTGCCGCACTGTTAGACAAACCGGTTTATCAATCAGTGATTAAAAAGGATTGTTTAAACCGTCCGGTTATACAATTACGGTTTACCAGCGGCCTTTTCAGAAACTCCCTTACGTTGTGGTCTGTGTTGACTCGCAAACAAAGCTTTTGTGGCATGCCTGGACATCTTAAGCTTACTCACAACCAGCAAGTCCAGCTAAGACAATATGCGGATCAGCCAACGGGCCTATTTAATGCGGTGAGTTTGCAGCGATCTAGTGGCTTAGTGGTAAACAACCCAGTGGTTTTGTTAGAGCAGCAGTTTGCTGGCACGTTTACCGGTTATATCAGCTTGTTAGTGCGTTGTGTGCTTGGCCAGGTGTTCTACAAACAGCAAAGCAATGGCTTGCACACCCCAAGTCGTTTTTTATTGTTTGGTCTTAAGATTAACAATGTGTCGATGCAAGAAGCGGTGGATTGGGTAGTGTCGCCCAGCACTACTAAGAATAACCGCTGCAAAGTGGGCTGCTTCATCAATGTTAATACGGTGAATCTAGCCTTTAAACATAAGCAACTTACGCAACATATTAATCGCGCAGACCGCTGTTTTGCCGATGGCTCTGGCCTGCGTATTGCCGCTAAAAAAATAGGGGTCAATATTAAAGAAAATGTCAATGGTACCGACCTTTTACCGCACCTGTGTGAAGCCGCAATAAAAAATGACACCTCTATCTATTTGCTTGGTGCTGCTCCTGGTATTGCCCAAGCAACGGCAAAAAACTTGAGGAAACAATATCCTAACCTGCGCATTGCTGGCACGCAGCATGGTTACTTTAGTAAAGCTCAGACACCACAAATTATCCAAGACATTAACCTATCTAAGGCAGATATAGTGTTGCTGGCAATGGGCTCGCCATTACAAGAGCAGTGGTTGAACAAGCACTCACCAGTTCTTAACTGTCGCAGCGCATTAGCAGTAGGAGGGTTATTTGATTTCTACTCAGGCAAGATCTCTAGAGCACCACTGTGGATGAGAGAGTTAGGACAAGAGTGGGTATGGCGTTTATTGCAAGAGCCTAAAGCTAAATTTACCCGATACGTTATAGGAAATCCCTTATTTTTAATTCGCACTTTTGTATTCAATCTTGCCGGAAGAGAATATTAATCATGACTCATACAACTCCAGTTGAATTAGCAACAACCGTCACTAACCACATGGCCACGTCTGCAGTTAACCCTATAGGCAAACATCGAGGTATCCCCATGATCCTTCAGCGTTTGGCTGCTGTGTTAGCCCTGATTGTGTTATGCCCACTACTTTTAATGATTATGGCTTTGGTTAAGTTAGAAAGCCGCGGCGCCAGTTTTTACAGTCAAGATCGTATAGGTAAATTTGGTCGTCATTTTACTATGTATAAATTTCGCTCTATGTACTTAAAATCTGATCCTAAATATCACGAGCCAGATCCTTCGCAAAGCGATAGAGAAGGGGTGTGTAAAAAGTATAAAAACGATCCTAGGATCACCACAATAGGCGCCTTTATCCGTAAGTTTTCTATTGATGAATTGCCTCAGCTGATTAATATTGCCAAAGGAGACATGGCTTTGGTGGGTCCTAGGCCGGCCTTATCTATTGAAGTTGACGCCTATCCAACCCATGCCCTGAGTCGTTTAAATGGTGTGCCTGGATTGTCAGGTTTGTGGCAGGTGTCGGGCAGGGCTGATACGGACTTCAGCACTCAGGTGAGCTTAGATGATGATTATCTTGAGCAACAGAGCATCGCCCTGGATATTAAGATTTTGTTGGCCACCCCACTTTGTGTGTTAAAGGCCAAGGGTGCTTATTAATTAACAGGTGCAAGCACAGAGCAAGGAGCTAATGACGGTTGCTGTGTATCCCTGAGCTCGGTGTTTACCCTTTAGCCCCTTGCGGCTGGCATATCTCTATATTGTGCTAAAACACATAAAATAATCGGCTGGCACCAGCTGCCACCAATACCGCTTTAATACTCAATTAACACCAGTGTTTGCCGTTAATATATCTAATCATCGCCGTATTCTCCTTCGCATTTTGTCTTTGCATAATAAAAAATTTACTTGGTTGATTTTTATTATGCAAAGACCTTACCAAGGATAGAATTAATATTCTTACAAATCAATGCCTTAAGTTTTAGTCTTGTTGGCCCGCTAGCTGCAACAGTGAGGTAACGATGCAGTAAAGACTAAAATGGAAAGCCCAATGAAAAATTTTCTAATCAAACAGAGTCAATTAGTGAGTCCCCGTTTATTGCTAGGCTTATGTGGCAGCTTAATGTTGGTTGGTTGTACACAAACCCATAGCTTACAAACAGTTGAAAATGAACATCGTGGCTTTTACGGTAATACCCATGAGACTGGCGAACTCATTGTCCAACAAAGTGTGGCAACTAAAGTCTTTGCTGCTCAGCTCAATTGCAGCGATAGAGAGCAATTTGCGGCGCCCTTAAATTACCGCGTCGACAAACCTATTTTATCAGTCTCACCCAGTCAGGCACCTTTACCTAGCCAGATTAATCCAGCCCGTAATGTATTGCCTCTTAGCCCCGGTGATATGTTAGGCATTACCATGGAGTATGGGGAAGGGTTTAACGGCAGTTATGTGTTAGACAACTTAGGGTTGATCACCCTACCTATTGTCCAACCCATACATGCTTCTGGATTATCACCTAGAGAGTTATCTCAGCGCATTGAGCTGGCGTTGATCAAAGCTAACGTTTTTCGTCCTGCCACTGCCACTGTGCACGTTAAAGTATTACATTTAGCGGCTATAGAAGTACCAGTGTCGGGGGCGGTGTTTAATCCCGGACGTGTACTTATCAATGCTAAAAATGCCAACGGCGAAATGGCTCAGCGGGTAGTAGCGACTGGGGATTACAGCACCAAAAGACTGCTGTCAGAAGCTATCCGCGCCGCACATGGGATCAGGCCTGATGCCAAGTTAGACCAAGTTATTTTGGTGCGTCAAGGTTGGCAGATAGAAGTGGATTTAACGGGGATAATGTCCGGGCAACCGGTAAAAGATTACCCATTGATCGCAGGTGATCAAGTGATAGTACCAAGCACTGGCTGTTTCCAGCCTCATTTAGTGCGACCCAGCCAAATTACCCCTAAAGGTTTTCGAGTCTTTATGTCGAATCTCATTGATTCGGCGGCCAGTAACTCAAGCGCCGCTGTGGGGCGCTACTCTACCAACTTGCCTTATGGTACCAAGCTTTTGCAGGCAGCCGTATCTGCTAACTGTGTGGGAGGCAAAGAGTGGACTAACGCTCCTCGTAAGGTGATGTTAGCGAGTGTTAATCCTTTAACTAATCAAACACAGGTTATCGAGCGTTCGGTAGAGCAACTTATCAGGCAGGCTAACCGTGATGAGATCAACCCCTACGTTATGCCAAACGATGCTATTGCTTGTTATGATTCGGGCGTCACAAATTTGCGCGAAGTTGCGCGCACTGTGTTGGACATATTGTCACCCTTCAAGTTGTTGTAAGGAAGAACACTATGAAATACCCCATTGCTATTTCTACACCTTTTGCACGATTCAGAGCCCTAGTATACGGTACCGTTGGTCGGCCTTATCTGAGCTTATGTTTAATAGGGTATGCCTTTATCGCTTTGATTGTAGTGCTATATCTACACAAAACGCCGGTTTATAAAAGTGAATTAGAGTTAGTATTACCAGGCACAGGTGCCTCGTCTAGCGTTTCCTTAGACAATGTTGGACAAGTGAACTCCCAAACCAGCGCACCATTTTCTGCTGGTGGTTTTAACCCTAGAGTTAATTACAAAGAGATGTTGCTCAGCCGAGGTGTGTTAGGTCTGGCTCGTGAAAAATTATCACTATCTGTTATGGGGTTTGGTCAGCCGAAGATTACCTTGACCGAACAAACGTCCATTTTAGTCATCAGTATTACCGGCAGCAGTGCCGCACAATCTCAAGCTAAAGCATGGGCCTTATATGAAAGCCTGCAACAAGAGATTAATCGTTTGCGTGCTGATGAGGTGAGTCTTAGAGATTTCAGTATTCAAGGGGTATTAGCCGAGTATAGAGTGAGACTCAACGAAGCGCGGGGTAATATTCTAGCCTTTCAAGAAGGGTCCTTTTTAGTTTCCCAAGATCAGTTCAGCCTATTGGTGGCTAGTTTGCAAAGCTTAAAAGAAAAACAATTGTATTTACACGGGCAAGAAACCAATATCCGCGACTATAGCTATGGTCTGAGCAAAAAACTGGGCGTGACAGCCGACTTAGCAGGTAAAGCTTTTATTTTACAATCAGATGTGGAGTTTCGTGGTTTGCTCAAAGAATTAGACGCCAGCACTTCTCGATTATCTGAGTTCCAATCTCGTTGGGGAGTAGGTCATCCTAAAGTAGTGGCAGAGCAACAGCGTTATCAAGGTGCCCGCAAAGCTCTATTGCAGCGTAGTAATCTTATTGCAGGTGAACATGCGGCTAATACCTTTAGTAGTCTAAATTTAGAAATGAATCCCAAACGCGCACAAATGTTTGCGGATTTAATTGAAGCCTCGGCGCGACGCGAGGGCATGTCTGCCGAGTTGGCTGATATGCAGCGTTCTGAATTATTACTCAATGATCAACTAAAAATTTATGCTAGAGAATCAGCGGTACTAGACAGGTTACAACGGGAGTTTGATTTGGCCGAGGCTATATTTACCTCTGCCGCCGCAAGATTAGAAGCCGGTAAGGCCGATGTCTTTGCCTCATACCCTATAGTGCAGTTGTTAACCGAGCCGTCTTTACCCTCAGAGGTTAATAGCCCCATCCCACAATTAGGCTTCGCCGCAGGCATAGTGGGTTTCATCTTTATTACTTCAGGAGTGACTGTGTTATGCAATCGAAGACGCATCATCAAAGTACTATTGAAGAGAAGCTAATATATGCAGCTCTAGTATTCACCTACCCCATTTATATGATAGGTGGCTTGTATATCACAGGCTCGGCTTTGGGTTGGTTAGTCTTAGGTATATTGGCCCTAAGGGCTTATGTTGAAGGGGGTAACCCATTTAAAAGCATGCCTGTTCTTGTCTGGATATGGGTATTGGGCATGTTAGTGATGTTGGTCAGCTTGTGGTTGGGACACGCTGATTGGTCTCTGGGTATCAGCCAAACCATCAAAAGCTCTGTGGGTTGGGCTAAAGGATGGGCGCTGTTAGGATTATTTCCGATCTTAGGAGCGGTGGTGAATATCAAGCCAGACACTTTGATAAGAGCCGTGTGTATTGTCTGCAAGCATACCTTTATTTTTGGTGTGTTGACCCTCTTTTTATACCTAGCAAAGTTCCCTGGGCATCTTTTTATTTCGCCCTTACAGATCCTGGGAGGCGCCGGTGATAATTTTTTTATGGTGAGTTTATATGGTGCTAATCCTGAAACAGGGGCAGGGCGCTGGCAGTTTTTTGCGCCATGGGCACCAGCTGCCGGTTTCCTAAGCTGTATATTTGTGATTTTTTGTTTACAAGAACAAGACAAAGTTTGGCGTAATTGGGGGGTGGCAGGCTGTGTCGTGATGGCGTTATTGTCACAATCACGTGCCGGTTGGGCGATTTTCATATTGATTATCCCTACCTTTTTATACATGAGATACATAAAAAACCCTTGGATATTATTGGGTTTAGGCTTGATTGGGCCGGCCATCATATTGTTAGGTGAGCCTATCTATGAATGGTTAATGGACAGCTTTCAACAAGTAAAAGAAGCCCGTCCGGCTTCCACTCGTGTGCGCGCTGCCCTTGAAAACCTAGCAGTGCAGCGTTGGCAAGCCGAGGCCCCCATATGGGGACACGGTAAAGTGGAGTCTGGCCCAAAGCTGGTGGAGTTTATGCCTATTGGCTCCCACCACACTTGGTATGGCTTGTTGTTTGTGAAGGGCACGGTAGGACTATTCGCCTTAGCTATACCTATGGCATTAACCGGGCTGTATCTAATGGTTCATGGGCTGCGCAACACTCAAGCGCGAGGCGCATTTTGTATGTGGCTGGTATTCACCTGTTACAGTTTTTTTGAAAATCTAGAAATTCTGGCTTATCTATACTGGCCGGCCCTATTTTGGTTAGGTATGGCACTTAAAAGTATTCAACACCGAGGCACTTATGTTTAAAAAACACGACGCTTATCTTATGGGGTACTACGGTATGCAGAACACCGGGGATGATGTGTTGTTGTATGCTACGCGTTGGGCTAGCCATCATTTGTTGGGGGCCACTGATAATATAGTGAACAGTGCGACTCATATTAGCAACGAAGAGTTTGGTGATATTCAAGGTATTAACCGCTCTTTATTTAAAGGTCACCATCGACTTTTGCAATATAAAAATGCGTTGCAAAGTGCAAAAGTCATTTTTGGTGGCGGCTCTGTGTTACACAGTGAAAAAGACATACAATTTAAACGGCATTTGATTGCCTTGGCCAACAGGCAAGACAGTCGTTGTGTTGGTGTGGGTATAGGGCCATTTTCATCAGTAGCAGCAGAAAAGGTCTGTGCAAAATTTTTAAACGAATGCGGTTTTGTAGGAGTCAGAGATCCTGAAAGTTTTGCTATAGCGCAAGATATTGCGCCACTGGCCAAAGTTAAGCTAACCTTCGATCTTGCGCCACTGCTGCTTTGCCATCAAACTCAGAGGCTAGTGCCTATTGAACGAAAAGGCATAATGTTTAATTTTTGCCAGCAGGCTATCGACCCCTTCGGCAATGTGGATCAAGACAGTGAACAGCGGCGATTGCAAATGGCCGTTGAAAGCATAAAACTCACCTGGCAACACACTCAAGAGCCTATCTGCTTATTCGACTTTAATGGCCATCAGCAATTTGGCGATTTTCATCTACACCAGGAAATATTATCTCGGCTGCCTAGTCATATTTCTGTGACCCATATTCCTTATGATCCTAACCCTTTTCGGGTACTGCAGCGCATCGCCGGATTTAAGGCGTCGGTGTCCATGAGATTACACTCTACTATCCTCTCTTTTTTGGCAAATACTCCATCATTATCAATTAATTATCATAAAAAGTGCTGGAGCTGGTGTGAGCAGATTGGCATGCCCGAAGCTTACCGGTTTGATGCGCAAAACATAGTGCCTGAACAACTGGCAACCCAGTTGGAAGTAGGTATTGGCACAGGCTTTGCAAAACCTAACTTGAAACCCGATGACGCAGTACAAGCTGCACTTTTAAATTGGAGATAATGTTATGAGCAAGGTGAGTTTTTCAGTGGTGATCCCATTGTACAACAAGGTCGATAGTATCTGCCGCACACTAGCGTCAATAGATGCCCAACGTTACCCGGTATCTGAAATTATTGTCATTGATGACGGTTCAACCGATGGCAGCGCAGCAAAGGTTGCCCAGCTAAATATTGCCAATCTAAAACTAGTGAAGCAGTACAATCAAGGCGTGTCGGCAGCGCGCAATAATGGCGCGGCACTGGCCAAATATGAATATGTTGCTTTTTTGGACGCGGATGATCAATGGTCACCCTTCTTCTTGTACGAAATGTCTATGTTGATCCTGCGATTCCCTGAGGAAGTGTGTTTTGCCAGTAATTATCAAAAAGTGGGCGCACAAGGGCGTTATATCGATCCCAAGCTAGCAATAGGGGATTTGTCCCCTCAAGGCAGCGTAATGAACAATTACTTCGAGATTTGCGCTAAGGGGGATTTGCCCTTTATGCCTTCAAGTCTAGTGATCACCAAGACATATTTCCAAAGGTTGGGGGGCTTTCCAGTAGGTGAGGCCATGGGCGAAGATCAGGCCCTGTTTTCGCAGATAGCCTTGCAATCTAGCATAGTCTATTCGCCATTGGTGCTAATGTTGTATCACCTAGATAGTGAAAATCGCGCTTGTGACATTCATCTGCCTCAAGAGATATTGCCTTTTGCCCAACGTCTGCTATTAAAAGTAGCACAGGGCAGGCTAGAGAATGCCTTGGCAATCACCATCTCCAAATATTGCGCTGCTCATCTATGCCATATAGCAAAATTAAATATAATGGGCGGTAATTTGTCGACTGCCGCGCAATTACTCAAACATCCAATCAGCAAACTTAAACCTATGCACTTGAGTGTCTTGACCTTAGGGTTAGCGGCCAAGTCTGTTGTGACTTTCTTTGTAGGGGCAGTCAAATCTAATCGCCAGCCTGGCAATTCTAATTCACTTTAGTAAGAGGTAGATCATGAAACTTAATGCAATTTGTACCATCAAAAACGAAGTCGATATTATTCTTGAAACATTGGATAACGCCCTTAGATTTTGCGATAGCATTTATGTGTTAGATAATGGCTCTACTGATGGCAGTTGGGAGCTTATTTGCGAAAAAGCAAAAAGTGATCTTAGAGTCGTAATAGCAGGTCGTACCGAAGAAATTTACCGAAATCAGTTTAGAAATCGGGTGTATAACATGTTTCATAGCCAGTATTCGCCATCGGATTGGTGGTACATTCTAGACGCAGATGAAATGCTCAGCGAAGATCCTCGGCCTATGTTAATTAAAGCCATGCAAAGGGCTAAAAATCAAATGCGTGTTTGGCAAGCTCAATTCTATTTCACGGACAATGATTTAGCCGTGTATGACCAAGAAGACAAAAGCAAAAAGGTCTCTGAACGTCGCCGCTATTATCGAATTAACTGGCGTGAGCCAAGATTTTTCAGAAATTCTCCTAGTCAAACATGGCCAGAAGATATTAGCGGTAAAGTGCCACCATTTTGTGATAGCTTGTATCGTCCTTCGCCTATTTGTCGCCATTATGCTGAGCGTACCCCCGAGCAAATAAAGATGCGCCGAGAGATCCGTCTATCTAATCCCTATAGTTTTTTACATGTAAAAAACAAGTCTGAAAATGATTGGCTAAAAGCCTCGGCTGACTGCTTTTATTATGAAAAAGATCAAGCCATGAAATTTCCGTTAATGGACAGGTTGGGGTATTTCGCCAGCCAATCAAGATACTGGTTGATATGGCGGTTAAAGACTGTGATGTCTTTAAAACAGCTGTTTATTTCCAGAATAACCGGCTCTGCATCCGTGTAACATTATTCTGCTGAAGTCAAAAATGCCAAGAGCCGATTAGATTAAGCGGCTCTTGGAGTATCTTGGGATCCCGTCGGGCAAATAAACCTGAGTTAGCAACGCCCAGCTGACTTTATTTGCTTGATTAAAGCCCATTACTCCTGCTTTTTTTCCTCTGATGTTGGTTTTTTATGAACTAATATAAAAGTGACAAGATAGCGTCAACGGCCAATGATCAACCGCATACAGCAATGGGCTTTGTTCACTTAGGTGATGTAAACCACTGAGCCTAAGACTGTTTACCTTAGTGTGATTAGATATTTACTGTGGGTTACCAGTGACACAACATGTCTTGTGTGAGCCTATTGAGCACAATGTGTTGTTTTGCAATGATGGCATAAAGCGAATAAGGATCTGGGGTCAGTCACACTCGATATCACAAACTGATAGTGAACTTCCTGCGCGGTGGATTTCGCCTTTCAAGCACTGGCCCATGCAATGCCAGACAAATTGCATGGGCCAGTGCCGTCAATAAGTGCTCAGGGGATGTTCGACTCATAAAGACAGGTGTTTGATAAGGGGCAATAACAAGAGCGCCAGATAAGATCATTGTTTAGTGGTGGTGATTTCCCCCTCGGCCCGACTCAAAAGTAAAGGGGGCATAATAGGCCTGCTTGCCCCTTTATTTATGTGTTGGTGATGAATTGCAGCCGCAGAGGTTGTAATCAGCCACAGGTGTCTTAGAACATCCCTTTAAACCAGTCCCATAACCCCAATGAGTAACCCTCTAACAGATTAATCCCTAATGCAGATTTAATCAGATATAAAATCACTAACCCCATTGCGGTGCTGAGTGATAAAAATAGGCTGATCATAATGAAGAAGCTGGCCATGGCCATAGACTTTTCTTGCCTAGATAACGAGCGGACATTGCGGCCCATCAAGAATACAAAATAAAGGCGCGACGGGACAAAAGGTAAAGGTAGTGTCGCGCGAATATCAACAGGGTGTTTGCGGTACTGACCACTACCAATAGCGACTTTTAGATGGCGCAGTTGCATATCAGTTAAGCTGCTCGCGGTTTTACCAGGTAACCGACTTAGTAGACTCATAATATCAGGATCTTGTCGAATATGACGCTTTTTGCTCATAGAGGCCTTCCTTAGGGTCGGGTTAACCTTGAACGCGCTTTTGCAGCAAGCTCATGACTTTCATTTCTAGGCTTTGGTAGATGCTATGGGGTAACACACAGATAAGCGCACAGGCATAGGTTACAAGGGTTCGTGCTGGCTCTTCAATGACTATCTTTGCGTTGCTGAATAAAGCTTGATGTACTAATTTAATGGCTGTCCAGCCATTACCTGAGCGAATAGCGCGACGGGCTAAGTACCTAAGTTGATAGGCTCTAGCCAGAGACAAGTAACCCTTGAAAAAGCGCTCATTGCCTTTGTTGTTTTTGTTCATGGCGATGCACCAGTTGCTGTACTGTTGGTCTAAATTTGCAGAGAGTCCACCTTCATTTACCCGGTAATAAGTCAAAGGTGTGTTAATGCCCTCAAATTTCCATTTACCTGATAATGCGATACGCAACCACAGTTCAATGTCTTCTGATTGACGAAGTTCTTCATCAAATACGCATTTTCTATTGGCGCCAGGTTGGTGTTTGTCCTCGGTATTAAATACCATTTCGTTAAGCAGGCTTCTGCGGATCACGGCTGCTGAACCATTACCCACAGGATTTCGACAAAAGATGTCTTTTTTGGAGATACGTTGGAGCTTTGGAAACTGACCTATGCCCATCAGTTTGCTATCTCCATCGACAAATAATGAAGGGCAGTAGCTAATACCGACATCAGGTTTGCTATTCAGGTGGTTGATATGTCGTGCTAGTTTCTCTTCAGACCAAAAATCATCGGCATCTAATAGAGCAACATACAGCCCTCTGGCCGCCATAATGCCGGTATTTCTGGCAGCAGATAATCCCCTATTTACTTGGCGGATCAGTCTTATCCTAAAATCGGTAATCTGTGCAAGTTTATGCAGGGTTTCGTCAGTACAGCCATCATCCACACAAATGATCTCAAAGTTCTTGTAGGTTTGCGCTAAGACAGACTCAATACATTCTTCTATGTATTGTTCGACGTTATACATAGGCACAACGACGGATATGATAGGTAGCGTATGTTTATTCATGAATTAGCTCCGGGTGACATAAGGGCAGATAAAAATGCGTTCAAGTTTTTTCCAGGGGATCAAAGCGACAAGCCAAAAAAGGCTAGATGCGAGAATAGAAAATGCGAAGTTTTCGGGATCCGAAGCTCCGATGGCCAGTAGACCCACTGTGCTTACCAGCAAGCAAAATAGACGAACATAAAGCTCCTTTTTATAAGCCGCTTGTGCTCTAAAAAGATTGCACAGAGTGTCTATATAAATGGCCGGTATCGCAGCAATACAAAGCAAGATCACAACCAGATGATCTTGTTGCCATTCTTGACTAAACAACAAGGGTAGATAGACGGGGACCATTATGGCTTGTAGCAAAAATACTGCCCCTATGCTACTGGTGATCATGTATACCAATGGTATGGTCTTTGTCATTTTTTTCTGGCGATATTTATCGCATAGATAGGGGTAAATAGCGGCGCTAAAGGCATTGTTGATAGACTGGCTAAGGCCCACTCCTGCGCTTTTAGCAAAACTATATAGACCAAACATTTCTGGGCTTAACAGCCTTGCGCCAATTAACATATCTAGCTGCATCCGAAGCGCTCTGACTAGCTCGGTAGAGACCAATTGGCCCGATGTTTTACACAGTTTGCCAAACACTTTAGCTTGAAAACCTAAACCAAAATGTTGCACAGGGCTGACATAGAATAGAGCAACCCACAGGGTCACAAATACCCACTTGCCATAAACAACCGAGAAGATCCCACAATCCAAAATTGCAAAGACGGCAATACTGATATTTTCTGTAAAAATACATAAGGCATTTCGTATGCTGTAAAAACGCATATTATTAGCCCGTTGTAGCAGAAATACTTTGACGCTCACTATTGGATAGAACAGGTAAACGATGGCCATCAGAGCTAGCAACTTAAATAACTCAGGATTGCCATAAAAATGGGCGATGGGCAAGGCGAGCCCGGCTTGGCTGCAAGCCAATATTAAGCACACCAGCCATTGTATTAGCGCACCATTTTTTGCGTAACTGGGTAATAGTGCATCAGAACATTGAATGATTTGCGCACCCGCACCAGAACGCAGTACTAATTTAAATATCTCGTGACAAGCTAATGCCAGCATTACTGTGCCGTATTCTATGGCGATTAAGTGCGCGGCTAATGTAAAGATGACGGCTATTCTGGAGATCTTGGCGGCGACTTCCGTTAATAATAGCCAACTGATGTTATTGATCAGTCGTTTGTCGTCATTGTGCTGTGTGAATAACATATCGTTTATGTTCCATTGCTTTGCACTTAATTTTGTAATACAAGAAGCAGGCCATAAAAAATATTCTATTAAATAATTGAATTATATAGAATTAAATTATTGGTGAGATTTATAAATGCGGATGTTTAGCATCCTGCGAATTGGTTATTTGCAGGATGCTAAAAGCAAAAAAGGTGGCCAGGGCAGAAGCAACTGGCGTAACAGGCTAATCAGATTTAAAGGTCAGACATCTTATCTTGCCACTGTTGGACTTTTCGATACAGAGTTGAGGGGCTGACCTCTAATAAACTGGCGGCTTTTACCACATTATCATCGCAGGCTGCTATGGCATGTTCAATCGCTGCTTGTTCAACTGCGGCCAAGCTACGTATATTGGCTAGGGATACTTCAACAGCAGGGGCGGTGGCTAGGATAGTGTTATTGTTCATCTCTTGACTCGCTAGTTGGCTTAAGGTGTCACCTTTATTGTTGGTCAGAGCCACTATTTGCTGTTCGTTAAGTTGTAGCTGCCGTCCTAGGCTTTGTTCGGTCAACAGTGGCCCTTCGGACATGACGACTGCACTATGTATAGTGTTTTCAAGCTGCCTGACGTTGCCGGGCCAGTTATAATAATTAATTAATGTTTCTGCACCAGAAGATATGCCCACAAACACCTTTTGTTCCAAATCACTAAAACGGTTAAGAAAGTACTGGGCTATTTGGCTAGCATCATTTTCCCTTTCGTTTAGCGGTGGTATATGGATAGAAATGACATTTAATCGATAATACAAATCTTCCCGCAGTTTGCCATCGGCTATCGCCTTGAGCGGCTCTCTATTGGTGGCACTGATAAAACGAATATCAACTTTTTCAGTTTTACTGCTGCCTACTTTTTGGAAGGTACCAGTTTGTACAAAACGCAGTATTTTAGCTTGTAGGGAAATATCCATTTCACCTAGTTCATCTAAAAACAGGGTGCCACCATGGGCGAGGGTGGCTGCGCCATCTCTATTCGACACTGCGCCTGAGAAAGCGCCTTTCACGTGACCAAATATTTCAGACTCCATCAACTCGTGAGGAATGGCGGCACAGTTAATAATAACCAATGATTGGTCTTTTCTGGCACTGAGTTTATGGATAGCATCAGCCGCTAACTCTTTACCAGCCCCACTTGGCCCTGTGACAAAGACCGATGCATGACTCGGGGCGCAGTGATTAATTGCATCATAAACAAATTGCATAGGGGTCGACTGACCAATAAAACGCATGAAATTACGTTTGCGTTGACTGGTCACTTGTTCCAGGGTGTGGCGTAATAGGCTGCGTTCAGCCAACACTTGGCTGTAGTTTAAAGCTTGCTGGATATTTAACTGTAATTCTTTGTTATCCCATGGTTTTTTCATATAACCCCAGATTTTCCCAGAGTTAATAGTATTAATTACATCGTCGAGCTCGGTATAACTGGTTAACATGATCCTGACCGTTTCAGGCCATCTTTCTGCCACTTTTTGCAAAAACGCATTGCCACTCATACCCGGCATGTTTTTATCTGATATCACTATATCTATGTTGTGCTGCTCGAGGATCTTTATCCCCGCTTCCCCAGAACAAGCTGTGTGTATATCTATGTCCATATTTCGCACAACACGGGTTAGTGCACTCAAAATATCCTTTTCATCATCGACTAATAAAATCCTAGCTTGGGTATTGGTGCTCATAGGCAAAGGTTATCCAGTTTGTGACGACTAAATATGCAGCGCAGCATATTTTATGTCTGGCGCTAAACAAAAAAATGAATATATACGGGTTAACTAAGTTGTTCCAATAACATTTGTTTTGTACCTTTTTAGACTCCATGGCACGGTAATTCCAATAACACTAATAATGCGGCGTTGCCGCCCCATTCTTTTGGTGCTTGATGGAAGCCTAAAATGGCAGGGTGTTGCATCAACCAATTGGGAATAGACTTCTTCAGGGTATACGTGCCTTTACCATGCATAATAGACACGCAATACACATGCTGTTTAAGCGCGGCATGTATTAGTGCGGCTATTTCCAATTTGGCTTCTTGTTGTTTGCAGCCATGCAAGTCTAAGATTAAATCGGGACAATAATCACCTCTGCGCAGCCTTTTAACTTCATGGCTGTCGTAGCCGGGCTTGACATATTTTAGTGGTTTGTCTAAATCAAAGTGTGCTTCAAAACCATCGGAAAATTCAAAGCTTGCCGCTACTTGTTTAATTTCTGCTGGATCTGTGGTCAATTTCCCCTTCAGCAAAGAATTATACTTGCCCGATAAGCGTTGAGGCGGTATTTTGTCCTGCTTTATTGGCGCAACATCTTTAAATTCTTGTTTAAATGGACTCAGTGGGTCGGGGGCGGTTTTAATTTGAGTGGAATTAGATGGCGTCTTTTTCATGAATGTTTAGCAAAATACCGATAGAACGACTGGGGTTTGACAAGAGCATAACAAAATTTGCCAGCAGACAACATCTACCTTAGGTAAACGAGCCACTATAAGTTAAGGGATAAAATGACAACAGCTATCCAAGTCGAACAAGTCGAAGACGACTTGCATACTATGTTGGATATGGTGCGATGGTCCGTCAGTGCTTTTAATCAGGCTGAACTGTATTATGGCCATGGCACAGATAACGCTTGGGACGAGGCGGTGAGTCTCATTTTACAGTTATTACATTTGCCACAAGACTTACCTCAACAAACCGGTGATCAGTTGTTTAACAGCCGATTAACCGTGGCCGAAAAATTAACCATTATAGCGATCGTTAAAAGACGAGTAGAAGAGCGGATCCCTGTGCCTTATTTAACGAATCAAGCATGGTTTTGCCATTTGCCTTTTTTTGTTGACGAGCGAGTGTTGATCCCGCGCTCGCCCATAGCCGAACTCATTGAAAATCAGTTTGAGAGTTGGATAGAAGATAATGAGCCTCAACACATTTTAGACCTGTGCACAGGCGGAGGCTGCATTGCTATAGCCTTGGCCTATGCCTTTGAGGATGCTCAAGTAGATGCGGTTGATATCAGTAGAGAAGCCTTGCAAGTGGCACAAATCAACATTTCTGAGCATAGACTAGAAGACCGCGTCTTGCCTATAGAGTCGGATCTAATGAGTGCCTTGCAAGGTCAAAAATACGATCTCATTGTGAGTAATCCGCCCTATGTTGACCAAGAGGACATGGATGATTTACCAGAAGAGTTTCATCATGAACCCACTCTTGCCCTTGCCGCCGGAGAAGATGGATTAACGTTGGTGGATAGCATTTTACGACAAGCCCCTAATTATTTGAGCGATGGTGGGTGGTTGTTTGTTGAAGTCGGCAATAGTGAAGTACATATGCATGCCCGTTATCCCGATTTACCCATACAGTGGGTAGAGTTCGAAAAAGGCGGGCAAGGGGTATTTGCCATTAATAAACAGCCCTTAGTTGATTACTGGCGCTCGGTAGATCATTAAAGCCGCTTTGAACTAAGATTATGGGGTACAACTCATATTTAGACACCTATTTTATAATTAAGAGATACAGGACACAGAAATTATGGCAGGCAACACCTTTGGCAAATTATTTACCGTGACGACTTTTGGTGAGAGCCATGGTATCGCGATTGGCGGTATTATTGACGGGTGTCCCCCTGGTCTTGAGTTATCTGCAGATGATCTTCAAGGTGACTTAGACAGACGTAAACCTGGGACTTCAAAATACACCACGGCCAGACGAGAAGAAGATGAAGTGAAAATATTGTCCGGCGTATTCGAAGGGAAAACCACTGGTACTAGCATAGGCTTGTTGATCAACAATAATGATCAGCGCAGTAACGATTATTCAAAAATTAAAGATACCTTCAGGCCCGGCCATGCAGACTACACTTATCAACAAAAATACGGATTGCGAGATTACCGAGGTGGCGGTCGCTCTTCTGCTAGAGAAACGGCGATCCGAGTGGCGGCGGGTGGAGTGGCAAAAAAATATTTAAAACAACAATACGGCATTGAAATCCTTGGTTATTTGTCGCAATTGGGACCTATTAAGATGGAGACTGTCGATCACAGTGTGACTAACACTAATGCTTTCTTCTGTCCTGACCCATCAAAATTAGAAGCCCTTGATAGTTACATGCGTGATCTTAAGAAACAAGGTGACTCTATCGGTGCCAAAGTATCTGTGGTGGCCACCAACATGCCGGTTGGCTTGGGTGAGCCGATTTTTGATCGCCTAGACGCTGACTTGGCCCACGCCATGATGGGGATCAATGCGGTAAAAGCCGTAGAAATCGGCGATGGCATGGCCACTATTGAACAAAAAGGTAGTGAACATCGTGATGCCTTGACACCACAAGGTTTTGCTTCTAACCGTTCTGGTGGCGTGTTAGGTGGTATTTCTACCGGTCAGGATCTAGTGGTACATATGGCCCTAAAACCTACCTCTAGTATTAGTGTGCCTGGTGAAAGTATTGATGTGTTTGGCCACAGTACCCAGGTCATTACCAAAGGGCGACACGATCCTTGTGTCGGGATCAGAGCGGTCCCTATTGCAGAAGCCATGCTGGCGCTGGTGGTAATGGATCATCTACTTCGACATAGAGGGCAAAATGCGGATGTCGTCAGTCCTACCCCCATTATTGCGGGACAGGCGTAGAAGCTTATTTCCCATTCTTTAGGTTGTTACTTTGACCCAGACCGCATTTTCTAAAACCAACCTTGGGCTGCTCGGCCTTACCTATCTCTTTTATTTTGGGCAATTTGGCATATTGATCCCTTATCTTGGGCTGTTTTTAGATGGGAGAGGTTTCTCATCGACACAGATTGGCGAATTGTTCGGGTTAATTACCATCGCTCGCATCTTGGGGCCCAATCTATGGGCAAGTTTGGCTGATAGATCGGGAAAGGCCCTTAAGGTGTTGCAACTGGGCGCATTTTTAACCGCTAGTAGCTTTTTTCTGGTGTTCTTTGTGCAGGGATTTTGGGCGTTAACCCTTAGTTTGGCATTAATGATGATGTTCTGGACCGCCATACTACCTCAGATCGAAGTATTGACCTTAAATTGTGTATCGGCTAATGCCGATCGTTACGGACGCATTAGGTTATGGGGGAGTATTGGTTATATAGTCTTCACCATATTCACCGGCAAAATGGTCGATCTGTATTCTTCTGAAGCCCCCATAGTAGTGGGCGCCTTAGTGTTATCCGCTCTTTTTGTGGTGACCCTATTACTCAAAGAGCCGGTCTTGGCACAACCGCCACAAGAACAGCAGGCTTCGATTTGGGATAAAATTAATCATCCCGTATTTTACGCATTTTTATTATCCGCAATACTTTTACAACTGAGCTTTGGGCCCTATTACGGATTCTTTGCGCTCTATGCCCGAGACTTAGGGTATAGCGGTCAAATGACAGGTTGGCTGATCGCTTTGGGGGTCGCCGCTGAAATACTGATATTCTTACAGGCGGGTAAGCTCATTAGGATCTTTGGGGTAAAATGGATTTTGATCTTGAGTATGGTGTTAACTGCCCTGCGCTGGTATGTGTTGGCAGTCGCAGCACAAAATAGCGTTGTGTTTGTGTTTAGCCAGCTATTACATGCTTTTAGTTTTGGTATGACACATGCCGCGTCTATGCATTTTATTCATCATTATTTTGGACCACGATTTCAAAGCCAAGGCCAAGCTATTTATATCAGTGTCGCCTTTGGTGTTGGCGGGGCTGCGGGTAACTACGGTGCTGGCTTACTATGGCAACAAGGACAAGGGGCGGGGTTAGCCTTTTCTCTGGCGGCATTGGCAGCACTAAGTGCTGCTGTGATCCTCTTACCTATCAAAGGTAAAGCTTTGTTGTGATACTGTGGGTTATGCAATGATGATTAAAACAGCGGCCATGGATAAAAGGATTAATGTGGATTAATCCGCATTTCTTTATAGCTAATGGGTTGAAATAAAAGCCTAGTTATAATAGATTAATCCATAATAATAGTTGATCTTGCTTGCATGGTAGATATACTAACCGCGCTTGAAAGTAAGTTTGATATTTATGCACAGTGTTTCGATGTTCCATTGTAGTACCTCGTCTTGTAACTCATAAGTAATTGCAACCCGCTTCAGCATCCCAAGTCTCTTAGAGGCGAAATTACTCTTGAAAAATATAGGAAAGACTATGTCTACAACTACTGGTACAGTAAAATGGTTTAACGAATCTAAAGGTTTCGGTTTCATTCAACAAGAAAATGGCCCTGACGTTTTTGCTCATTTCCGTGCTATCACAGGTACGGGCTTCAAAACTTTGGCAGAAGGCCAAAAAGTTGAGTTCACAGTAACTCAAGGCCAAAAAGGTCCTCAAGCAGAGAACATAGTCGTACTTTAATTAAGTAAAGTACCAAAAAAAGCAAACGTTTGAGTTTGCTTTTTTTATGGCTGTCATATTATTGGCTGAGTTCCCCTCGCAGATTTTTTCTTAATAGATCCTTTACCTCATCCGTTGTGAGTCCCATGCTTAGCAGGTAATGCAATTTTGCCAATGCTGCCTCAGGGGTCATATCACCTCCAGAGATAACCCCCACTTCTTGTAGTACATGACCATTAGCATATCCGGTCATATTGACCTTACCCCGCATACACTGTGTGCAATTTAGGACAATGATCCCTTGCTTGTCAGCTATGGATAACTGTTCAAGTAGACTGGCATTTTGTGGCGCATTACCCACACCAAAACTCAGTAGAATAAGGGCCTTCACGGGTTGTTGTAGGGTGTTTCTTATCACATCGGTACTTATACCCGGATATAGGGTGATCACCCCTATAGGCTGAGACTCTACCTTACTAACCAACAAGCTCTTATGGGTGTCTATGCCTATTATCGCTTTATCCACCTCTATGTTGATACCAGCCGTGAGCAGTGCTGGGAAATTGGGTGAGCCAAATGCGTTAAAGCCGTCAGCATCTAGTTTACGACTTCGATTACCGCGAAATAGTTGATTATTAAAGAATAATGTGACTTCAGCTATAGGGTAGTTGGCGGCAATAAATAGCGCATTAAGTAAATTGACTTGCCCATCTGAACGTAATTGCGCCAAGGGAATTTGTGAGCCCGTAACTATTACAGGTTTACCCAGATCTTCCAGCATAAATGATAGAGCTGAGGCCGTATAGGCCATAGTATCAGTGCCATGTAGGATAATAAAACCATCATATTTAGTATAGTTTTGTTGTATATCATCGGCGATATGTTGCCAATCTGTGGGACTCATATCAGAGGAATCTATGAGTGTACTGTACTCATGAATAGTAAAGTCAGGCATTTCACTACGATGGAATTCAGGCATCTTGGCCACAGTTTCAGATAGGAAACCCGCCGCAGGTATAAAACCTTGAGCCGAAGGGCGCATACCGATAGTGCCGCCAGTATAGGCGACGTAAATATGTTTTTTCATAGATAAAATACTGATTCTTTTTGCCTTATTGTACCCGTTGCTCTCGTCATTCACCAACAATTCCATTAGATTAGCTATGCACACCCTCGTTATTATTTAACACATATTAGGTTGAAAAATAAGCATGAAAATATTGGTTCTATACCTGAGCATTATACTGTTATTACCGTTTTCTACCCTGCTTCACGCAGAGTCCGACATATTGTCCATGCGCGACAGAGCGAAGGTTATCAATGCAGTATTAGATGACAGACTCAGTCATTTATTGCCTAAGTTAATGCGCCGTGAAGGCATTGATATGTGGATCTTGATTTCACGAGAATATAACGAAGATCCTATACTTAAGACTATGTTACCGGCCAATTGGTTGTCTGCGAGGCGCCGCACTATTTTGGTGTTGTTCGATCAAGGGCCACAGTTAGGCGTCGAGCGGCTAGCAGTAGCAAGATATAATGTGGATAGCTTATTTCGTAAGTCTTGGGATAAAGAGCAACAACCCAATCAATGGCAGAGCTTGGCCACCCTTATTCAAAAAAGAAATCCTAAACATATTGCCATCAATAAGTCTGAGCATTTTGCACTGGCTGACGGTTTGACTGCCACTGAGTATGCAGAGTTACAAGCTGTATTATCAGAAAAGCAACGGCAGAAACTGATCTCCTCTGAACCCTTGGCCCTAGCGTGGCTAGAAACACGTAGCCAAATGGAAATGGACCTGTATCCTGCCATCACAAAATTGGGCCATCAAATTATTGCTCAAGCCTTTTCAAATGAGGTGGTCACAGCGGGCAAAACCACCACAGATGATGTGGTTTGGTGGTTACGAGAAAAAGTAGCGGAATTAAAGTTACAAACCTGGTTCCATCCATCGGTGTCTATCCAAAGGGCCAGTCCAAAAGTCTTTGATCATGTAAAAGCTTTTAGCGGTCGAGCGGCGGATTCAGTGGTGCAAGCTGGCGATCTTTTACATTTGGATTTTGGCATCAGTTATCTAAGATTACACTCTGATCAACAACAACACGCTTACGTACTAAAACCTGGTGAACTACAAGCACCAGATGAATTGCAAGCTGCGTTAGCCCGTGCTAATCAGCTACAAGATATACTACTGAGTCACTTTAAGTTATCTCGAACCGGCAATGACATACTGAAAATGAGTCGTAAGCAAGCGATACAACAAGGTATTAAGCCATCTATCTATACCCATCCTATTGGCTATCATGGGCATGGGGCGGGCACGACTATTGGTATGTGGGACTCCCAGGGTGGGGTGCCAGTCAACGGAGACTATGCGTTGCACTACCAAACGGCTTATTCCATAGAGTTAAATGCGGCGTCTTTTATTGAGTCATGGAACAAGGAGGTGCGGATCATGCTCGAAGAACAAGCTTATTTTGATGAGTCTGGGGTAGATTATATGGACGGACGTCAAACTCAGTTCCATTTGATCCACAGTGCGCCTTAACCCCTGCTGCGCAATTACATTAACCTGAGACATATAGATGACTATTTTACACCTGAAATGTTTAGCTCTAATACTGCTTGTGTCAGCTTTTATCTTGGCTTGTTAGGGCCACCGATAGCTAAAATTGCTCAACCCAGCAGCCTTAACGTTAAACAGATCGCTGGATCCACTAAGCTTAACCAGCTGTTTGTGCAGTACTTTGAAGAGAGTTTGGCAATGGATCCTGTGTCTGCCACTTACATGGGAAGAAGCCAATACAAGGATCAATTTATGCCGGTGATCAGCGCCGCCAATCAGGCCAAAAAATTAGCCTTTGAGAAAGTTTCTGAATGAAATTAACCATATCGATCTTTATTGGTTGGGCAGGACAGGACTGGTTCAGCTATGAAGTGTTTTTGCGGGACCCTTTACTGAATATTAAAGGAGCCGATTTTATTCGTGACCTTTTGGCATTTTTTGAATTTTTACGGACAGATGAGCAATTTTGCTTGGCTTCTGAACAAACCTTAATTGATGGTTATACACAAATAATAGATAAAATAGACAGTCGCCTACTACTGCTGTTTGACGTCTTCCCTAAGGCTGATTCTTAGGTGGGCTGTAGAAAACTTCCGCCCTGCATCGTCCTTCGGCGCTAGCTATCAGGCTCCTGCACGCTTATTTGTGGACTAGGCAACAGGCGATAGATTTTATAGTACATAACTCATCACTTGCCTTGTCTGATATCGAAGCAGAAGTTGAGCGCTATATAGCGATCCCCAGCCAAGCGCTGGGTTACAAAATTGGCGAACGGCATATTCGTCTGCTCAAAGAACAAGCCAGGCAGCAATTAGGTGATGACTTTGATGTGAAGACGTCTCATACGCAAATACTAATAGATGGTGCCTGACCTAGGCCTATTCTAGAAGCCAAGATCGGCAGATGGTTCAACGGCCATAACTGGGTATCTAATAGGGTGTCAAGTTACGCCAAGCCAGCCATAAACTAGCCTTAGCCTAAAACTCCACGGGGTATAGGCTGTTAGCAGGTGATTGCTCAAAATCTTGCAGTAAGTTGCTAAATATATCATCTTGGATGAAGCTATCTAAGGAGCGCATCACATCATGAATATTTTGATCCTTAGTGCGGCAACATTCTTGATATAGCCTGATAAGGTGGGTCAGTGGCCTATGGTTATTTACTTTTAGTTGTTGTTCGGCTAACACAAAGAAATAGGCGCCTCCCCAGTAACCTGCGGGATAATTTTGCTTGCCCATCAATCTTCTGGCCACTTCTGCAGGGGGCAGTTGGCTGTTAAACCACCGTAAATGTGGGCCGATCTTACTGCGATAGCTAGCGGTTAGTGTACCTTGTAATATGTCGGCGTCTTGCATGATCTGATACTGCATATAACTGGCAAAGCCTTCGGAAAACCAAGAATAATTGGCCCCAAGGTAGGGCAGGGCTAAATGTGCTAACTCATGGTAAATGGTCCAATCATTAACAAATTTATTTAATGGAAAACGACTGTCTACATAAAAGTGTACACTTTCTTTTTCGTCTCTACGGGTATGAGCCCAAGGCACGGGTTGGTTGGACTTCTTTGCATAGAGATATAACTCTAATACTTGGGGATAGACACCCAAAGTATAGCGGGTGGCATTGACTCCAGTGGTTAACCAACTGCTCAACAACTGCTGCTTTTCTTCACTAAAAGCAGATAAACCATGGACCCGAAATTGATCGATGCTGGACTTTTGTTGGGCCACCACTGGTGTGGCTAGACAGAGCATTACAATAATTAATATTAATCTCATGATATACCTTTAGCTATCTTGCTACTAATGGATCGTACTTTTAGTGAGCAAATGACAGCGGAAAAAATCCACCGCCCGACTATATGTTTGTATAGCGAGTGCGGCATCATATCGCAGGCCTTCATCACGCATAAAGGCATGTTGAGCCTTGACTTCGTGCCATTCAAAATCGACTTGCTCGGTGCTTAGGCGTTGATGGATCAGCTGCCGACCCTCAGCACTGACGTGTGGATCTTGTTTACCAAATGTCAGGCTAATGGGGCAAGCAATATCAGCACATCGACTTAAGGAGTCATTGCCTGTGTCACAGGGCAAAGTGTTGGAGTGAATGTCTGTGGCATATAGACAAAACGCCGCCTGTATATGGGAATTGAGTGCGGCGCGAAACGCCAAATGCCCGCCTATGCAAACGCCCATGCTACCCACGCAGCCACTATAAAAATGCTGCTTTTGTAGATACCCAATCATGGCCAGGGTATCGCTGTCATGATGCTCAAGGGGTTTAGTGAATTTGTCGGCATTGCCCTTGTCTTTGCCCGCATCGTCATAGGCCAGCACTGTGCCTTGTGGATTTAACTCATGGAACACCTCTGGCACCAGCACTATAAAGCCATGACTGGCGAGGATATGAGCACTACGGGCAATAGGGCTAGTTATTTGAAATATTTCTGAATAGAAAATAATGCTTGGATAAACCTTATCATCGGCCGGTCTAACCACTAACACCCACATAGGTCCAGTGTCGGTTTGAATTTCTTGTGTATGCTCTTGGGTTATCATGGAGGCCTCAAAATAAATAACGTTTTAGTATATTGCCTAGGGTCAAAGTGCAGGTCTTGAAGTGGTTAGCCATATCAAGGTTTGGCCCAGCTAAGTGACTGACTTTTTGTGCTGAGTCTATAGCCTATCAATTGTTGTTGTCGAGCGCCACAGTGAGGGCATAGGTCAGTGTGCAACTCGCAACTTTGTGGCGTAACCAACAGCAGTTGCCAGATGAGTTTTTAATGTATATACGCAGAGGCGCAAAGAGCAGGGTCTTTGCGCCTAAACTGTTTAGTCTGCTTTAACCCTAAAACGCGCAGAAATATCAATAGGCCGATAGTGGCTCTGATAAAAATGCCTAAGGCGATTTAAAGCAATGGCAATTTGGCCTTTAATACGCCTTATTCTTTGAGGTATGGTGTGGGGAAGCGCGGCTAGAGATTGTTTGTTTAAGGCAATATAGGATTGGGTTTTGATAGGGGCAATTAATCCATAGTGTTCACATTTATCTAACTGAATAAGAATAGCAGGCTCAAGCTGAAAGGCTTGTAAGCTATAACTGGCATTAATAAATTTATCCACTAAGCCAAGTTCACCGGCCTTAAACTTAGATAGTAGCTTCTTCGCGCCACTGGGCCATAGTATATATCCACCTGCACCAGAACGCCCCTGAAACAAACGAAACAGTCCAGTATCATCAAAGGCATAGCGCCTTTTCTTAGCCATAAGTTTTCGTTGTCTATTGCCCCTCGCTTCTAAGTTTAAGTAATCCATATGTTCAATATTTTGAATTTGGTCTAATAATTCAGCGGTATTTTGTGCAAGAAAAGCATCATCCTCTAATATTAATAAAGGCGAATCTTGGTCCACTACCATCTCCCAGACTTTCTTGTGATTAAGAAAACAAGACACTTCTGCATAGCTGAGGGGCCGCTGCCACTTATTTTGGTGCTGCTGGTAGCATCTTGTATAAGAGGGGTCGTTGGCAGATAAACGACTATAGTTTATGCCTAACCCTTTTAACTGAGAATGTTGGAAGGCCATTCTTTCACTCGCTTCGTCTAGATTGATCACCACTGCGGCTATTGTCTGCATTCCTTTGTATCCTAACGGTTAGAGGGTGTCTGCAATGAATATTAACAAGGGGCACTTTGAATATCGGACCTTAAGGTGTTCCTAAGATTGACTAAGGAATTTACTGTGCAATCTCATGTGCACAGTGCTTGCGTCAATTCCTAGTCTTGCCGCGCCCGCGTAGCTCATTTTCTATTGTCCACACACCTAAATAAATATTGGTTCCTAGCGAACTACATCAAGATGGCTAGATTTCAGTATGGGTTTATTAAAAGTTTCAATGTAGTAGAAGATATGCGCTTTGGCAAAATAGTGGGGTGATCTCGAGCAATAGCCTATGCTGCATGAGCCAGTGCAGCGTCTTGTCCTTAATCCATAAATAGGGTGATTGATGAGCTGAGATAGCTAAGCTAAGAGGTTAATAGTGACTATAAAGTGCTACCATCAGTGCTGGGCTGCCTAAGGTCCTTGTTAAGGTTATAGAAGGTTAACAAGGAGCCTAGGATCTTAATTTATAGCGGCATTGGAAACGGATATCATTGACTATGACTAAAACTACAAAGAAATTGGACAATAGCCTGATAAAGGCCCTAACCCAAGTCTGTGAAATCGCTAAACAGCAGTTATCTGGTTTTGAATGGTTAACCCATAGTGTTAACCATGGGCAGTTTCCTGGCAGTTTGTTGATCACTTGTGTGTTTGACACAAATCTGTCGTTGCAAAATGCACAGCAGACTCAAGGCCAGGTTTTTATCGCTGAGCTTGTCCAGCAGCAGTTGCTTACCTTAGGCATAGTGCTTAAAGATACCCAGTCTCACATTGCTTTTGACACGGAGCAAGCATGCCAAGAGCAGCATGGCGGACGTTGGAAGTCACGTCTGATATAAGTTCCATTGGCTAAACGCTGGGTGACGGCAAGTCAATTTTGCCTTTGTCCGGGCCCCTCGTTCTTTAAGTTTTTTTTGGGTCATTTTTGCCCATAATATTTTACTGCCTTGGGATACCTCTGCAATCACCTCCGCGGGCATTATTCACCTTAGCTGTGTTGACAGTTTGTACCGCTGGCACGCCATAGATCACACGACCTATGCTACTCATATTACGCTCTAAATGCCGAGACGTGACTGATAGGGGGATTTAGCCTGTAACTGACCTTTGTGGAAACTAGGTTTGGTTGCTGATAGATCGCCTGCCTGTGCCACAAAACCATGGTTAACAGGGGTGAAAGATAAATCATCATAAACCCCCTCGTTAACGAAGGGCATAAATTGAGTGATATGTTTGGGCGCCATGACTGTGTTTGTTTATCTGTCAGTAAAACGTTAGTTCGTCTAAGGCTTGTTGTCTTTCTTGTTCCGTTAAAATGCCGATAAAGGGCGTTTTTCTTCGATATTTACGAATGCTTGGTGAGTTATCTAACAAGGTGGATAAAAACAGCTCTGCATCCGCGCTATGCTCCATTAAACTTGACCAAAACAAGTAGCAGCCATAACCCATCTTACCGGATGCGTAGCGAGCCTCAATAGTGCGACATACGGGTTCAAAATACTCATTGTTGGCTAACAGCTTTTTTGCCATGGCCTGATGTAAACAACGTATTTGTTGGTCAAGGCTGTCTTGTTGTGGGCTGTTTCGTCTGCGGCTATAGCAGGATCTTTTGCTGTGACCAGACATTAGCTATCTCTTAACAGCGGGGCTAACATTGACTCTAAACCATTGGCTTTCACTTCATACATTAAGGCCAGTTGCTGACCTAATTTCCCTTCGGGGAAGCCTTTCTTATTAAACCAGACTAAATAGGGCTCTGGCAGATGTAAAAGTTTTCGACCGGCATATTTACCAAAGGGCATGGTTTGATTGACCGCATCTAACAGGGCTTGATTGTCCATGATGGCTATTGCTCGTCTAGGTTATTCTGCTGGGTTTGCCACAGTATATTATAGGCTCCATTTTTGGCTAATAGTTGCTGGTGAGTGCCTTGCTCAAGTATACGTCCATTGCCCATCACCACAATTTTATCGGCATCGACAATAGTCGATAGTCTGTGAGCTATGACTAAGCTGCTATGACCTTGGGCTATTTCTTTGAGTGCATTAAGTATCGCCTGTTCAGATTGACTGTCCAAAGAGGAGGTGGCCTCGTCAAAGACTAAAATGGGCGGACGTTTCAATATAGTGCGAGCAATAGCGACTCGCTGTTTCTCTCCTCCAGAGAGTTTGAGTCCCCGTTCGCCCACATGCGTGTGCTCGCCTTTGGGTAGTGATGAAATAAAGCCTCTGAGATGGGCCAAATCTATTGCCTGTTGCACTTCAGCGTCTGTGGCTGCGGGACGGCCATAACGAATGTTTTCTACTATGGAGTCATTAAATAACACCGTATCTTGAGGCACAATGCCAATCGCGCGGCGTAAAGAGTGTTGGTTGACTTGGCTAATATCTTGTCCGTCGATACAAATACTGCCACTATTGAGATCGTAAAATCGAAACAGTAATTTGACTAGTGTGGACTTCCCTGAGCCACTCTCCCCTACCACCGCCACCTTTTGACCCGGTGCGATATCAAAACTAATATCATCTAGAATAGAGCGGTCATCACGATAGCTAAATTGGACCTGCTTAAAGCTCACTGCACCTTGGGTGATAACCAGATCTGGTGCGCTATCATCAATTTTCACCCCAGGTTTTCTGGCTAAGAGGTCAAATAGATTTTCGATGTTAGCTAAAGATCCTCTAATTTCACGATACACAAAACCTAAAAAGTTTAGTGGCATAAATATCTGCATGGTAAAGGCGTTGATCAATACAAAATCACCAATAGTCATATTGCCCTTGGCGACATTATGCGCAGCGAGTGCCATCATGCTGGTCATCGCAATGGCAATGATAGAGGCTTGGCCACTGTTTAGGGCAAACAAAGATAAACGGTTTTTACGGCGCGCCGTTTCCCAACTTGCCAGATCAGTATCATATCTTTGTGCTTCATAATCTTCGTTATTGAAATATTTAACGGTTTCGTAATTTAGCAAGCTATCAATGGCCCTTGAACTGCTGGTTGAATCGGCTTGATTGACCTCTCGCACATATTTGGTACGCCAATCTGTGGCTTTCACAGAAAAGCCAACATAGCCTATTACCGAAAGCAGAATGATCAGCGCAAAACTGAGTCCATAGTTGTAGAAGAGCACCGCCACCACCGCGACTATTTCAAATAGGGTAGGGCCGATATTAAAGATCAGAAAGCGCATTAAGAATGCGATGCCGCTGGTGCCGCGCTCTATATCCCTTGATAAGCCACCCGTTTGCCGATTAAGGTGAAAATCTAAATCTAGCTGGTGCAAGTGTCTAAAGACCTTTAGGCCCAAGCGACGCATGGCCCTTTCGGTGACACGACCAAACAAGGTATCTCTTATCTCGCCAAACAATACATTGGCCAGTCGTAGTACACCATAAGCGGCAACGAGTGCAAAAGGCACTAATATGATGCCATTTCCTGGTGTTTTGGCATTCAGGGCGTCAACCGTATACTTAAGGATAAAAGGTAAATAGATACTGGCGACTTTAGCGGCAATTAAAAACACTAACGCCAAAGCCACTCTACCTTTAAATTCTGTTAAGAAAGGCCAAAGCTGAGAAAAAATACGCCAGTTGATAGGGGTGTCATCATTGATAGGAAAACGATTGGGTCGCATAGTGGGCCTTGGATTGGGATAAATAACGAATAGCAGTAAAGTGTGCTGTGCTTAAATCATTAATGCATACAACGATTTCGTCCAAGTTTTTTGGCTTGGTACATGTAGTCATCGGCCTTAGAAACGCCTTGGTTGATGGTGTCCGTTTCTTTGAACTGATAGATACCTATGCTGACATTGACATTAAAGCTTTTACCTTGACTGTCAAACTCTATGGTGCAAACTTTGTGACGTAACTTTTCCGCTAACACTAAGGCTTGAACTACGTCAATTTGTGGCAAGAGAAACAAATATTCTTCGCCACCCCAACGGGCAACCGTGTCCTGTTTACGGATCGCTGATTTAAAGAGTGTCGCTAAGGTCTGTATTACCCTATCTCCAGTTTCATGACCGTATTTATCATTCACCCGTTTAAAATTATCGATGTCACACATCATCACAGTTAACGGACTAGAGTAGCGACGTATGCGATCTAACTCGTGTTCTAAGGTGGTCAACATACCCCGACGATTTTGTAATCCGGTTAGGTGATCATGCATGGCTTGTTGCTCAAACTTTTTGTTGATTTTTTTGAAACGGTTAAAAGCGCGCTGGCGCATAAATTCATAAAAAGCGAATAAGCAGGATACACTTAAAAACGAGTACAGGATCCGTGTTTTAAATTCCATGGTATAGGTGGTGCCTAGCAACAGGTTATCTGGATAGAACAGCATGATGCTCATAATGAATACAAACATGCCGATATTTTGTGTTCCGTTGCGCATACCGCCAAAAAACAAGGCAACAGGTGCCACAACAAAGACCCACAGTGGTCCAGTATTGCTTAAGCCACCGGAATAAATCAAATAGAACATCAGCAGCATTAGCGAACAAGTGACTAGGTTGGCAGAGGCTTTATAAGGGGTAGTAAACATAGAATGATGTAAGATAAAATAGGAAGATAAAAACAAACCTGCGGTTACGAGTAAGATAATACCCAGGGTTAGGTTGCCATCGAATAGGGCATTTCCACCCAAGATACCGGTCAGTGAGTAACCAATAAAACCAAAAATATTGGTGATATAAATTTGTTGCTTTATTTCAAGATCATCAGATGAACGGGTGCCACTCGACACATAACTTACCACTAAACTTTTTAGTTTATCTAACATAGATTATTGACTCGGCATATTGGCGACGTCCTGCCCAAGCTGTTGTGCCAATGCCGTGACTAATTTTCGAAGCTGCTGCACCGCATGTTCATAACCATCTTCTTGTAGGGGACGTTCGAAAAAAAAAGTTTTGCTAAAACTTGATGCTAACGGACTATCATTGTTTGTCAGCCAATAATGTCCAGAGGCTACGACTGAGGCATTATGGGTGATATGGAAATGTTCTAATTTAATCGATACTTGGTCTGAAATTGGCCCAGAGGGTGCCAAGGCACTGATGTAGCTTAGGGGGGTTGAATGATTTAAATCTTGCAGCAAGGCTTTGGTGAACGAAGATTGTAATGATTCTGCCCATACGTCCTGTCTCGAGTAATAGAGTTCATGCTGGTTTAACTGCAAGACCAGACTGGATTGGCGTAAATAGTCGGCCACCACTATGGTCTTTAAGGCTACTGTAGGCTTACCACTGTGACTGTTGTCTGTTTGCTGCAGTGAGGGGGTATGTAATAGATAATAGTGCACGGTTTGTGGTGCTGAGGTGCATGCGGTGCCCATTAACGTTAACAACAAGGTTATGAGTATTTTCATATTAATGGGGGACTCCAGAGGTTTTTGTCTGTTTCGCTCGCGGAGTGATACGGGGACCACTAGCATCAGAAAAAATCAAACTATTAGGCGTACTCTTTAATTGTAACAGCAATGGCTGCAATTCTTTTAATGTTCTTTGTAGTTCGGCCATAGTTTGATTCAGTCCTTGGTAGGATTGTGAATCAGCCGAAAAATCTTCGCTTAAAGATGACAGGTTTTCTAAGGTGTCCACTAAGGTACCACTGACCTTATTTTTATGGACATTTTGTAGAACAATATCTAAATGGCTGCTATTGGACGCCAGGGCTTCAGCCGCTTCGCCTATGTGACTCAGCATATTGTTGGCATTGTCTGAAATGCTCTGTAATTTAAGTTGATTAATATTATCCAATATTGCGGATACTTTGGCGGTTATCTGCGAAAATTCGCCGCTCATAGTGGGGATCACGTCATAATCTAGAAGTTGCGTAAGTTCAGGCTTAGGCGCATCGGGGTAGTGCTGCAGATCTACAAATAGCGCCCCTGTGAGTAAATTACCTGTTCTTAATGTGGCTCGCAAACCTCTTTCTATCCAAAGATTAGTTTGTTTGCGCACAAAATCTAAACCTTGTTGATTATCAGGTTGTTGGATACGCCCAGGCTGGATCCCTACTATCACCGGAATATCATACCCTTGTTCCAAAATACCTGTGTCTGTAGTGACGCCAGAGTTAATAGCGAGTACTTTGCCAATCACCAAGCCTCTATATTCTAGTGGTGCCCCTACTTGCAAACCTCGCACTGTATCTTTTACTAAGATGACATACTCCGCACTTAGCTTATATCGTTCTTCGGCGGCCATATCGTAAGATACATGGATATCAAAAAATGAACGTTGGCTTATCTTTTTACCGTAAGGCATACCTTCTGGAATACCGAAGGTCACACCATTGGTCAAGAGGGTTTCAATACTACCAGTATTCACTTTGACGCCATTGGTGCCTAGTTCCATCTGCACACCGCTAACATCCCAAAACTTAGTGTTTTCAGTGATTAGGTTATGGTAGGGCGCTTCAATAAAGGTATTGTAGTAGACAATTCTTTCATCAAAATTAAAGTAAATATCTTCAAATTCACCTACTTTAATACCCTTATATATAACAGGATCTCCCTTTTTATAAGCAAACTCAGTTTCGCTATTTAGGGTGACATGCAGCCCTGGCGTACCTATAGGGGTGACAGGTGGGCTGTCTAAGGCCACAAAAGTATCGCTTTCAATCTGACCGATACCTGGCTGCATATTAATGTAGGGCCCAGATAAAATGGTGCCTAAACCGGACACACCACTGAGTGAAATACTAGGTGAAACTATCCAGAACTGATTGTCTTCGCGCAACAATGCTTGCACATTACTGTCCATACGGACAGAGACAATGACACCTGTCAGGTCTTCTTTTAAGGTGATGCTTTTTACCATCCCTATGTCTACGTTACGGGTCTTGATCTTGGTTTTTCCTGCCTCCAATCCCGTTGCTGTAGTAAATTCGATACTGATAAGTGGACCTTGATTGCTCCACTGGTAATAAACCATCCACAAACCGATAAATAAAGCGACAAGGGGCACTAACCATATTTTCGAGACAGATTTTTCTTGGTGTATCACCGCTTCTGCGGGCGTGGGGGGTTGCTGATTTGTCATTCAGTGGTTAACCTTGATTGTGAGGGGTAGAAGATTGATCCCAAATCAATCTCGGATCAAAAGACATAGCTGCCAGCATAGTACATATTACGACGGCACAAAATGCCAATGCGGCATAACCAGGCACTATACTCATTATATTACCCAATTGGATTAGGCTGACCAAAATTGCTACCACAAATACGTCCACCATGGACCAGCGCCCCACAAATTCAGTGATACGATACCAGTACATACGTTGGCTGTTTTGCTGCTGCTTACCTTTTTGAACCGTGTAATTTAACCAACATAAAATAATCAACTTGGCCACAGGCACAAACACACTGGCGATAAAAATAATAATAGCAATGGGATATGAGCCCATTTTCCACAATAACACTACACCACCAAAAATAGTACTAGGCTCGGGGCTACCGAGCACGCTGGTATGCATGATAGGTAATAGGTTCGCCGGAATGTAAAACAATATTGAGGTCATCAATAATGCCCAAGTTGTTTGCACACTTTGGGATTTATTAATGGCGCTATGTGGCTCTACATAGTTGCTGTCAACCCATTGACTGAGTTGATGTTTATCTACATATGTTAGGGTCACTGTTAGGCAAAGGGTGAAACCAATATAAGCGTAAAATGATAACCCTAACCCTATATCGGCCATTGACATGATTTTGACCAAGCTGACCAACACCCCAACCAGAAAGATTTCTGCCATGGTCCAGGGTAATAAAGCAAACAGCAGTTTAATCATTAAGCGCGCTTTAGCGGGGCGATAGCCCAAACTAAGAGGCACCACTAAATACAATAAACCGCATAAAATGATACAAGGTAAGCCTAAGATGGCGACCCCTTGCAATATCGCCAAGAGGGCATAGTCGAATTCTACCAATATCCATAAGCCTGCCAGTATGCCAATGGATTGGTCTTGGCCGCTGGCACTAAAAGATAAGAATTCAAAGGGTAAAGAACAGAACAAAAATATCAAGGCTGCTGAAGCTAAGGCGATGACTTTTTGCATGGCCTGATGGTAATAAGTGGTGAGGTTAAAACCACATCTTGGACACAATGCGGATTGTTTATGTTCAAGGTTCGGCAAAAGGACCTGATGAGCACACTCATGGCAAACGACTTCCTGTTCCTTAGAAAGTGCTCTGTCGTTTTGTGCTACCCCATAGAGGATCAATGTAGCGCCTTATGCCCTTGCTTGGTTAAGATCTTATTAAACCTCAAATTACACTTATATACAGTAATATTTAACAATTTAATCCATCACCTGTTAGCGGTTGCTTGTTGTCGGGCTTTAACAAAAGTCGCCACGCTGCGCCTAACGTCTTTTTTAGTGGTGGCCCAGGAACACAGGCTAATACGGATAACATCCAGGCCCTGCCATTTTGACGCACCGCACCAGCATTCGCCTGAGTCTTGGATGTTAGCCAAAGTGGCCAAAGTTAGTGGATCATTATCACAGGCCACTATCACTTGATTAAATGCCACTTGGTTTTGCACGGCAAAGCCTTGCTGGGCTAATTCGCTGGCAAAATAGGTCGCCAGATCATGCAAATGTTCGACTAATTCCGCCACCCCCGTTTTGCCCAAATACTTTAGTGCAGCCCATAATTCTATGGCTCGGGCACGCTTAGACATTTCAGGAGTAAAGAGCAAACCATCTCGGTTGTCACTATATTGAAGATAGCTACCTTGTTGCTGTAACGCCATGCTCAGTGCTTCGGCGTCTTGGCATAGAACAATGCCACAATCATAAGGGGTGTTAAGGGTTTTATGTGGGTCTACCGACCAAGAGTTGGCTAGCTCTATGCCTTTTGTCAGTGTCTTAAAGCGCGGTGATGCTTTGGCCCAAAGTCCAAATGCCCCGTCTATATGCACCCAAGCGTCGGCTTGTTTGGCTTTCTCACATAAGCTTTGGAAGTCATCAAAGGCACCACTATTGACGTTACCTGCTTGCAGCACCAAGATACAACTGCTGTCGAGCTGAGGCAGTTGTTCAACCATCATTCGCCCTTGTTGATCGCACTCCACCCATTCAATACTGTTTTGCCCAAAACCTAATAAATTGATGGCCTTGGCCACAGTACCATGAGTCTGTCGACCTAAAATTAGGCGTAATTTAGGGGCACCAAATAATCCTTGCTGGTTAACATCCCATTGTAACTTGGTCAGTTGCCGAAACCTAGCCGCCGCTAGACCCGATAGTGTGGCGATAGAGCTGCCACTGACAAAGCCTGCCACTGTGTGGCTGGGAAAATCAAACAATTGATTTAACCAAGTTTGGCAGACACTCTCTAATTTAGCGGTAATAGGTGACATAAGATACAAGGCCGCATTTTGATCCCAAACATCGGTCAACCATTTGGTTGCCAGAGTAATAGGTAAGGCATTGCCGTTAACAAAACCAAAATAACGCCCGCCTATTTGTGCTGTGGTATTGGCTGAGCCTACTGTGGATAAACTGTGCAGTATGCTGTGGGGCAGTGTGGCAGATGTTGGCAGATCTTCATCAAAGATCGACAGTTCTTGCAATGCACTAGGCCCCGGATAGACACTTTGCTCAAACACCGAATCAATATATGCAAAAGCGGCCTGCTGGGCTTGCTTAAACAAGTGTTTGTTAGCTAACTCAGCAAACATGGCTTGTTGTAAATGGTGCATAGGCTGACCTTTAATCAATGGGCGAATGACGACAATTAAGGTCAATATTTATATGCCATTTCCTGGGTAAAGTAAAACCACCAGTGTGTACCATATTTATGTTGAGGGCATTAATGATTGAACTGACCTGTGAATCGGTATATTTTACAGGGTAAAACTAGGCCTAGATAATAAGTACAAGGCAAGGCTTCGACACTGCGCCGGCCTAATAGGATAGTTATCCATAGAAGACTTATAATCGCCTGATTTAAATGACAAAAAAGTCCCTTTTTGTTATTAGGCATATTGACCCTACCCCGAGGATTTATGAAAAAAACCACCCTGAGTTTAAGCATTGCCAGCGTATTGTTGTTGGCTGCTTGCAGTCCACCATCACAAGTATCACAAGTCACTCAAAGTACCACCAGTGCTGGTGTGTCACAAGTGTCTAGCCATGCAGAGCTAGGTAGCTTTGGGGTCGAGCTTGACGCCCGTGATATGTCCATTAAACCTGGGGACGATTTTTTCCAATATGCCGGTGGTACTTGGTATAACAACTTTGTGATGCCAAGTGATAAAACACGCTTTGGAGCATTTGATAAATTGGCCCAGCGCAGCGAAACACAAATTAAGCAGTTAGTGGAAGAGATCAGTCAGGGCATAGGTTTAAACTCAGAACAACAAATGGTCAAAGATTTTTATACGGCTTATATGGATATCGATGCCGCCAATGCTAAAGGTTTGCAACCCATACAACCGATCTTAACCAGCATAGCCGAGATCACCAGTATCAAAGAATTAACTCGCGCATTTGGACGTGCTTGGTTAGATGGCTCTATTAGCCCTATCAGTGGTGGTATGTGGTTTAACCGGCTTGATCCGGATCAATATCAGCTATCGGTTGGCGCCGGCGGTTTAGGATTGCCAGACCGATCATACTATTTAGAAGACTCAGAACGCTTTATTGAAATCCGCCAAGCCTATGTGCTGCATATCCAACAAATGCTTGATTTTGCTAAGGTGCAAAATGGCGACGTGAAGGCCCAGCAGATTTTAGCATTAGAGACACAGATAGCGGAAGCTCAGTGGCCTCGGGAGAAACGTCGCAATAGAGACCTTACCCTAAATCAAGTGCAGCGTAAGGATTTATCTAGCCGCTATCCTGGGTTCGATTGGGATACCTATTTTGCAGCTACAGGTTACCAGATACCTCATTTGAACATGACTCAACCGCAACCTATTAAAGATATGATTGCCTTGATTAATGAACAAGAGTTGGCTGTGTGGAAAGACTATTTAACTTACCACAGTATTTCCAATCAGGCCGCTTTGTTGTCAGAGGAAGTGTTCCAAGCTAATTTTGAGTTCTACAGTAAGACGTTACGAGGCCAACAACAGCCTCGTCCTCGCTGGAAAAGAGCCATTGCCGCTATGTCTGGCAGTGAGTCATTAGGCTTTGCCATAGGTAAAACGTATGTTGATAAACACTTTCCAGCCAGCTCCAAGGAGCAGATGTCTGTTCTGGTGGAGAATTTACGTACGGCTTTAGGCCAACGTATTGATGGTCTAGAATGGATGGGAGCCGAAACTAAGGTCAATGCGCAGGCCAAGTTAGCCGCTTTCGTGCCTAAGATTGGTTATCCGGATCAATGGCCGGAATTTTCTGGCCTAGTGATCAAGGCCGATGATTTATTGGGCAACGTGATGCGCCTACGGCAATTTTTTCAAGATGACAGCATTGCCCAAGAATTACTGAAAACCGATAGGCAACGCTGGGCTATGGCACCGCAACGAGTCAATGCCTATTACAATAGCTCTTTTAATGAAATTGTATTTCCGGCAGCCATACTTCAACCTCCGTTTTTTGATCCTAATGCCGATCCTGCGGTCAATTATGGTGGCATAGGCGCAGTGATCGGCCATGAGATGGGCCACGGTTTTGATGATCAAGGTTCCAAGTCAGATGCTAATGGTGTGCAACAGAATTGGTGGACAGATGCAGACAGACAAGCCTTCGAATTAAAAGCCGATAGCCTAGCTGCTCAATATAGTGCCTATGAGCCAATAGCGGGCAACTTCGTCAATGGACGTAATAGCTTAGGTGAAAACATTGGTGATGTAGGGGGCCTAGCAATGGCCTATCACGCCTATCAGTTAAGCTTAAAGGGTCAAGAAGCGCCTATTATAGATGGCACAACTGGGGATCAACGTTTCTTCCTGGCTTGGGCTCAAGTGTGGCGTGAAAAACGCACTGAGCAAAGCATGTTATCCCAACTAAAAGGCGGGACTCATGCACCCGGCAAGTTCCGTGCTCTAGCGCCTCGTAACCATGATGCATGGTATCAAGCCTTTGATGTGCAACCTGGTGATGCTTTATATCTCGCCCCAAAAGATCGTGTACGTATTTGGTGATCTAAATGACAAGAATAAAAAAAGGGCGCATAGCGCCCTTTTTTTATTGGTATAACATCTAAACCACTAAGCTTTGCTTGGATTGATCAGGAACTTCTCACCGGTCTTTTTAGCATTGTACTTAGTAATGACTTCTGGTGTCATCGCCTGTGTAAAACTGATCTCGTCGCTAAATGTTGAAGCGAAGGTGGTTTGGATCTCATCTGCTACTTGCTTATACAATTCTGCCACTCGTGCGGGGCTGAGCTTGGCCAAGAATCGCATTAACAACCAGCCGCCTATTCCCCAAGTCATACCGTAGGCACGATTCAAAGTGGTGGGAGAAAAATCTAGGCCACCGTAGATATAGACTTGTTTGTTACTGGCCGAACCATAAGTATTAAAACCCACGGCCTCTTTGCTGCCCACGCGCTCCATCGCGGTAAGGATGGCGCTGACTATCTCTCCACCACCAATAGCATCAAAGGCCAAGGTTGCACCTGTCTCATCTATAGCTTTAAGTAGTTGCTCCTGAAAATCCTCACGAGAAGAATCACAAATATATTGGGCACCGATTTCTTTGAGTATATCCACTTGTTGCTGGTTTCTAACGATATTAACCAAAGCTACCTTTTGCTCAATACATATCTTATTCAACATCTGTCCAAGACTTGATGCCGCTGCCGTGTGCACTAATGCACTATGGCCTTCCATACGCATGGTTTCAACCATACCTAAAGCCGTCAGTGGGTTGACAAAAGAAGAGGCGGCATCTTTGGCTGATGTGCCTTGATGATGGACTAAACAGGCTTGTGCTGGTACACAACAATATTCTGCATAAACGGCACCAGATAAAATAGCCACTGTTTTGCCAAGTAAGGCTTGTGCCGCATCACTGTCGCCGGCCGCTATCACTGTACCTGCGCCTTCATTGCCTATGGGCAATACCTGATCTAAGCGTGATTTTATCCTCGGTAACATGCTGCTATGCACGGGTGCACTAAGCTGATTTTTATCGCCATCGAATTTGGCGGCGGCTAGGGTTGCTGGACCAAACATCGGCCACATATCAGACGGATTAATTGGTGCGGCTTCAACTCGTACTATCACCTCGTGTGGTTTGGGTGTGGGCACTGGTACTGTTTTTAGGGATATTTCTAGTTGCCCCTGTGAGGTGATTTCAGTGAATAATTGTTTACTGGTGGTAATAGTCATAATTTCTCTTTGTTAGCTAATATATGTACTTACTAGTCTAGCATCATAAAACAAAAGTATTGATCACTTGTTATAGTCAAGCTGATTAATCAATAATTTAGTACTGAGGCTAATTTACCTTGTCGTTGTAATTGGCCCGCTAACGCAACAAAAGCCGAGGCGGCAGGTGACAGGTTATCCATGCTATGTGCGGCCAAGCCTATTTCTCGAGTTAAGGCTGGGGTGATAGCTCTGAGGGCATAAGGTCTATCTTCATTTGACTGACTAGTCGGGATAGATAATTCAGCGGTGGCGGATATCCCTGCACCGTTGCTGACCATGGATAACATGCTCATTATTTGCATATTCGAATACAGAATATTGACTGATAGTTTGGCTTGTCGAAAACGATCCATCATTATCTGCCCGGTGCTGCCTTTGGTTAAAATGAAGGGAGAGTCAGCACAATCAGCCAGTTTGAGATGAGGTTTTTGATTTAACGGGTGGGTGCGCGGTAAGACTAACAGCACGTTATCCATAGCCAAGTGAATATGTTGCAGGCCTTTGTCAGGTAATATAATACTGCCTAAGTCGACTTTTCTGTCTATGATCCATTGTCGTACCACTTGATCTTCTGCTTCTTCAATATGGACCTGAATTTGTGGATAGCGTCGGTTAAATTCTTGCAAAATGGCCGGCAGCAATCCAGCTGAGAATGATGGACCAAATGAGCCAATTTTTAGTACACCCTTTTGTAGATTTTTCGCTTGGCAAGCTTCCTGCTCTATCGCCTCAAATAAACCTAGGGCCTGATGGGCCTTACTGAGAATACTGTGACCCACAGATGTCAGGCCAATAAGGCTCTTGCCCCGAGTCAGCAATATCACCCCTAGTTCTTCTTCTAAGGAGCGAATAGCATGAGAAACCGCAGACTGGCTAATATCTAAAAAAATGGCGGCGCGGGTAAAGCTCTGGGTCTGCGCGACTGTTACAAACACATGAAGTTGAGTTGTAGTCATGAGTAATCGCTCATTTTACTATGGCTTTATATTTGTACTATAAATAGTTTATTGGTTCAACAGTAGGATTATTTAGCATGTATCGTCAAATACCCCCCTCAAGTACTTTGTTATTAAATGAACAGTCTGCTGCCTTAGCTGAAAAAGGCCAACAAGTGTATCGTTTTGGATTTGGTCAATCGCCCTTTCCAATTTGTCAGTTATTAGAAGATGCCCTTAAACAAAATGCCTATCGTAAAGCCTATACCCCAGTGCAAGGTATTGTTGAATTACGAGAAAGTGTTGCGGCTTTTCATTCCAAGTTTGAACAACGCAGCGTTCACGCCGATCAGGTATTTATCGCACCAGGCTCCAAATCACTGCTGTATACCATAATGTGTGCCTACGCTGATGCGGCTGTGTTGATCCCAGCCCCGGCTTGGGTATCCTATGCACCACAAGCAGAGTTATTAGGTCATCAGGCTATTTTGATGCAAACAGACTATGCTCAGCGCTATAGGATAACGGCCGAAATACTGGAGCGGCATCTAATAGAAGCCGCAGGGCTACATAAAACTCTGCTGGTTGTTCTAAACTCACCGGGTAATCCAGATGGCTTGTGTTATGACGCATGGGAGCTAGCAGACTTGGCAGCAGTGTTGGATAAGTATCAAGCTTGGGTGATCTCTGACGAAATATATGCGCCACTGCAGCATCAAAACCAACATGTCAGTATGGCCAAATATTATCCTCAAAGAACCTTTGTGACCTCAGGATTATCGAAATGGGCAGGAGCAGGGGGCTGGCGTTTAGGCGTTGCCATATTACCAGAAACCTATGATAGTGAGTTAAAACAAGCTATGTTAGGTATCGCATCAGAAACCTATTCTTGTGCTTCTACCCCCATCCAATATGCGGCGTTGGCCGCCTACTCAGGCCATCCTTTGATGGAGGAATATGTAGGGCAACAAAGAAACATACTACAAGGCATAGGCAACCTAATTTATTTGGCCCTCACTAAGATAGGGATCCGTGCCCATGCTCCCCAAGGCGGTTTCTATCTACTGATTGATTTCAGTGCGTTTCGAGAAGCGTTAGACAAAGTGGGCTTGAGCACTGATAGTCAATTATGCAGCGCCATACTCAATAATACCGGTGTGGCATTGTTACCAGGTGTGGCATTTGGTTTACCACAAAATGCACTAGCGGCACGCTTAGCCTATGTGGATTTTGATGGCAAACAGGCCCTAGAAGATATTTCATTGCAAGACTGGAATATGGGACTGAGCAAAAAGCATGGGCAAAAAATGCTGAATGGTATTGCTAAGCTTGGCGATTACCTCGCGACGCTCAGCCCTCAATAACCGCCACAAAAAAAGCCACCTTGGGGTGGCTTTTTATATCGTTAGTACCAAGGTTTTAGTAATTTGCATTGCCCGGTGAGCGGGGAAATGCGATGACGTCGCGCACATTTTGCATACCTGTGACATAAGCGACAAGACGCTCAAAACCTAAACCAAAGCCTGAATGTGGCACTGTGCCATATTTGCGCAGATCACGATACCAACTGTAATCTTCTTGATTTAAATTCATCTCTGCTAAGCGTCTATCAAAGACATCTAAACGTTCTTCACGTTGAGAGCCCCCAATAATTTCACCTATGCCTGGGGCCAGCACATCCATAGCGGCAACGGTTTTACCGTCGTCATTGATGCGCATGTAAAACGCTTTGATATCTTTTGGGTAATTTTGCATGATGATAGGTGCCCCTACATGCTCTTCTGCCAGATACCGCTCATGCTCAGAGGATAAGTCCACGCCCCAGGAAACGGGGAACTCAAACTTTTTACCACAATTTTGTAGAATGTCTATGGCATCGGTATAATCCATACGTACAAAGTCTTGCTCTATGACTTTTTCTAAACGACTCACCGCTTCTTTGTTAATACGCTCGGCAAAAAACGCCATATCGTCTGGACGTTCTGCTAGCACCGCTTTAAATACGTATTTTAACAAGTCTTCGGATAATTGGGCTATGTCGGCTAAATCGGCAAAGGCCACTTCAGGTTCAATCATCCAGAACTCGGCTAGATGACGACTAGTATTTGAATTTTCGGCTCTAAACGTGGGGCCAAAGGTGTACACCTTAGACATTGCGGTACAGTAGGTTTCCACATTGAGTTGGCCAGAGACAGTGAGAAAGGTCTCTTTACCAAAAAAGTCTTGGCTGTAATCCACCGCGCCTTGCTCAGTGGTGGGAATATTTAGCATGTCTAGTGTCGATACCCTAAACATCTCCCCAGCACCTTCGGTGTCACTTGCGGTGATTATGGGGGTACTGATCCAACAATAACCTTGTTCATGGAAAAAGCGATGAATGGCCTGTGATAAACAGTTTCTGACACGTGTCACCGCGCCCACCACGTTGGTGCGAGCCCGCAGATGAGCATGTTCTCGCAGATATTCTAAACTATGGCGCTTGGGGGCCATAGGGTAGGTATCCGGATTTTCTACCCAGCCTATTATATCGACGGATGTTGCATCTATTTCTAGTGCTTGTCCTTGTCCTTGAGAGGCTTTTAATACGCCCTCAACCACAAGTGAACAACTGGTGGTTAGCTTTTGGATATCCGTATAATTTTCAAGAGAGCTGACCGCAATGACTTGAATTGCATCAAAACAACTACCGTCGTGCAAAGCAATAAAAGATAGCCCTGCCTTTGAATCTCTGCGAGTACGAACCCACCCTTTTACTGTGACATGCTCACCTACTGCATATTTTCCGGCAAAAATCTCTGCCACCGGCGCGTGTGCCATTTACGTCTCTCCATTTAATTGGGGGTTTAAAGCCCATCATTTATCTACTGACGAGCAGTAAAATATCATTAATATTAGTGCAATAGTCTAGGTTAATTACTAGGCTGTAAGGACAAAGAGTGTAATCTTACTCAGGTAGCGCGTAGACTCAAGAAAAATCGCTACTGATCTTAAAGTATGTCCCCTTACTCTGATATTTTAAGGGAGTTCGGTTGTCGGTAGTGTCAAGACACAGGACCGTTAATCTCGATAAAGTCACCATATTTATAGGGCAGTATGCAACAACAAAAAGAACCAGCAAACCCATACTCAGGCACTCAGGTGGAAGACAATCGTCGAAAAACACCTCGGGAAAAAGATCTATTGTTTAAGTGTATGCTGCTGGTCAATGTGCTCGGTTGGATCACTTTATTAGGGGCATTGTTAGTCTTTCATGATGCTCGGCCAGAATTTATCTCTGGTGTACAGGCATTTTGGGGTATACAGGGCCGAGAACATTGGTCTGAGACCTTGCTAGTCTATTTAGTGGCTCTGCTGGTGGGTTGTGTGATGATCAGTCTTATTGTGCTGGTGATGAAGCGCCAACGTAATAGGCGAGAGCAAGATTATTTTGGCGTCAATGGCTATGTGTTAATGGTATTGGCCTCGTCGAGTTTGCTTATCCTGTACTTTGAATTTAACTAATATCGGCAGTCAGTGTTTGTTGCATCTTGAAATTTGTTAATACTTAACCGCAGATCGTTACTTGTTGTGATTTTTTTATCCTCAAGCCCTGTCTTAAAAAAAATGCGTTTGCCCCTAAACTTACATCTGCACTGAGTCCCGGTATTTCTCTTTATTGAGCGGTCTGCACTCTGTGCTTGATCAGTGCGCTGCCTATGCCTTGACGTTGATAGGGCTGATGACAAAAGAAATGATCGATCTAACCATCAACCTGCAGATCGCCACAGGCCAATATTGGTTTGCCTATTAGGCAAACAAAAGGGTTAAGCCCCTGTCTCTGCTTTTGCCCTATTGCTTTATCTATCTGCTCAGGCGCCCAAGCAGTCAATTTTTTTGGAATAATGTTGCTTATTAGCTTTGTGCACGGATTGATAGAAAAGTTGCCAAAAGTTTGGTTCCTCGCCTGCGCGATAAACTCTTATGTGCATGTTGCCTCTGCTGGTGTGCTTAACTAGCGGGTTATTGCCACAGCATTAATCGCTTTTATGTGGCTTTCACTGAATAATGCTTCACTTTGTTGTTTCCTTAGGAAGATTTATGCCCCATTGCCTTATAGAACTCTCAAAAAACATGCCCAGCAATTTGTGTATTAAGACACTCTTGAGTCAAGTGCACAGCGCAATCTTTGCTTCGGGGTTGTTTGAAGAGCCGTCTATTAAAAGCCGAGTCTTAGCTTATGAGCACTATTTAGTTGGCAGCAGTGATGCTGGATTTATACATGTTAATATCAAGATACTTGAGGGTAGAAGTCGCGCCTTAAAAAGCCAACTGGCTAACCTGGTGCTAGACAGGTTGCAACAGATGGACTTATCGAGCATGTCGTTAACAGTCGAGGTGATGGATATTGAAACGGCATGTTATGCTAAAGTGCTAGTTTGAGCGCGGTGTGGTCACAATAGCAGCGGCAGTATTTAAGGCGGATCCCAGTCAACCAAGGAGTCACAATGGTAGCGGCAGTATTTAAGACGGATCCCAGTCAACCAAGGAGTCACAATGGATGAAAAGTTTCGTAGGTTAATCGAGTTGGGTGGTGATGGATATTGAAACGGCATGTTATGCTAATGTGCTAGTTTGAGCACTGTGTGGTCACAATGGTAGCGGCAGTATTTAAGACGGATCCCAGTCAACCAAGGAGTCACAATGGATGAAAAGTTTCGTAGGTTAATCGAGTTGGGTGCCGGTGAGTTCGAACATGTTAACGGCTCTGTGATGGCACACCTTGAAGGCACACGTTGTCTATTAAAATCTTGGCAAGCCTGTGACACTCTCCTTGACGCTGCCTTGTACCATGGGGCATATGAAAGCCCTGCCTTTGAGTCTGAGTGGTTTGGTTTTGCCCAACGCCAAGAAGTAGTGGCCATTATTGGTCAACCTGTGGAAGAACTGGTCTATCATTACTGCGCTTGTAACCGCATACCTTTCTTCACTCAATTTTCTGAGCAGCAGTCACCGCTGTTCTATAATAGGCTAACCAATAGCAGCCTACAGATTGCCCCCAGTCTGCTGGCTAACGTGTGTGAGTTAACAGTCGCTAACGAGCTAGATATTGCCTTGCACGACAGCGAGTTTGTTGAGCAACATGGCCACAATCTGAATCAATGGTTTAGCACCATGCAGCCGTTTCTAAGTCTAGGCGCTAATCGCAAAGTGCAACAAGTGTTTGGCGGGCTAATTTAACGGCTAATATTAAGATTCAAATAAATCGGTACTCAAATAACGCTCTGCGTTGTCAGCTAGCATCACCACTATATTTTACCCTTGTTGACTGCCCTTTTCCCCAATTGAATAGCAGCAAAGACGGCCGCTCCAGCAGCAATGCCTAACGGTAAGCGCTCTACTGTGGCTAATAGTCTGGCAGACTGGATCGCCTATTGGTCAGAAATCCTAATGATTTTATCTAATCATTCAACCGGTAATATACCTGGTACATGTCCAGAGCCCAGCCCTTGGATCTTGTGCCGCCTTTCACCCATTGACTGCGCACTGGGCAAAAAGGGGGGCAGATAAGCCAGTGGCTTTACTCGATCCAGAAGCGCTGGGGTTGGGTATGACAGTCTTTGTGCAGGTAAAAGCGGCCAGACAGGATCCCGCTTGGTTGATCAAGTTCGCCAAAGATGGGGCTGAAATTGCACAGATTGTTGAGTTTTATCTCATGAGCGGTGAATATGACGATATGCAGGCTTTTGACGTGTTTTATAAGAGCTTGGTTGAGGGGATTGACTTATCTGAAGTGACATCTAGTTTTGCTATGGAAAAAATTAAGTATACTAGCGCACTGCCAGTCTAAAGATGGTGTTGACTATTGATAGACTTTGCCCATCACGCTAGCTGCAATCCAGCGGCTACTATGCTGGCTCAACGGTTTTTATAAGATAAGGTTACTCTATGTATTGGTATTCTATTTTACCACCCATCATTGCCATTATTATCGTGTTCTGGCGCAAAGAGGTGATCTTGGCCCTAGTGATGGCGATTTTGTCCGCTGAGTTATTACTAGCTTATCAACTACAACAACCCATATTGTTGAGCTCCAGCATAGGCTCCATCGAAAGAGTGATCCAAATTGTCACTTCGCCGGGCAATAGCCGGATATTGATCTTTAGTTTATTGATCGGGGCACTCTTAGCCTATATGCGTCATTCGGGCGGGGTTACAGCCACAGTAGAGTTGTTGATCAATAAAGGCATAGCCAAAAGTAAAAAACAAGTGGGCTTGTTAACCATGTTTACTGGTATCGTGGTCTTTATTGAGTCAAATTTAAGTGTGCTCACATCTGGTATTCTGGCCAGAGGATTATTTGATAAATTCAAAATGAGTCGAGCCAGATTAGCTTATATCATTGATAGTACCAGTGCCCCTATTTGTATCTTAATATTGCTCAATGGCTGGGGTGCCTTTGTATTGGGCTTGTTAAGTAATTATGAACTCGAGCAAAGTGCCGTTTCAATTCTGTGGGGAACCATCCCATTTAACTTTTACGCGATCATTGCTCTGGCTATGGTGTTGTATACCATTTTAGCTGACAAAGTGTTTGGCCCCATGCAACAAGCTGAAGAAGAATTGGTGCAATTAGAAGGTGAAAACACCCCTATACCTGGGACCAAGGCGCGCTTTATGTTGTTGCCATTAGCCACTATGATCTTGGCCATGTTGGGATTTATGTTTTGGACCGGCGATGGCGACTTAGCCAGTGGCAGTGGCAGTAAATCGGTATTGTATGCCACAGTTTTGGCCTGTTTTGTGGCCTATATATTATTATTAACATCCCGTCGATATACCCATAAAGAATTAGTCGATACCGGTTTTAAGGGCATGGGTGAGATCCTGCCGTTAGTGGCTATCGTATTATTTTCTCTGACCTTAGGAGCCAGTTTACAAGCGCTGGGTACAGGTGTGTTTGTGGCTAATATAGTGGGTGATTATCTGCCTCTTAGCTTAGTGGTGCCGGTATTATTCCTAGCGGGTGGCATCATGTCATTTACCACAGGTACATCATGGGGTACCTTTGCCATACTCATTCCTATTGGTGTGCCATTGATCCAAACCTTGGGTTTACCGCCCTCTTTAGTGATCGCAGCTATCTTGGGAGGCGGCGTGTTTGGTGATCATTGCTCACCTATATCTGACACTACCGCGGTTTCTTCCATCGCATCGGGTTGCGATTTGTTAACCCATGTGCGTACACAAATGCCCTATGCATTAGTCGGTGGGGCTATGGCTTTTATCGCCTATTTTATTGCTAGTTTGATCATGATCTAATTTAGTTTTTAAGGAGAGTTCATTATGTTGCTCAGTACTTATCACCAGTCTGTATTGACTCGTTGTTGCTTGTTTATGTTGTGCACTGTTGTGTTTGCATGTTCTGAGCCCCAAAATACAAAGGCACAGCCAATACCTCAGGCTGCGGTTGCCATGCCTGATAGTTATAGCGCGGATGCTGCGCAAGGTATTTTGCAAAGGGGCGGTAATGCCGTCGATGCTGCTATAGCTGCACAATTCGTGCTGGCGGTCACGCTACCAGAAGCCGGTAATATAGGGGGTGGTGGCTTTATGTTGGTATACAAAGACCAAGTCCGGGACTTTATCGACTATCGAGAGCAGGCGCCATTATTAGCCCATAGAGATATGTACTTAGATGAATACGGTGAGGTGATCCCCTATCAATCTGTGATTGGGATCTTGTCTTCCGGGGTGCCAGGCACAGTGGCGGGTATGTGGTTAGCCCATCAAAAGTATGGCAGCTTGCCTTGGAAAGACTTAGTGCAGCCCTCAGTGCTACTGGCTGAGAAAGGATTTGTGGTGCATCCTAAGTTAGCCTTGAATATTGAGAAGCATATAGCAGCGCTTGAAAAGCGAGGATTTGAGGTCAACTTTAAGGACTATTTTGGCCATGCAAAAGCCAATACAGTTTTTATCCAGAGCGAATTAGCAGAAACCTTAAAACGTATTCGTGATCATGGTCACGATGGTTTCTATAAAGGTGAAACCGCTAATATTATTAGTGACTTTATGGCCCAAGAACAGGGGTTGATATCCAAAGAAGATCTACTTGAATATCAAGCCAAGTCGAGAAAACCTCTGTCAGCAACATGGCGCGGTTACGAACTACTGACTGCGCCGCCGCCCAGCTCTGGTGGAGTAGCCATACTGCAGTGGTTAAAAATGTATGATCTATTAACCATGGATCAACCTCCATTGCTGCATAACTCCACCCAGTACCTACATCTGTTATCTGAAATTGGCAAAAGGGTGTTTGCGGATCGGGCTGAATATATGGGTGATCCCGATTTTCTGACTGTGCCATGGGCACAGCTTATCGCGCAGCCTTACCTAAAGATGCGCAGTGCTGAGGTATCAACAACGGCTATTTCAGATACTGAGTCTATTCGTCCAGGCTTGCAAGAAAGTGAACAAACCACACATTTTTCAATACAAGATAAGTGGGGTAATGGGGTATCCAATACTACTACTATTAATTTAAGTTTTGGCAGTAGTGTAGTGGTAGAAGGGGCAGGCTTTTTACTTAACGATGAAATGGACGATTTTAGTGCTAAACCCGGCGTAGCTAATGTATTTGGTGCGATAGGCGGAACCGCCAATGAAATTCAACCTAAAAAGCGTATGTTGTCTTCTATGACACCCAGTATGGTGTTAAAAGACCACAGATTAGTGATGGCCACAGGCTCTCCCGGTGGCACCACTATTATCAGTTCGGTCTACTTGTCTATTTTGAACGCTTTGCAATTTGATATGACAGCTCAAGAGGTGGTGGATACGCCCCGATTCCATCATCAATTGTTGCCTAAAGATGTGATCCGTCATCACGATGGTTTTGATGCTAGCGTCATTTCTGAGCTAGAGGCCATGGGCTATACCCTCCTTAACAAGCGTTTTGGTGATCTGCAGGTCATAGTCAACAAAGGCGGTAAGATTAGCGCAGCTTCTGAAGCGAGCGGCCGGGGTAAGGCCATAGTATTTTAGGCAGATAACGTCTGTTTTGCAGTTATTACCTATAAATCCCAGTGTTATTAACACATTGGGAGCACGCTTTGGGACCTGTGGCACAGCTAAAGGTATGAGCAGTCTTGATCGCTTGCTCAATCACCTGATAATTGTTTAAAACTTCACTTTTTGGTTTATTTAATCAACTATTTATTATCTTTTTTCTAAGTTATTGAAAATGAAATAATTAAACTTGGCTTTGAACTTGCTCTATTTTGTTTAAGGAAAAGGGACAAAGATGATCATGGAATTATCATCTTTGTCCCTTTTATGTGAATAATTGGAGTGGTTTATGTCAAATAAAATGTTGTTCTGGATGGGCTTTTTGCTCTTAACCTTAGGCGAAGTAGGGCAGTTGGCCTATTCTCATACTGGTACTGAATATGCCATTACGCCCAGGCAAAATACTTAAACCCTTAAATATCATCAGCCAACTTGTACCCCTAGTTATATGCAATTGTCGGATAGCTTAATACCCCGTTAGAATGACGGTGCACTTTTAAATAAAAATAGTTCAGATAAAACGTTTAATATTTTTTTGTTTTTATTCATAAAGTTATAATCATCTTTTAATAAAACAATCATTTTTATTATTAATAAAATAACTGTGTGACTCGCAATAATCTTTATTTATTCTATCTTTAATGCATAGTTTAACTATGTTTGATGAGAAATTTTTGAAAAGGATTTTGAAAATTGTTGTATTTAGTTTACGTTGCCTATGCGTTTTATCTGTCGTGAGTATTACATCAGTTCATGATGTTTTTGCAATCAGAGGTGAGACGAATTTCCCCTATTTTGCCACAGCCAAAAGTGCAGAGATTACCCCTAGGGCCATTCAGACGAGTGATAGCGATTTGTGGTTCGATGAGACCTCGGTCAATCTCGGGCTAGATCCCTCTACAACCATTAAGTCGCAGAATGGGTGGTCGAGCCTGTCTGTGCAACAGAAGATGTTTTGTTACTTGGTGATGTACTGGGTGTGTGTATTGGTATTATCTATTGTGATTTATCTGAAGGTGATCTATGGCTAGTGGATTTAGATGATATTGGCTGGTCAATATCATGGCTTTAATAAAGTGTTATACCCATAAGCATGGCATAATTGCCTTATGGTGATTAGGTGAGTAGGTCCGGTTTAAATTGAAGTTAATATTACCCCTAAAACATTATGATGAGGCGGGAAGGGTCACTCCTCCTGCCGCACTATATTTATGTCTGCTATTTCTATGTCGAAGTATTTTAGTGTTTGTTGGCTCAATTTCTATTGGCCAATATAGCAAGGAATTATTAGCAATATTCTATCCTCAAGAGCAATATTTAGTGCTGAATTTAGGGATTGCGCTGCCCGCATTAATGGCGATTTTGATCATAAGTTTTAGAGAAAAACTGTGGCAGAAAAATATAAGTTGGCTGTTCCTTATGATTAAACCTTTGATTGTGTTTTCTTTAATACTTGATTTTGCGGTGCATGTATTTTGGGCCAATTTAGACCATTGGCAGTTTTCATGGGCTATCGCTATTACGCTAATTCTGGATGTTATGTGTTTGTTCTTTATTGCCAAAGATAAACATACTCGGGCGATGCTTAGAGACTGGCGGATGCACCCACCAGTCTCTACAAACTCCAGCTGGCCTTAATTTTATTGTCTCTTGGGCATTCTATTGCATGTTATTGGCAAGGGCTTGTGCATAATATTGTTGCACACTGATTTGACTGTCATTGACCAAGCGTTGATAACAAATTCCGGCAAATGCATAGGTATTGCCTGCGTAGTTTAACACCACGTATGGAGCGTCTGGATCTGATTGGTCGTAGCTCCATTCACCCCCGACTTTCTGCCTAAATACTTCACCTATATAAGCTCCATAAATGTTGCATATAGTAAAGACCGCATTTTCTTCTAGTGCTTGATCTTTGTATCTGCCCAGCCAACTTAGGATAACATCATCTACTAACTGCAAACTTTGTTCGCTGCCGTCTAATGCCAGGTTAAATTCTTGCAAGGTGGTGGCGATAGCATTTTGCGCACTGTCTATCATTAGTTCAGTGAGTTCGGCTGAGGTCATTTGCATTATTATTATTCTCTTCGCTGCATGAAAGGCTATTGTGGGGTTTCTTGCACTGTTTGTCGAACCCAAATTAATGGGTTAATTTGGCCTGTAGGGGGCAAACACATGCTATCGGATATTAACGACGGATTAAATATAGCTGATCTGAACACTAGGATAAACGTATTAGTGGCATTAGATGACATCATTAACGGCTTGAAATTGTGAAATATGCGTTCATTCTGCCATTGTCGGCACTGGTTATATTGAGTTTGTTTGGCATTTTAGTTGATTATAACGTGATCCCACCGGGATTAGTCTTATTAAAAGATCTACAAGCTATATTTGTGGACTACTTTTATGTGCTCATACTATTGATCATACTGTTGGAGTCTATTGTCTATGTAGGCTTCTATTTTCCAGGCCAATTTTTTGCGGTGATATTGGTGGTATTATCCAAACCACAACCAGCAGATATACTTTGGTTAACCTTAGCGATGGTGGTAGCGGCGACTTTGGGTTCGATAATCAATTATGGATTAGGACGAAGACTAGGTACTCAATCTGCTCCTTTGACTAAGCTGTCGGTAAAAAGATTGTTGATTGCCATGTTACACATCAACTCATTGGCCTTCTTTATGTTTGCACAAGGGGCCAACAGGCAACCACCTAGAGTAGTGCTATTAGCGGGGTTGCTTAATTTACCCTATTATTTATTGTTGATTTGGGGTACCTCAGTGCTCAGTGAACAAGTGATGCAAATGGCTGAAAACACTTGGTTAATAGGGATAGCAGTGAGTATCTGGCTGTTATTCGCGTTATTTTCGGATTACAAAAATCAGCAAAAAAATCGCCAGTATACTAAGGGCTCCTACTAAGCTTGAGTCGCTAATTTTTTGCTGATGAGTTTATCAATCACCCGGGCCGCGGCCACAAAGCCAAATGTGGCTGTCACTGCCACAGCCGCCCCAAAGCCAGTGTTGCAATCGAGCTTTGCACTGCCCTTTAATATCGGCTTGTTGTTGCTGACGCTGCCATCTGCTTGGGGGTAGCGCAATTGTTCCGTCGAATAAACACAGTCTATACCAAAGCGGCGTTTAGTATTTTGACTAAAACCATAAAATCTTCTGAGTTCTGAGCGTAATTTGGCGGCTAATGGATCTTGGATAGTCTTAGCTAGATCCGTCACTGCAATCTGGGTGGGATCCACTTGGCCTCCGGCCCCTCCCACTGTAATAATTGGGATTTTATTACGCTTACAATGAGCGATCATGGCGGCTTTGGCTTGGATGCTATCGGTGGCATCCACTACATAATCGTAGCCCTTGTGTAACAGTTGTGCGGTGTTCTCAGGGGTAATAAAATCTTCTATCAGATCGACCTGGCAATTGGCATTGATAAGCTTAATTCTGGCGGCCATTGCTGCTACTTTTGCCTGACCTACCGTGTCTTGTAAGGCATGAATTTGTCTATTGGTATTGGTCACACAGATATCGTCAAGATCAATTAACGTAAGATGACCTAAGGCGGTTCTTGCTAAGGCTTCTGCCACCCAAGAACCCACCCCTCCTATGCCAATCACACAGACATGAGACTGGTGCAAGACATCAGTGCCTGCGATGCCGTATAGACGCTGAGTGCCACCAAAACGTTGCTCTGAAAGATCCATCACTTAGGTTTAACTACTCAAATAGTATTAATAAGGGGATCATATCAGGCAGTTCATAAATAACCGAGTTTATTTGTACTTCTGCTTGTTGTTCAGACATTTTTTGCCCCGGATCTCTAGTTGGTTTGATGCTTTATAAAATAACCGGCAAAAAGTCCCTTAATTAGCGCTTCATTTGTCGTTGTAGATTGAATAAATCGCCACTCTTGAATACTATTTGAGGCTACCCTTGGCGGTGATTTTGTTGATGTGCCGAGTCTACACATAATATGGAAGGATAGTGACATGAAACCTATAGTTTTGGCTGGTGGCAGTGGCAGTCGATTGTGGCCAAAATCAAGGGCGGCCCTGCCTAAACAGTTTTTACGCTTAACAGGTGAATTAACGATGTTGCAAGACACACTAGCCAGATTGTCGGGCACCGCGGCACAGCAGCCGATTGTTATTTGCAACGAGGCTCATCGGTTTTTGGTGGCAGAACAGCTTAGGCAACAAAATATCGCTCATGGTGGTATTTTACTAGAGCCTGTAGGCCGCAATACAGCACCTGCCATAGCGTTGGCTGCCTTGCATGCCTCACTGAATGGAGAGGACCCGCTGCTACTAGTCTTGGCTGCGGATCATTTGATCACAGATGCACCTGCATTTCATCAGGCTATTAAGCATGCGCAAGTCTTAGCCGAACAAGGCAAATTAGTTACCTTTGGCATAGTGCCAGATTCGGCCCAGACAGGTTATGGGTATATTAAACGCGGAGAAGCATGCAAGGGCGAGCATCTGGGTTTTAATGTCGATAAATTTGTGGAAAAACCTGACTTGATCACCGCACAGCAATATGTGGATGGCGGTGAGTATTATTGGAATAGTGGCATGTTTATGTTTAAGGCCAGTCGTTATCTTCAAGAGTTAGCCTTGCATGCGCCGCAGATGCTAGAGATTTGTCAACAAGCCATAGCCAGTGAAGCCACCGATTTAGAATTTGTTAGAGTGGATGCCGATATTTTTGTACATTGTCCTGATGACTCAATTGATTATGCTGTGATGGAGAAAACTGACTCGGCTTGTGTGGTGCCTCTTGATGCTGGTTGGAGTGATGTGGGTAGTTGGTCATCACTTTGGGAAACCGCCAAACAAAAAGATGAAAATAATAATGTCATCATAGGTGACGCGTTATTACATGGGGTAAAAAACAGCTACATTAATGGCGAACAGCGTTTAATAGCAGTAGTGGGTTTAGACGATGTAGTAGTAGTGGAGACGAAAGATGCGGTGTTAGTTGCCCATAAAGATAAAGTGCAAGATATCAAGCAGATCGTCAATCAACTTAAAGCCGAACACAGAGCGGAATTTGAATTTCATCGAGAAGTGTTTAGGCCATGGGGCAGCTATGATTCCATCGACAGCGGCGAGCGTTTCCAAGTAAAACGTATTACCGTTAAACCCGGTGAGAAATTGTCAGTGCAAATGCATCATCACAGAGCTGAGCATTGGATAGTGGTGGCAGGGACGGCTAAGGTCAGTAATGGCGATAAAACCTTGTTGTTATCTGAAAATCAATCCACTTATATTCCTATTGGCGTGATCCATGCCCTTGAAAATCCCGGTAAAATTCCACTAGAGCTGATCGAAGTGCAATCCGGTACTTATTTAGGTGAAGATGACATAGTACGGTTCTCGGATCGTTACGGCCGGGTTCCAGACAAGCATTAAGCTGAGCATGATAACTATTGTGCCGTGCAGATGGTTCTGGACCTGTTATCGACCATTATTAGAGATTATATGAAAATTACTTGTTTTAAAGCCTACGATATTCGTGGCAAGTTACTAATACAACTTGATGAAAGTGTCGCATATAGAATTGGTCGTGCTTTTGCACAGCATATGCACGCCAAGACAGTCGTCATAGGTGCAGATGTTAGATTGACCTCAAGGCCACTAAGCTTAGCCCTTGCTGCGGGTCTAATAGATGGTGGGGCCACAGTGACAGATTTAGGCATGACTGGCACCGAAGAGATTTATTTTGCTACCCAACACTTAGGCGTTGATGGCGGCATTGAGGTGACAGCAAGCCATAACCCCATGGATTATAACGGCATGAAATTAGTCAGCTTCGATGCGAAACCTGTGAGTGGTGATACAGGTTTATTTGATGTTAGAGACTTAGCTCAATCCTATGATGAGCAACTGGTGCAAACCCGACTGGCACATTATAGCCACCAAATAATCAGCCCAGAGGCCTTTTTACAGGGTCAGTCTAGTGTTGCGGTAACCAAGCTTGCGAGTAGCCAGCATTATCATCAAACAACAGTGATGCAACCCTATGTTAGCCATATGCTGTCATATATAACACCGGCGGATCTTACGCCCCTAAAATTGGTGGTTAATGCTGGCAACGGTGCTGCTGGTCATGCACTGGATGCCATACAAGCTGGGCTTGAAGCACTCAAGGTGCCCATAGAGTTTATCAAGATCCATCACCAGCCCGATGGACATTTTCCAAATGGTATTCCTAATCCATTATTGCCCGAGAGTCGAACGGATACCGCCAATGCGGTAGTTGAACATCAGGCAGATATGGGGATCGCTTGGGACGGAGATTTTGATCGGTGTTTTTTATTCGATGAAAAAGGTGATTTTGTTGAGGGTTATTATATTGTTGGGCTCTTGGCTCAGGCCTTTTTAGATAAACAACCGGGAGCCAAAGTCATCTTTGATCCTCGGGTATATTGGAATACACAGGATATTGTGTCCCGTGCAGGTGGAATACCAATCAAAAGCAAAACCGGCCACGCCTTTATTAAAGAGCGAATGCGTGCTGAGGATGCCATATATGGTGGCGAAATGAGTGCTCATCATTATTTCCGTGACTTTGCCTATTGTGACTCAGGCATGATCCCTTGGTTGTTGGTGGCACAGTTGATATGCACTAAAAAAACTAGCTTGTCTAAATTAGTGGAGCAGCGTATCGCTGCATTTCCCTCCTCGGGAGAAATTAACCGGGTGTTAGACGACCCAGATGGTGCCATACAATTGATCCTGGAAAAATATCAGTCACAGGCAACCTTGCTCGACTATACCGATGGTTTAGGGGTAGAGTTTGAGAACTGGCGATTTAATTTACGTAAGTCTAATACTGAGCCTGTTATAAGGCTCAATGTTGAGTCTCGAGCAGACGTGGCGTTAATGCAGGAGAAAACCCAAGAGCTATTAAGCTTATTAAAATAGGCTCGACTGGCCAACAAAAAAGCCCAGTTAATTAGCTGGG
>JAWUWP010000015.1:0-24431 GCA_034111785.1 Paraglaciecola sp.
CAAATCAACCTTAGCTAGAGAGTTGGTATTTGTCTCTATTCATGCAATCCATCATTTTTCTTTAATGGCAGTGGTCAATTCTTTATTGGGTAATAAAGATGAAGCTAACTTTGGGCTCGGGCCAAGTACTGCTAATTATGTGCGACAACAAGCTTAACTTCTATAGACACGCGATTTTTTGTTGTTCGTCTCTTCAATTAGTTACTCTACTGCCATTTCAAATATGACCTCTTTTAAACATTGAGTTTGAAACTGGTAATTGCCTATTTAAGCGCGGATAATTGCAGTCAGCTGTTTTTAATATGTCTTTAGTAAGGATTTTTCCATGAGCGATTTACCCCAATGCCCCCAGTGCGATTCCGCTTACACCTATGAAGATAGAGATATGTATGTGTGCCCAGAATGTTCACATGAGTGGGCCCGGGGCGGCAGCTCACAGTCGGGTGAAGTGGATGATGAGGCAAAAGTTATCAAAGATTCAAATGGCAATGTACTTGCTGATGGCGACACTATTACCGTGATCAAAGACCTTAAAGTGAAAGGTTCGTCTGCTGTGGTTAAAGTAGGTACAAAGGTTAAAAACATCCGTCTGGTTGATGGCGACCATGATATTGATTGTAAAATTGACAGTATAGGCGCCATGAAGCTAAAGTCGGAGTTTGTTAAGAAAGTATAGATTCATGGAAAAAATTATGGTGTGAATTGACATATCCGTTTTAGCATTTATTTGGTAACAAGGTTTATGAACTATTCAAACTGTGAAATGTCACCGTAAATTTGGCACCACCTAATTCTGCAGATTGACTAATCACCACTTGAGCACCGTGCCAAACGGCAACTCTGGCGACTATTGCTAAACCCATTCCATATCCTTTTTGTTCAGAATTATTTTCACCTCGGGTAAAGGGTTTGAAAATATTTTCGCGTTTTTCTACGGTAATGCCCGGACCATCATCAGAAACAGACAAAATCACACTTTTGGCAGTTTGCTCAGTGGTGATCCGAACTTGCTTTACCGCATATTGTTGTGCGCTAGCAGCAGGTTATTGATTAACATGGACAGATAATTTTCATCACCGTCGACCATAATTTGAAATTTGCATAGCCCTGTTATATCAACGGATATGTCAGATGACTCGCTTGAAATAAGGTTATGCAAAGAGGTTTCTATTAGTGCATTTAGGCTTAGTGGCAAACGTTCCACTTTTATCATCTTCTGCTCTAGTCGGGCGTAATTAAGCAATACACCCACTAGGTTTTCCATTTCCTGGATGTCTTGGCTTAAGTGTTGGATATACTTTTCTTTGGTTTCGGGTTTATTGGTTTCGCTTAAGGCCTCAATACCAAAACGCAGCCTAGCTTTTCGTGATATTCAGTCAAATTGTTATGGGTGGCTTGTTAAAGCCTGACTCAATAGACACGGCTTATCCGAGCCTTTACCTTTAAATGGCCAGACTGCTGCTTTAAGGATCACGCCAGTATATAGACAGCTGATGGCAAGCAGCCTGCGTATTGAAAAGCCCAAACCAACTCCACTTCTGGGGGACTGTTGTGTACATTAACTCACCTGTCTTGTTGTTCCGTTAAGTTAATAGAGGCAGCGATAACCTTTTCGGGCGTTGCAATAGGTCGCGGTGTTTGCACTGGTATTGTTCACGAATTGCCCCTGAATGAGCATGTCCTTTACGCCTTTACTGCAGGCGCTGTGTTCATTTAAGGTGGGTGGGAGAAACATAAACAGTGTTTTTGTCGGCGTATCAATCCGCTCATTATGATTAGTGGGTAGCTTGTTTTCAGTCATCAAGGCTAGCCCATCCTGGGAGACTAAGGCTAAAAACCGGCTGCATGAGTTTTATTGGCTAAATGGTGGTTCTGCTGCTCTTGGGAAAGCTGAATATGAGAGATACTGAGCATGAAGGCGGAGCCCTTTGCGATGAAAATAATCCACACCGGCTTCTGCCTTTTTTAGTCTTGCCTTTTACTTTAACTGACTGTTCTTAAATAATTATTTTCTTAGGTTAGTGCTATTCTGATCTGAGCCCATTGATCCTTTGCGGGTTACGAGTCTGACTATTGATATTAAAAATACCTAAAGACAATAAAGCCGACATAAAACTCATGCTAAACAAGAGGCTAAACAACATACCACCAACAATAACGGCTGCCAGCCCGCGATAAATTTCAGCTCCTTGTCCGGAGAGTAATATCAAGGGTAACATGCCGAATATTGTGGTGCTGGTACTCATATAAATAGGCCGTTTTCTGATTTTTATGGCGGTTAATATCGCCTGATATTGTGAGAAACCCTGTTGTAAACCTGTCTGAAACTGACTCACCAACAATATCGCGTTATTAATGACCAGTCCCATCAAAATGACAAACCCGATCATGGTGAGCACATCTAAGGTTTGTGGCACAAACACACGGAGTAATTGTAGGCTCAGCATTCCTCCTGCCAAAGCCAATGGCATTGAGGCGATAACAGCAATCGCCAAACGCCACGATGACAACGTCAGCCACATCATGATCATTAAAATCAACAATGCCATAGCGAAAATATTGGAAAAGTCCTGTAAAAACCTATTAAGTTGACCCGAACTGCCACGATAATGCACATAAAGCTCTGCTACTGTCGATGCTTGTAAAAACGCATTAACACTCGTTTTAACTTGTTTAGCGAATGTCGCGATCGCTACATCAGCAGGTGGATTAACACTGAATACCATACCGACCAAACCATTGGAGCGGAAAATTGAACCGGGTGCCAAACCAAATTTTGCGTCGACAAGTTCCCTCAACGGCATTAGCCCATGCCCAGCTATCATTAATTGGCTTTGCAATAGTTCAGTTAGGCTATTAAGTGTTTTGCCTTTAAAATAGAGCGGCAATGTTTTACCTTCGGCATAAAATCGGCCTAAATATGAACCAGAGGTTAGAGCAACCAAATGCGCATTTAATTCAGCTTGGCTTAATCCTAAATAAATCAGTTGTTCGTTATTAGGGCTAAACTCAATTCTGGCCAGAGAATTTTCAAGGGCTGAATCAGCTGAAATTTGTGCTTGTGGAAACTGGCCTTTTAAATGTGCTAGTAAAGCGATGCCTTCTTGTTGTAATACTTCTAAGCTTGCGCCTTTTAAGTCTAGTTGGAGATGACGACTATCTGGCATAGCATAATGCAATAATCTTCCTTGCATAACATAAGCATCGGCACTCATCAGATCTTGGGTGATATTTTCATAAATCCAGCTCTCAAAGAGAGTAAAGTCCAATTCATCACCGGGGTTAAAAAACAAATGACAATATCCAGGAAAACACAGCATACCGTGATGACGATAATCTGGTGCGGTGCCTTTCTGTTTTTCCTGTCGAATACGTGCCTCAACCACTTGCGCAATTTCACTTTCAATTGCTGACATCGATAAAGACTCGTAAGTGCTGATATAAACATCGATGGTTTTCTGTTTGGGGTTAGGCAGTACGTCCAACGCTGGTGCCGCGTAAAAAGTAACAAGCATAGCAACAGGGATCCCTACTAGAGCAATGATAACTGCCGATACTTTTGACTTGGCCGGTAAAGATAATTTGGCGGCCCAAAGATCTTCTTTCTCCTTGGGTCCAGCTTGCTCAACCCTGTCAGGCAGTATGTAACCTGCTATCGCTGGCAGTAAAAATATAGCCACTAAAAGAGATCCGAGTAAGGCACTCGAAATGGTAAAAGCTAAATCTTCAAATAATTGACCTTCATTGGAGTTCATCATCAATATAGGCATAAAAACCACAACGCTGGACAAAGTAGATGCTATTAATGCACCTTTAACTTGTGCGACTCCCAGCTTAATACTGTCAGTATTATTATTTCCTTCGCTGCGTAAACGCTGAATATTTTCAACGACAATAACCGCGGCATCCATTAACAAGCCAACAGACAAGGCCATGCCAGCCAGTGATATCACATTGATACTGCGTCCGCTGAGCTGCAAACCAATAGCAACAAGTGACAAACAGACTGGCACACTGAGCATCACTAAAAGTACAATTCGAGCATTGCGCAAGAAGTAGAATAAAGCGCCACAAGCCAGCAATATCCCCAATAAAAGACTGCCATACACTAAGGTTAAGGCGTTTTTTATCGCGGTTGAATCATCTCTGTTGATCTCCACGCCCATTGACAGTTCAGCCAAAGGCCCACGGTTTAATTTTTCCATTTCATGCTTAATGATGTTCAATGTTTCGAGCACATTGATATTAGGCACCGGCTTAACCCTAAAACTGAAAGCCTGTTTCCCGTTACTGCCAACGTAGCCCCAGTCATTCTCCATCACGGTATCAATAGTGGCAATATCGCCTAGGCGAATAATGTTTTCGTTATAGGCATGAATAGGTAAAGCGCCCAAATTTGCCAGATCATATTTACCCTTAAAATGTAAACTGTACTGTCTAGCGCCCAAGATTAATCTATCACCCGAACTATCTTTAAGTTCTCGCAAGCGTGCCGTTACCTGAGGAATGCTCAACGAGTATTGCGCCATTTTTTTGCTATCAAATTCAATAACAACTCGTTTCTCAATTGGGTTATGGTCTAACCCTATGCCCGCAATGCCTGGTATTTCCATCAACACCGGCTCGACGTGAGATTTAAAGACATGGATAAATTCTTCTGCTGTATGACTATTTTCACCATAGATAAAAAACGAGGCTAGGGTTAAACCTGCACCATGACTGAAGTTTTGAATATCAGGTGCGGCCACCTCAGCAGGCCATCTGGGCACCTGATAAACACGAGACAGCAAGTCCATGTAAACTTTGTCCATATCCGTACCCGGATGAAAGAATAGGAACGTCCAGGCGTTATTATTAAATACCAACGATTGCATGTTCTTTAGCGAGCTTATTCCCTTTAATTGTGACTCTAGGGGGGCAATTAAGGTTTGCTCAATTTCTTTTGAGGTTTTACCCGGCCAAAACGTTCTTAAGCGGATCTCCGGTTGGTCAATTTCAGGTAGTAATGAATTAGTCAAAGTGAAGCTGGCATTTAGCCCGATAACCATCAATAATACCGCCACTGCGATTATAGCGGCACTGTATTTTCGGGTTAAATTCATAGCTGCTCTCCCACCACATAGACGTATTTTCCTGCTGTGACCGATTGTTTCCCTCTAACAACCACTCGGCTACCAGATTTCATTTTTGAACGAACAATAAAAGAAACTTTTTGCGCGGCAACAATATCGACAAGCTGTTTATGTACTTTATTATCTTCGTCTAACCGCCAGACATAATTACCTTCATTTGCCAAAATCATGGCATCAAAAGGCACTTGCGTGAGATTGGGTTGTTGCTGATACATAGTAATTTGCAATCGTTGTCCAACCACAAGGCTGGCTTGTAGCTGGGCAGGTAGAGACAAAAATACCCTGAGGCTCTGTTCATCTTTTTGGGCAGAGGCTTGCTGACGTTTAAGTGATAACGAATAACTTTCGTTGAATTGGTATTTAACCGATAATTTTTTTTTGCTGCTATGTTCGTTAAATTTTTGGTAAACATTCAGTGGCACACTGCAAGCCAGCTCTTTAAATTGAGTGGCGAACAACAGCAGTATAGGTTGGCCTATTGCCATATTTTCGCCTAAATTGGCGAGTAAATGGCTTACTTGCCCCTTAGCAGGTGCAAGGTGTTCTAATTTGCTTAGTCGATAATTTATTACCTCACGCTGCTGTTCCATTTCCGCAAGGGCATACTTAGCTTCTTCATATTGTCTTTTAACACTATTTAATTGAGACTCTGCCACATGCCCTTTCGTTAAGGTTTGCAAGCGGGTGTATTCTTTGCGGGTAAAGTCCCATTTAGAGTTAGCATCTGCGATGCGAATGGCTAACATTTTGCTTTGGCGGTCTAGATAAAAGCTATTTTGTCGTGCAAGTACATCGCCTTTTTTTACCCAGCTTCCTTCTGGCAAAGCCCATGTTAACTCGGCTTCAGCGTAACTCGATATTTGATTTTTAAAGGAGACATCGACCGTGCAATACAGTAATACCTGTTCACCTTTGTCCCAAGGTAATACGTAATCAACCTTAACTTGTGTGGCCTGCGCCAAGGAACAAAAAGTAACCATAAAAAACAGGACAAAAGCCTTGATGGTGGCCTTAAGTTGATTTATTTTTGTAAAGTGCATACCAGTCTCCCCAACAGAGATTGATTTTTTAATCATTGCACTGGCGCACAAAGTAGCGATACGGGTACATAATTTGTTGGATAATAGGCACAAAAAGACCGTCAGCAACATTTCGATGCTTAATTTCATGAATATTCCTTAAAAGGTCGCAAGAGTTGAACCCGAGCAATAAAGCCCTAGGGTCTAGATGCTAAGTTTGAACTTTTTTTAATTTTCTATGAACTAAATAACTCACGGGCAAAACCATATAGAAGAATGAAAGCAAACCAAACATTATGAAGGGGCCAATTTGTTTATCAGCTAGGGTATGACTACCAATATAAATTATTGACCCGACGTAAGGCAGTAGCATTAAACTATAGCCCCAACACGCCATTTTTAATGCGGTAAAATTTGGACCTTTATTTAATAGGAATAAAATAGTGAAATTACCCAGAGTGCTAAGCACAGCAGGAGGATAAAATAAAAAGCCGACTCCATCTATAGCCTTTATTTGCGAATAAATATTCAACCAAAAGGCGGGTTCCAATATGGCTAAATGAGCATAACCCGCTAATAGTCTTGGCCAAAATTCTGAACTATAGCCCTTTACACTGTAGGCGTATGACAACCAAGTGAGCAACAAAAAGGCAATAACGAAGAGTAATAGCGGGACAATGACATTCAGCTTCTTGACAAAGGCAGGGGAATTAAAAATTTCATTAAAATAAATAAAACTGGTTGTAAGTGACTGTTGCCAAAACCAAAGCTTGGCCTTAGCAGCATCTTGTTGAACCCTAAACTGAAACTCTTCTGTTAAGTCACCTAAAAGTGTAATCAATACCCTTTTAGGTAAAATAAGTTTCATGATTGAAATGGCTACAACAGGTGGGCTATAAACTTCTTTACTCATAATATACCCTAAGAAAAACTAAAAGACTTAATAGCAACGCCTTGCCATAAGGTATCCATTGCCCCCCTAGCCCTCTTTAATGCACCATGCCCCTTTGCCGTTAACTTAAAGTATCGTTTGGGACGGCCACCACGTTCAGGAGTCGCTTCTCCTAAACGACTTTCCACCATGCCCTTTTTTTCAAGGCGTTCAAGTGTGGAATAAATAGCACCAATAGCAACATTACGCTCTACCTGTTGATGTAATAACTGACGTATAGCCGCTCCATAGGCATTATCAGTCAAATGAATAAGCGCCAACATCGCCATTTGTTCAAATTCACCTAAAAACTTCTCTTTGTCTGACATAAGCCGACTCTTTATGATTTTAATACAATGTAGTATTAATGAATTTTGATTACAACACTTAATTGACTACAAAATAGTATTTGCTTGCTGACACGGTAGGAAATAGACAAGTAATTATTAGAACATCCCATGTCTTAAGGGATCTAAAATAGTGGGGCTGATTAAGTTTTGTGCTGTATTGATGCTTTTGTTTATATCATTTGTAATAAATAACTTTTTAAAGCAACGACTTACGAACTTTTCACTAGTCTGTGCCAGCTTTGCCTAAAACGAGTAACCCATACTGAAAGTGACGATTCTAGGTACAATGAAGTGCACATTTCTGTGCACCATTATTTTCTGTATGTTTTCCAATCACAGTCACAGTCACAAAGTTAAGGCTTAAGGTGACGCAAAGGTTCACCTAAAAAGTCACCACTGAGGGTAAACACCGATATAGTCCCTAACCACATCTTGAATCAGAAATTCAATTCACTTGCCCCTAGGGAAGTGTAGGCTGGTGATATAACCGACTTGAAAGCGGCGCAAGGCTTGATGTATCTGGCGATAGTGTTTCTTTACACACAAAAGACCGACTTGAGTTGGTCAAGCTAATAAGCCCCCCAGTCTTAAAATGCCAAGTACTCGTCAAATCAGTCAATATAAGACAAGCTCAAAAGGGACTGGTGTTTCATAACAAAAATGGAAGCGTTAATGTGTTTGCAAAGATCTATAACAGGTAAGATTTACCCCCCTTAAAAACAGCGATACATCTACCGTTAGTGTTCAAATAACCTATTGACACATAGAAGGGTATCCGAGGCTATCAACACACCAGTCAACGCTCAGGAAAACGGCTCAAGGATTTTAGTATTCAGCATCAATGGCCGATGTGGGAGCGCATTGGCATAACACTTTGGTACAGCACGATTTGAGAGTTTAAAGGACCCTTGGATATTTAAACTAGCGCAGCCAACATATACAACAGTATGTCACCGATCTACGATGAAACATCTCAAAAATAAAAGAGTTCGGTTGGATTTGACCACAACAGACAACAATGATTATGATACTATTGGCCTTGAATTGGCTTATTTTTGCAATAACAAAACGGAGAGTTATTTTTACCGGGTTATTCATCAATATCGCCGACCAATCTAGTGATAGAATTAACATCAGGGCTGTTATCTATCCAAACCAATTTTTCACAGTGATGGGTTAAGTTTACTTATCCCTAGAGCCCAAACAGGGCAAATGAAAGGGTAACAATGCACAATTCCAACATAGTAGATCACATAGCAGCGTTCACCTCTCAACGGGATACTGAGATGATCGAGTTTAGCTTATTAAAAAGTATTAAACTCATGCTCAATTCTAATAAGTCTTCCATCATTGCCATGAATAAAAAAGGTAATATTACCAGTGAAATGGTACATGAGGGCCAAGACTATGTGGTACGTGATTGCCGTTTTATGGTTGCAGACTATTTGCTCAATGCATATCGACTGATGAATGCTTCTGGTTTGGAGGAATACACCTTAAGGATAGAATCGGATATATACTTGTTGATGGTGATACAAAATGACAATTTTGTAGAGAAATTTCTCGTCATCGAACGGGCTATTCAAATTACCAAGGCAGAGTCCTACGTCTTGTCGGGTATCCTAAGCATCTATAATAACTTTATAGACTTATTAAAAGAATCCCAGATAGATGAGTTAACGGGCCTTGCTAATAGGAAAACCTTCGATACGTCCATCAGGAAAATCATTAATAATTTACCGCTAGCAGACAGTATTGAAAATGAGCGGCGCCAAGGAAGACAAGACAGTGAAAACGAACTACTTAGCAATTGGCTGGCCATCATAGATATCGATCATTTCAAGTCGGTAAACGATAATTTTGGCCATTTGTATGGAGATGAGATACTGATCCAGTTGGCGCAGATAATTCGTACCAGTTTTAGAGAGGAGGATTTAAAATTTAGATTTGGCGGTGAAGAGTTTATTATTTTGTTGAAAGCCGCGGACCTCGAAGACTGCAAGCAAACCTTAGAACGATTCCGAGAAGACGTGGCCTCCTATGACTTCCCTCAAGTGGGACAAGTCACAGTGAGTGTCGGCGCCGTTGAGTTTAGCAAAGATCAATTCCATGTGACCTTGATCGATTATGCAGATCAGGCTCTCTATCACAGTAAAAATAGTGGCAGAAATCAAGTGTCATTTTTTGAAAAAATGCTGGCTGCCGGTTTAACAAAAGTCAATGAAATTGAAAGCGGGGGTTTGGATTTGTTTTAGCGCTTCACAGTCAGCCCCTAAACGGATCTATAGTTTTATTGATATTAGCAATATCCAATGCTGGTGATGGTAGCAGGATCGACAACCATCATTTTGTACAGTCTCAGGTGCTTGAGCTGGCGATAAATCACTGTCTGGTAGTGGATCTTTTGTTATGCCTGACGACTGGGTTTAAGCAGGCCACTTTATGGCTCCCAACTTTGCTAAGAGGGCAATAGCCGAAAAAACCTGCACCAGACTTTTAGCACATAATGATGAACGGCACTTAGGGCGTTTTATAGCACCTATTAGGCCTGTCTCAGACTCTAAATGGACGTACAGCACCTCGTTTCTAACGGCTGCAGTCATTAACATGAGGGCGGGTTAGATTGGAGCAATTATAGTATCGGACTATTAAAGGGCCCTGGGTTAATTTTAATACCCACGATATCATTGAAATAATTTCACGCTCGGCAAGCCCAGTTAATACAAGGCTCTTAGCCACTAACGCCTTAAAGGGTGCGACTAAAGTATTACACATTGTGTACACTGTGTTACTGTCTGGTTTGTGAATATAATAAATGGAGTCATCAATACCATGCTCAGCGATGGGTTATTTGCACGATTAGTAGGCGAACACGTTAGTGACGCGATTATATTGACAGACGCATCGGGCATTGTGGTTTGGATTAATTCCGCTTTTTCTAAACTCACTGGATATGATTTAAATGAGCTTGTTGGAAAAAGACCAGGGAACATTTTACAAGGCAAAGAATCCTGTCTAGAAAGCAGAAAAACGTTAGCATCTGCTATTTACAACCATACTTTATGCTGCGTAGATATTGTTAACTACACTAAATCAGGTAAGCAATATATCGCTGAAGTAAACTTGGCCCCTATCTTCGATCAGCATCAGAACATTGAATATTTTATAGCCATTCAAAGAGATGTGACCGCCCAACGCTCACCATCTCAAGAAAGTATAGACTTGAAGGCCTATCGCAAAGCCCTTGACCAACAAGCCATTGTGTCTGTTGCGGATCCTCAAGGCAAGATCACCTTTGTCAACGCCAAGTTTAGCGCTATTAGTGGTTATACCAGTGATGAGCTGATTGGTAAAAACCACAGAGTAATCAACTCTGGAACTCATGACCGCGCTTTTTTTGTGCAAATGTGGCAGAGAATAAGCCAAGGTTACACTTGGCATGGCGAAGTCTGTAATAAGGCAAAGTCAGGCAATTTGTATTGGGTTGATACCACCATTGTGCCGGTGCTCGGGCCAGACAACGCAATTTTACGTTATGTTTCTACTCGTTACGATATCACCGAAAGAAAAGCCGCAGAAGGCGAACTGCTGCGCGTAGCCAACATTGATAAACTCACCGGCTTGGCTAATCGCTCCTGCATTTATCATGAACTCAAAACTCGGTTACACATCTCGGCCCAAAATATTGCGTCATCCGACGGGTTATTAATTATACTCGATTTAGATCATTTCAAAGACCTTAACGATACCTTAGGACATCACTACGGCGATATACTGCTGCAAGAAATTAGTCGAAGGCTCCTATTTTTATGCGGTCCAAACTCAATGGTCGCCCGTGTGGGTGGAAACGAATTTGCGGCCATCATTCCAGTTTCTGATATGACTGAGCAACAAGTCAATCTCTTGCTAAATAATGTACATAACAACGCGTCTGAGGCATTAATGTTATATGACGATGCCTATACCCCCTCATTTTCCATGGGTGTCACTCGTTATCCCGCAGATGGCCAGACATTGGAAAACATTCTTATAAATGCCGACATCGCCCTGCATGAAGCTAAACGCAAGGGTCGTAATGGTTGGATTGCTTTCAACATTGAACTAAAAGAAAAATTAGAGTATCGAAGGTATCTCAAAACCATATTGAACGACGCATTGCAGCACGATCTTTTTACTATCGCCATGCAACCAATATGTACAATGCAATCTTCAGAACATCGGGGCTTTGAAGTCTTAGCGAGGCTTTCAGATAATGGCAAGCCTATTCGTCCCGACCTCTTTATACCCCTTGCCGAAGAACTCGGTTTAATTATCCCTCTAGGTCAAGTGATAATGCAAAAAGCCATGGCCGCCATGCGTAAAATGCTCGATCTCGGTCTAGCGCCCGGTACCCTTGCATTAAACGTTGCGGCACCGCAACTTCAAAAATATGATTTTGTCGATAGTGTCAAAGAGATGTTGCGAAAATACCAATTAGAACCGGCGATATTGATTATTGAAGTCACTGAAACCGCGCTAATTGGTCGCTCGGGCAACACAGTTGCCAAAGCGCTAACTGAACTTCAAGGTCTTGGTATACAAGTCGCACTGGATGATTTTGGCACTGGCTTTTCATCTCTGTCACATTTGCGAGATTTTAATGTCGACAAGATAAAAATTGATAAGAGTTTTATTAATGATCTTGAACATAATGCAGATGATCGTGCTTTAGTTGAAGGTCTCATTAATTTTGCTCAACGACTCGGGCTTGAAGTAGTAGCAGAAGGCGTAGAAACCCAAGCTCAGCAACAGCTTCTGCAAAATTTCGGCTGCCAATACCTGCAAGGTTACCTACACTCTCATCCACTGAGCGTTGAAGATGTAATCATTTTCATCCAAGAGCGCCATAAGGTCGCCCTGCCCGTATCTTGCGACTGCTCAAACAACTTATAGACCCGCCACATTGAGCCGCCACTGGATATATACAGCCTTTCGAATTGACACCTCGTTGTGCGCGGCTCAAGCCCCCCATGGAGGCTCAAACCAGCCACATTTGAGGCACAGCCTGACCCAAACCCTTGTTCTGCCAAAGTTGCAGTAGTTTGCAAGGTAATGACCTTTCGTCCTTGCTGTTTGCCTGTAGCGATAGGATGAATAATGGAATACCCCTGAATTTGCAACATCGGATCGTCTTTGGGCCCTCGCACTCAAAAAAAGCCACACCTAGCTAATGAGCTGAGTATGGCGATTCAGTTAATTTATTGTCGGGGCCTTTATCTGGTGAGCCAGCTGTAGGAGAATAACCCTGCCTTAACTCAGATTAAAAGTAGGCAGGTTAAAATGTTGTTACTGTTACTTTTCCGATCTCAGGCTAGGGTAGGCCTCAGTATAAATCCAATCAGTTTGTTTTGCGGGTATATGACAACCTATGCAGTCAGTTTTGTAGTTGGTAGCAAGATTTTTGAACTTACCACCTTCTTTATTATCTGGCTTGTAAAGCGCCCAACCCCAACCATCGCCCCAAAGTGGGTTGTTGGCAAAACGCCCTTTGCTGTCTTTAACCATCACAAACCATTGCTTGAGTCCATCGCTGGCATAACTCACATTCTTACCCGTTGTATAGGTACCAGCATGTGAGGCTCGTAGCTCTTTGACTAGGGTCGCCCCGTCAGGAAACTCACCCGTTTTCCGATAATGCTCAACACTGATCTTTTCAGTATAGACGTCATGAAAGCCACTTGCGTCTCCTTCAGGCACAAACCATGAGCCCAAGTGCGCCATGTCAACTCTAAAGTCATCTGGCAGACTAATATGACCTTTGTCGTCTACATTGGCTGAAAATAAGGGTTTTGCCATTACGTGTGCGCCTAAGGTACCTAGTAATAAGAAACTGGGCAGAAGTACTTTAAGAATAGGTTTCACAGCATTACTCCTGATTGGTTAGGTCGGAAGAGACGCCGCCCATCGCTTCTTTACCCTTTCCTTTACCGGCGCTTAGCACAGGATAATATTGTGTGAATACAAAGTCATCTGCTGCCGATGCTGCATGACAAGCGTTACATGAAGCTGCAGGAAAGGCCTTAGCCGTTTCGTTTAAGCTGCTATGGTCAGGTGTTGAGAAACTATAGTAGCCCCAGTTTCCAGGTTCGTTCGGGAAATACTTTGTACTTTTTATTGTGGCTTCTAATCCTAAAAACTTACCCTGAAAGTAACCCTGACCACTAACCGCAGCTTTACTGCCTACAGAGACTAATTCTTTCATTAATATAGTACCGTCACGAAATTCACCTTTGTTTTTCCAATGTGCCCAACTTTTAGGATCAATATACACATTATGGAATTCCTCAAACGCAGCTTTGCCATTATTCATATCATTAGGCGTAAGTGGTGTGCCAACATAGACCCATTCTCGGTAACCTGTAGGCCTTTTTAATTCATCGTTTGTGATGGTGAAGTACTCATCTGCTTGCACATTACTAACGGTTAGCATGTTTATGCTTACAGCAAAAATAAAAACACTGTAAGTTTTCAGTAACTTGTATAGGGTTGCAATCATATGTATTTCCTTTAATCATAAGTAAAGCGGTTGATGGTCATCTTTCGCCAATTAATTTCACCAACGAATGTTAAAGTAAATCGCCACGTAAAACGGTATCCGGGAGACGCGAAAAAGTGCCTGAAAGAATCAATGAGAGTGAAGCAGAGTTTGATGTAATTGGAGATGTGTTGGAAACCTTACGGTTTAAAGGCTCAATATTTTTTCGCTCCGACTTGGCTGCCCCCTGGGGTATGTCCTTGGATGAAGCCGATATTCCGCGCTTCCATATCGCCATGTCTGGCGGTTGTTATGTGGGAACCGAAAACGTTGCCCCGGTTAACGTGCAGCATATGGAGATTGTTATGCTGCCAAGTGGTCGCTCCCATTGGATAGCCGATCAACCGGGTCGTAAGTTAATACCCAGTCAACAGGCGGGAAAGGCTTGTGAACTAGGCAATCCTTTGTTTCAACAAGGTGAGATCACCCAAAGTTTAATGTGTGGTTTGGTGAATTTTGATCAGGCCTCATGCCATCCCATCTTTGACTCATTGCCTCAGGTCTTGCACTTCCCGAAACTGACTACTGAAGATCCCATTTGGATGACGGTCATGCTCATCGAATCCGAAATACTGCGAACAAGAGGCAAAGGGGGAACGATTGTTGATCGTTTAACCGAAGTGTTTTTTTTGCAATTGCTCAATCGCTATGTGCATAAAAACCAAGAGATGACAGGGTTCTTAGCCGCCTTAAGAGATAGACGATTACACAAAGCTCTGAGCTTAATCCATCAAGAGCCTGAGTTTATCTGGACGACCGCCAACTTAGGTGAGCGTGTAGGGATGTCCCGGGCAACTCTGATCAGACATTTTCACTCTTCCGTTGGTTTAGCGCCCATGGCTTACATTCTAAACTGGCGGATGATGAAGGCCTATAACTTACTTAAATACTCAAATTCTAATCTGGAACAAGTGGCCGAGCAAGTGGGTTTTGCTTCTGCCAGAACCTTGAGTAAGGCCTTTAAAAGGCAGTATACTTGCACACCTGCCGAGTTGCGACGTGCAAGTTAGCAAGACAGTGAACGTCCCCTTCATGGCAAAATTGACGATCCCCATCCCACATAAAAATTGAGCTGTATGAGCGCTTTTTGCGATCACTTTACAGTCACCTTTAATTTAATCGTATGTGCGAAGTTCCCTCAGTCCAGCCATTATTTGTTACCCACATTATTGTCCACCGACAATGACAACAATCAGGTGGCTGAGGCGCTATCAGGAGTGTGGGCGTTAAACAAAGACTGCGCCCTAGGTAGGTCTGTAAAACAGAAAATCAGCTAATCTGATAATGGTTTGGGGTTGTTGCGTCTGTCTGATTTGCACAACAACGCCGAATTAGCCCGCTGACATTGCGCCGACAATTCTATATGCAGATGTAGTTCCCCAGCCTAAAGAGAAAGTAATTCACTTTTTAGGTTTCCCTTCTTTTCCGAATAGAGAAGCACCAAAAACCGTTAATGATCGCGGGGAAAATCGATGGCTGGAAAGCAAAACTTTATTGATTGCACCAGGTACAATTACAGATTTACCATTCAATAGTCCTTTAAATCCCTCTTTGGCCACATCCATCGATAAATGATCCATGAGAACATTAGTGGTATGACCTGCAGTATCGAAAATTTCTGTACCAGTAGGTCCCGGGCATAGTACTGAGTGTTTGACACCCGTTCCTTTGAGCTCGTAATTTAGGGCTTCGGATAAACTGATGACATAGACTTTTGTAGCAGCATAGGTTGCCATATTTGGACCTGGTTGGAATCCATAGACGGAGGCGTCTTGCATAATCCCCCCTCTTACGACTGAACATAGCTTGCAAAAATAAATGAGTGAGTGTTGTCAAAGACACTAAGCTTAGCCCAATGATGCCTAATTTTTTGTCTAGTGGAATATCGTTAAATTTGCCACTCGGTGCAATCCCAGCGTTATTGACTAAAATGGCAACCTGTATTTTTTTATCTTTTACTGTGTCGAACAATTCCTGCGGTCCTGTCTCCGTTGATAAATCATTCTGAATGATTTCAATTTGTATATTGTTTTGCTGAGACAGTTCTTTTTAATTCAGCCAGTCGTTGCTCTCTTCGAGCGGTGATAATTAGGTGACAGCCTGCTTTTGCATAAAGACGGGCCAAATCTGCACCGATCCCACTGCTGGCTCCCGTCACTAGGGCCCACTTTCCTTTGAGTTCTTTCATTGAGTTTCCTCTTTTAGAAGTAAAACTATTTTGAATATTCGTAGAACAAAAACAGCGTATAAACACTAAACGCCATTTCTCACAACATGACAATACAAGACACCTATCCTCATATTTTAAATTTCACCTCTTTGCCGTTAACTCTTTCCCCTATAATGCTTAGTCTTTTCTGTTGTGCTGTCATGAAAAAACAGCTTCAATAATTTAATTCGATGAATGACAGTAAAATATATCTGGCCTCTAAGCTCGTCGGCAAGATAGGGCATTGTGATACTTGGCGGCGAGTGATTAAAAGCAGCTTCAAGCAATACTGGCAAGTCATCTACAGCTGGACCCCATGAGAAATTTACTGGCTGAGCCAGAGGAGTAACAAACTTTGTTTGATGATCGTCTGCCAGCTCAGTATTGGCCCATGCCAAAAAGTGACATGATTATGACACTGCTGAACTAGTATTTCCCACAGGTCCTTATGGCGAACCATTATCATCTCAAATCACTGGATCCAAAGTTGGCAATAACTTCGTCCCTATCAAACGCAAACCTCGACTATCAAACCGTCACCAGATGGTCGCGTTGAACTGGTGTAAATAACGGTAGGGTACAAATTAAAACTTAAAAAGAAGAGTCAGTATGAAAATACAGAGTTAATTCAGTACTTAGGTTACAACAAGGCAAGAGATGGGGACGAATCCTCATTTGAACTACCAGAAGAAGGATTGTGTTGCATGGTGTCTTCTGCTAACAAAGATATACAACGCGAGATAAATTTAACGTTAGATTTTCCACTGCGCAAGTTGGGCAAAGCACATTGGCTAGTCACCGCTAATATTGGAAATGAAGTTAAATTTAGTAGCCCTTAGGATCCAGACCAACTAGCGATGGGATCAGCTAGAGAAAAGTTTGATGTAATTAGGTTTGTGTCAGCTCCTAATTTAATTTAGGAGCTAGCTCTTTAACCATTTGGGACAACATTTGTGATTGAGATTAAAGATAAAATTAATGGGAGTTCATAATCTGAAAATTTGATTGTTTAAATACATACTTAATAAATGATTTGATTTGATTTAATTTAATTACATTAAATTTTTATTAAGAAAAGTGACATTAAACTATCTTCAATTTCTTTTAGAATAAAGGCCACTTTCGAAAAAATGGCCTTGGTGCTGCATCGCTACCTAAACCTTTGCCGTGATAGGTCAAGGCAGACATTGGTGTAAGGGTTACTTAACCCGATCATTTTCATCCCTTTGTGGTGCTAGGTTGCACGAGGCCCCAATCTTTCCTATGCTGATTGCGCCTGTGGCATATAAGTTCCCGCAACCAACTTCGCTCGTGGCACCGTTAACCCCACCCCTTACATACGCTGTGCCGTTAAACACTGAGTTTGCCCCAAGATTAAGGGCACCGCCCAATATCCACGTAACAGAAGCATCATCAGCCAGCTCAATCATTGATCCTGCACCTAGGGTCATCGCCTCGGTGGTGATCACCGTCACATGCCCTACAACTGTCAAAACGGTACCCACAGTGAGGTTTATCGCAGAGGCTAATATTGGATGGCCTACTCCGAACCACACGGTATTATTAGTAATATTAAAAGTACGAGGTATGCCGTTATTCATCGCAGCATCGATGTCATCAAATTTTTGGTTAATGATGCCCATCGCCATTGCCATGTCTTCATTAGACTGAATTCCTACTCCATACTCTGGACCGTTCAACTCAACACCGGCGTTATCGGCGCCAGCGCCATAGGTAATTGTGGCTGATTGTAGGTCCGTAATGTATTGCACCCTCGCGTCGGCGCCCAAGGTGATGGCTGCGCCAGCGGTAATGTGGCCGACTTTAGCTCTGGTACCGATTACCGCTGCTGCGCCCGCGCTGATGTTCTCAGCTTTGGCACTTGCCCCGACTCCCGCGGCAGCGCCAGCATAGACGTCCTTTACCTCACTATAAGCACCGATAGCAACTGCCGCTTGTGCAGCAAGATGTCCGCCAATATTATTACCTGACAATGGGGGTTGCCCTGATACACTTAACGTACTGCCGGATATTGCCGAATACGTGGGCAATTGTTGATGAGTGAAATCAGATTGGTTTATTGCTTGTGCATTTGCTGAACCAGCGATAGACAAAGCCAAAGCGGTTAAGCATGTTTTTAACGTTATATTTTTCATTATCTACTTCCCTTTTATGTAATGTGATAACCCCGCAGTGAGGTGACCAATTTGTGAGGTAACAGCCTACACCTTCATATCAGGTAATAAATTTACCCTAAGCCTCCCGAGGCCTTATGCAGCAATCACGCCAAAAGCAATTACTCTTTATAATACAAAATGTTATATATATTTACCTATTGCCAATATATGCCAGTGTAAAAAACCCTGACTCATCCATTTGCATTAAAAATCAGCTCAGCTGTCCCTGGCATCAGCGGGCATTGCCATCACTTGGTTTGCTAATAATGCGTTGCAAGGCTGGCGTTTGATGGCATGTGAGTAATGATATTGCCTACCCGGTATTGGCTTGGTTTAATCAGATATCATTTTACTGTAAACGGCTGCTATGAGGTACAAGTTCAATCGGTCAAAGCAGCGCTATGCATAAATAAAGTGGAGGCTTTGCTATGAAGCAAAGAAAAAGAATTGACGACAATGCACAACAAAGTGCTGTGATTTGGGCTCGATATCAACGAGGTGATCCCTTGCATAATATAGCAAAAGATCTCGATAGAAGCCTTGTGCAATATCTAACGCTGGCCATTGATCTGTTAATGCCAGGACGTTATCGGAAGCAGTCATTGTTCTATGAACAATGACCTAAGCAATTCACATAAAAACGCCCGTTACGGATGACCCCCCAACAGTTCTAAAAACGGTAACGGATAGTAACGGGGTGATGGTCTCCTTCGCTGACTCGGATCAATACCTTTGCACCATCATCGATAGTAATGTCAGCCACCATTGTATTGCCTCCAGATGGGATGAATGAGGCTTCACTTTTCTCTTTGCTTGCTAATACGATAACACTGGCGACAAGCTCAGTGGTTGGGTATGCCTCACCGTGATCACGTACATAAAGACTGACTGACTTTTCCTCTCTGACCAGCTCAAATACCATGTCATGGGCTTCTTTGACCACACCGCCATGCTTCGGCTCTAGGCTGCCATGTGCCAAGGCATGTGATACAAACACTGCTGAAGTTATTAGGGCTATCGACACTAATTTTACTATTATTTTCATGCTTACACTCCATTTTGGCAAACTTCAATAAGGCGTCGCCAGAATAAACCTATTTACATTAATTCGTCTGACTTATGTTTTTGCCAAAGCATGGTTGCCTTGCCACCGAACTCCCGATAAAGCAAAGGCGTCAGCAAGGTGTCTAATAAAGTGGACGTTAATAGTCCTGAGAAGATAACCAACGCAACAGGGTGCAGAATCTCTTTACCAGGCGCATCCGCGGCCATTAATAAGGGAATGAGCGCAAATGCAGTCACCATGGATGTCATTATCACAGGAGCCAACCTTTCCTGCGCCCCTCTAACAATTAACTGGGTGTTAAATTGCTCTCCCTCAAATTTTATCAGATTGAGATAATGACTCAATTTTAATATACCGTTGCGCGAAGCAATGCCGGTAAGTGTGATAAAGCCAACAACAGATGCCACCGAAAGTGGCGTATGCGTTAACCACATTGCTGCCACCGCGCCCAGCAGCGCCATGGGTAAACTACTCATGATAATACTGGCAAATACTAAAGATTGATATCGCATGTACAGCACCAAAAATATAAGTGCGAACGAGATGCCTGATAATAACACCAACAAACCCATGGCTTGCTCTTGCGCTAAGAATTGCCCTTCTATACTGATAAAGCTATCTGTCCCTAATTCAACGTCATTGACTTGTTCGCGCACCGTTGACAGCAGTTGCTTTACATCTACTCCCGTGCTGTTTGCATAGACTATAAGCCTGCGTCGGCCGTTTTCTCTTAGGATTTGGTTTGGCCCATCCCTTAAAGTGATGTCAGCGATGTTTGTGATGGGAATAGCACCCGCTGGTGTGTCTATCAGCGCTGCGCCTAGTGCCTGTGGGCTTCTCGCTTTCTCATCTAAACGCATCACTAATGCATAACGCTTCACACCATCGATGATGTCTACAACGTGCTCGCCGTCGGTTAATAAGCCTAAGCGCTCTATTGCCTTACCAGGACTCAAACCATATTGTAAAAGCTTGTCTGGTCTTAATCTGACCGACACCTGTGGAATAAGCACTTGTTTTTCCACATTGATATCAACCAGCCCAGGAATGGTTTCTAATTTCTGCCTGATTTTTTCGGCATTAATGCGCAGCTCGTCTAAATTGTCACCAAACACTTTTATTGCCAACTGCGCGCGCACACCCGATAGAAGATGGTCTAGTCGATGAGAAATAGGTTGTCCAATTGCCAGTTGCGCTGGTAACACGCTGAGTTTTCCTCGGATTTCAGTTAAGACTTCTTCCCTAGAGCGCTCTGATTCAACTAAATCAACATCAATTTCAGAAGAGTGAACACCTTCTGCATGTTCATCGAGTTGTGCTCTGCCGGTGCGTCGTCCAACTGCGGTGACCTCATCAACCGATAACAACAAAGACTCAGCTAAATGCCCCATTCTGTTAGATTCAGATAGTGAAGTGCTTGGCTGAAAAATCATCCCCAATACCAAAGAGCCTTCATTAAAGGCGGGTAAAAATGCACGAGGAAAGAAGGCAACGGACGAGGCACTGATAATGGCTGCCAAGCCGCTTACTAATATTATTGAGCGACGTTTAGGCAATGCCCATAAAAGCCATAAACGCTGCCATTTTTTTAGTACAGTGACTAAAAAGCTATCGCCTTTATGCAATTGCTTCATTTGTGGTAATAAAAAATAGCAAAGCACCGGCGTCACAGTCATCGAAACGAGTAAAGACGCTAATACGGCAATAATATAAGCGCCACCTAATGGCGCAAACAAACGACCTTCGATCCCTGGCAGTGCAAATAATGGGATAAAAACAAGCACGACAATTGCGGTCGCATAAACAATACCTGAGCGCACTTCAACACTTGCTCGCCATATTATGTCAAAAATAGGATGAGGCTTTTCTTGTTTGGCATTTTGTTTCAAACGGCGAAGTATGTTTTCTACATCAACGACGGAATCATCAACCAACTCCCCGATGGCGATGGCTAAACCGCCCAAGGTCATGACGTTAATGGTCTGCCCCATCCATTTAAAAATGAGTACCGTCACGGCAAGCGATAATGGAATAGCAAGTAAAGAAATAGCAGTGGTGCGTGTTGACAACAAAAACGCAAACAGCACAATCACCACTAGAATCGATCCATCTATGAGTGCTTCGGTGACATTATCAACCGATGCTTTAATAAAGTCAGCTTGACGAAACAACACTTGCGGCGCAGAAACGCCGTTAGGCAAGCCGGTAGCGAGCTCACTTAACGCTAGTTCTATATCACGGGTCAGTTTTACTGTGTCCGCACCTGGTTGTTTTTGTACATTAATGATGACCGCTGGTTTACCGTTATAACCGCCGTCACCGCGCTTAACAGCAGCGGCGTAACGAACGTTTGCAACTTGCTCTAAACGTACAGAAGTGTTTTGCTGCCAGGCAACGGCTAACTGGCGCAAGTCATCAAGCTTGAGCGTTCTTCCTTCATGCCGTATCAAAAACTCACGATTATTGACATCGATAAAACCGCCACCTTTATTCGATGCGAAACCTTCAATAGCATCACGCATCTGCTCGACACTGATCCCCAAATTGCGCATAACATCGAGCTTAAGCTCTACTCTAATTTGTCTAACATCGCCACCAATAGGGATGGCTTGAGATATTCCAGGAATAGAAAGTAGCCTTGGACGCAGAACAAAATCGGCATACTCACGAGCAAGCATCGGGTCAACATCCCCATTCCCGTTGATAGGCAAGGCAATGAGCATGATCTCACCCATAATTGATGATACAGGTCCCATTACTGGCGTGATACCACTGGGCAATTGCGATGTGACTTGATCGAGGCGTTCTGACACTAACTGACGATTACGATACACATCAGTATCCCAATCAAACTCTACATATAGAATGGATAAGCCAATGCCTGAAGTTGAACGCACACGTGTAACGCCGGTAACGCCGTTGAGCATATTCTCTAATGGAAACGAGACTAACTGTTCAACTTCTTCGGGAGCCATCCCGCCTGCCTCAGTCAAGACGGTGACCACAGGCTTATTTAGGTCAGGAAACACATCAATGGGTAACGCCTTGCCTTGCCAAAACCCATAAACAAGGGTCATAAGTGCAAGCGTCAACACTAACAGTCGATTGCGCAGACTTGCATGAACTAATAAATTAAACATGCAAGCTCCTAGCGTACTTGGTTAAGTAAAGACGTTCCGGCGGTAACGACTCGATTATCTGCACCTAAGCCTTGTGTAATTAACACTTTGTTTGGAGAAATCTGACGATACTGCACAATTTGAGGTAAAAAACGCTCGGCAGACGCTTTTATCCACACAAGGGGCAAGTTAGCACTATTAGTCACAATGGCGTCGCTTGGCAATAAAATACCTTCTAAGGTGTTTTCAAGCTCAGCGAACACAGTGACCGGTTGGTCAATTAACAACAAGGATGCAGAGTCAGTGCGTATTTCTAGCGCAAAGTGCACGGTCACCATACCAGCATTGAGTTGCGGCGCATAACCCTGATACTGCAAATTAAGCTCAGGAAACGCCTTGATTTTAGCGCTATTAAGTTGCATCAAAATAGACGAGTCATCGGTAAGCGCTTCGATATGGCGTAAATTTGATGCCACTACTTCAAACAGGGTCGTACCCGCCTCAACCCAGCGACCCCGTCTGGCTTGATGATTAATTAACACACCAGATATCGGTGCAATGAGTGGCTCAGGCTTCTCTAAACCTTGTTGTAGAACCTCTTCTTGTTCAACGAGAATTTTCAGGCTCGTTTCAAGTTGCTCTAAGGCTTGTTTTGATGCCAATTCACCAAGGTCACGCAAGCGCTTAACATCCCGTTTAGCCTGCATAATCTGACTTCTTACTGCCAATAATTGGCTGGTTTGGCTGGCTAACTCAAAGGCGCTATCTTGGTATCTAACATAGCCCAGTATTTGACCCGCTGACACCTTTTCGCCAGTGGCAAGAACCCCCGAATCTGTTGCCTCAAAACGACCATCACTGCTCGGTTGAACGAGGGCTTGGCCTTCAGGGTGAGCACGGACAACACCGGCTAAAGTGACACTGCCTTTCACACTTTGCTTAGTCACAAATTGAGTTCTAATACCCAAGAGCGCTTGCTGTTGCATCGGCAAGAGCACAGAGCCATCAGCCTGCCTGCCCAAACCAGCCGTTGATTGGGTGTCGGTGTCGCTAAGATGCTCACCATTGGGGCCATGGGCACCAGGAGACGCAATAACATGCCAAGCTGAAACACAGATAAGTATCATTAGGAGTGTTCTCATGATCTCACTCCTTTGTTTTTCCATCCAAGTAAAAAGCCAAGCGCAAAAACAATAATCGATAAGCCAAGGGCCCACCAAGGGAAATGATGATGCTCTTCACCGTGCTCATGGGCTTCATCGTCTGAATGCCCTGCATTACTTGACTGTCCATTACCTTGAGGCATTACAAAGTTTGCCACCAACAAATCGCCGTTATTTTCTGTCAAAATGGTGGCAACCACCTGGTGCTCACCACCAACATTAAGCGCACTGATAAAGTTGACTTCGTTGACGACATAACGGTTTTGAGCCTCATCAAAACTAGCGCTGGCAGCCAAAGCACCGACTTCTAAATCTATGCTGGCAGATTGAATAGGTGTATTGGTTTCAAAATCATGCAAATAGATAATCAGTTCGTTGCTAAACACCTCACCTAGTAGCTCAAACGATTCAGTGAATGTTTCAAACTTCGGTCTTTGAGTGGGTTGATTGCTTTGCTCAGTATCGAGATGCTCACCGTTAGGACCATGAGCACCTGGTGAAGACTGAGCCGATAGAGAAAACATGAATAAGGCTAATGCCAATAGAGATAACAAGGGCACTCTAGGGAAAAACTCGCCAGAGGAAAAATGACTATGTACCATGAAATTTTAATCCATTATTTAAAGAAAACAAAAAAGCCCATAAAAAGAAGGCAATTGCTAAAATTTAGGATTTATATTCTGGGGGGGGG
>JAWUWP010000016.1:0-104042 GCA_034111785.1 Paraglaciecola sp.
TACGCCACAGCCAAGACCTATGACCGTTGGTCGCTCAGACCTGCCATAAAAATGGTTTCATCGACTGGCAGCTATCTTGGGCATACCAGTCATTTGAGAATTGAATCAGGCTGCTGTGAGCCTAATACCGGACAGTCGAGCATTAACCTTGACCGTGAAGTTTGTGCCATATGCCGCCGTTGCCAAAACACTCAGTTACGGGCTTAAGTAAAAGAAAGCAGGAATAAACCATGCGTCCGAATTGGAAAACAATGTTGTTATAGGAAGTATTCAAATTAACCCGATGTCGATATCATTTTGTGCTTTTGCTGGATGTATAATCCATCTTAGGTATCGCGGCCTCCCTCAATGGTAACTCTCTGTAACATATGAAAACGTTTTTAGAATTGTAAGTTTGCTACATTAACTTTCCCTTGTGATTAGCTTTATCTCATCAACATAACGAAACGGTTTGCGGATGCGTTGAATTCGAGCCTTTGTCAGCTAATCACAATGTTCTAATAACAATTGACAAGAAGCTATTATGCTAACAATTCACATCATCGCGGGTTCTTTCCTTCTACTATTTGGTATATGTGCTTTATGTTTTAGTAAAGGGCAATCTAAACATAGAGTTGCTGGAAATTTATTCTTCGTGTCATTGCTTGCAATGGTTTTAAGTGTCCCTAATCTTTTAGAAGATCCTGTTATGGCGATCCTTTCTGCTTACTACGGAACTACTGCATGGGCAATTGTGTTGAGAAAGGAAAAATCAACGGGGATTTTTGAAATTGTCGCAATGATCACCATTGCTATAATAAGTATAATCCTTTTCAATGTTGTACTCACATCCACATCACTCACGCCAACATTTACATTCATATTGTCAGCATTTGCTATTGTTACGGCGTTGTCGGCATTGTTAGACCTCAAAATGATTATACGCGGTGGTCTCTCTGGGAAGCATCGTATAGCTAGACATGCTTGGCGAACTTGTTTTGCTTTATTAGGCGCTGTCATGTCATTTTCGTCAAACACAGATGAATATTGGCCTGACTATGTTAATAACAACATACTTATTTATTTGATGATCGGTGTCTTAGTTTTTTGGGTATTCCGAATTTTATTTACCAAGTGGTTCGATAAATCAGTCAACACATTTAGAAATGGTATGTCGATTAAAATGATATTCCGTAGATAAGTCCCTATGTTATTGAGAAATAACTAACGTTTATAATTGGCTCAAAATACAGGTCAACTTCGTGTTTTTAACGTCTAAGTTTGGAATAACGTGCTCAAATCAATTAGCTGGTTGAACAACTACTTTATCGCACGTACGGTTGTTAAAGCTAAACTAGCCGAGCGGCGGCTGATCGCTTGCGGCCGATCTCCAACGTAGGTAAGTCCAAGAGCCGCTTCTCGCTCAAAACTTCAATTGAAAGAGACAAACACGACGGTCTGCTTACTTGGGCAAAGCAGCCGTTCGGCTACGAATAGTCGCATGACCGTTCCTCTCTGTGAGTTCAAAGGAGCTATACACCCAATTCTATTGAGCGTCAGCTATCTGTTTTAAAGATCGTTCAACAGGCCTTGCCATCAGATGCTTTTGGCACTAACCTGCTCCTTCAGAATTATAGAGTTGGGTTTATCAACAGCGATACTGCCGTATTTGGCTGGCCGACTATAGCACTAGACACTCCTATTTTTAGAGTCTCAAACCGCACAACGTTGGCCATGGGCAACAAGTAGATTGAGTCGAAGCTAGCCTACTCAAAGTGGTATTGGCACCCTTTAAAGGCGACTTGCACTATTGGTTAATACTAGCTGGCCGCTATACCTGTATCCCCGGTAAGCCAATGTGTGGCTGTTGTTTAATCGAAGGTTTGTGTGAATTCAAAAAAAACAGCGCCTAGTCTCTACCGCGAACGGCTAGGAATTAGATAGAACTGTCAGTAAGGAAATAATATGCAAGGTACTAAGCGCGCTAATATAAAAATAGGAACACAAGTATCAGTGGTGCAGAAACATCATCAAAGCAGTGGTCAGCTGACAGAGGGACAGGTGGTGAAAATATTGACCAATTCGGCGCAGCATCCCCATGGTATTAAAGTACAGCTAGATACAGGCGTAGTGGGTCGTGTTAAAACCATTCAGAGAGATAACAGCTAACCGGTATCAGACCACAACCTAACTTATTTGGCCAAGACCACTTGATTTCTGCCGGCACTCTTAGCTTGATAGAGAGCTTTGTCAGCACGATCAAACCATTGTATAAAGCTCTCATCTTGTTGATACTGTGCCACACCACAACTGCAGCTTATATGACCCATATCGGCAAAATCCTCAGCGGCGATCGCCTGGTTTAAACGTTCTGCCAATTTTTTGGTTTGTTGTAAATCACTCATAGGGCATAAGATTAAAAATTCCTCTCCCCCCCAACGCGACGAAATATCCATATCCCTTATGGTCTTTTCTACTCTGAGGGCAATCTCTTGTAAGACTAGATCACCAGCCGTATGGCCATGAAGATCATTAATCTTCTTAAAATAATCGATATCTAATACGATCAAAGACACCGCTTGTTTGGTTCTTAAACACAGTTTTCTCTGCTGCTCACAACGCTCAATAATATAGTTACGATTGAACATGCTAGTAAGAGGATCACGCATGGACAAAAACTCCAGAGATTGATTTTTCTCCAACAGTTCTTTTTGCAGATCATTGAGTAGCCGATTTTTTACCACTAATTGTTTATTAAAACGTCCCACTATGTGATGCCGCCACATACCTAGCCACACCAATAGCATAAAAAATAATGAGACCGCTGTTATCGGCCTATAGTCGATTTCATCCACCACACGTACGTTGGTCCATTCCTTATACACATTCATATGTACCTGCTTGGGCAAGCTATTAATGGCATTATTGAGTTTTTCCAAGAGTGCATAATTTTGTTTGGTAACGCCCATAGCCAATTGATCCAATGGCAGCGCTTGCCCTGATATTTGTAAATTCCTCAGCCCATTCTTCTGAATGTTGGCACTAATAGATAATAATGAACCCACCAACACATCTATTTTGCCTTCGGCTAACATTTGTAAACCTTCACTCTCACTCTGCATCAGGCTCAGACTGATGTTAGGATGATGGTCCCTAATATATTCGGTGGTACGATAGTTGCGCACCGCCCCCACTTTTTGCTGATCTATGCTGGCATAATTATCAATTAAAGGTTGGTCTTCATGGGAGACAAACACATTTTCACCGCTAAAGTAGGGCTCAGTGAATAACAAATATTGCTCTCGGTCGGGACTTCTATTGAGCATGCTGGCCACATCGCATAAACCCTTTTCGAGGAATGATAAGGTTTCTTGCCAATTTTGGGTTCTAATTAACTGAAAGTCCACTTCTGCAATTTGACCTATAATACGCATGTAATCGGCAGACATGCCTACATGTTGGTGGTTGCGAATAGCTTCATAGGGTAACCAATCAGGATCCATACAATAGGTCACTACAGGACGCGAACTATAGTGAAGGGGATCATCCACCTGTAACTTCTCGGCAAAAGCCTGCCCCTGTGCATTAAAAAACAGGCTAAAGACAATATAACCGGAGTAAAGACAGCTCTTAAAGTCGACTAACGCCCTTATCTTATTACCTACTGCCACTCTAAGACTCACTGTCTTCAAATCACCTCAATATAAGTGACAGTAGTATGCAATGTAATCTATAGGAAAACAATTGAACTGTGCGTTTACTGAACAGTTTAGCGGTAGTCAGACTTAGCCCACTAAGTCACCTTAGCCGTCACTTTATACTGATCTGACAAATAACTTTGTTCTTGCATCACCTCAACCAACAGATTGATCCCATCCCAGATATCTGCAAAGGAGGTATACAAAGGGGTGAAACCAAAGCGCAAGAGATTGGGTGCCCGAAAGTCGGCAATTAGGCCTTTGTGGATCAAAACTTGGCATATAGCATAGGCAGAGTCATGGCTAAAGGCCAACTGACTACCTCGGCACTGGGGGTCAATAGGCGAGCAAAGCTGCAGAACTGCCAAACATTGATGTTGCCTAAACAATTCCATAAACACTTTCGCCAACAATATAGATTTCGTGCGCACCAGTTGTATATCGAGTCCTGACCATAGATCCAGTGCCGCATCCATAGCACTCATAGCCAAAATACTGGGGGTACCACAAAGATATTGATTAATGTCTTTGGCGCCTTGATATTTCACATCAAAGGCAAATGGATTGGCATGGCCCATCCAACCTGATAAGGGTTGGTTTACGGTATTTTGATGGCGTTGCGCTACATATAAAAAGGCCGGAGCACCTGGCCCACCATTCAGATATTTATAACCACAGCCAACTGCAAAGTCTACTTGGCAGGCATCGAGTTGCACAGGCAAAGCACCAGCACTATGGGCCAGATCCCAGATAACTAAGATGCCTTGAGCTTGGGCCAACTTGGTTATCTTGGCCATGTCCAACAGTTTTCCGCTTCGAAAATTAACCTGTGTTAATAATAAAATAGCCACCGACTGACTCAACTCAGGATCGGTTATAACCGTTTCTATGTGCTTTTCCTCGATCATCTGCAACTGGCAAGCTTGTTGGCCCAGAAGGTCACTCAAGCCTTGCACCATATAAAGATCCGTTGGAAAATTATCTAGGGTAGAGAGCACCAGATGACGTTTTGGATTAAGCTTTAATGCACAGCTAAGCACCTTAAACAAATTAACCGAAATAGAATCACAACAAATCACCTGGCCTTTCGCCGCCCCCACTATTGGCGCTATTTTGTCACCGACTCTCAGCGGCAAGTCAATCCAATTATGGCTATTCCAACTCTTAATTAAGTCTTTGCCCCACTGCTGTTTAAGCACCTCAGTTATCCGAGTTGTCACTGTCTTTGGCAGCGCCCCTAAGGAGTTGCCATCAAGATAAATAGTCTGCTCGGGCAAATCAAATTCATCGCGTTTGGCTGCCAATGGATCACTGGCGTCTAAGTGTTGAATATCAGATAATTTCATTTATTAAGTACTTGTTTTAATTGACTCAGTATTGAGGGAGAAGCCTCGGAGCTTGGGTGTATGCAATCAAAGTGCCCCACTTCGGGCAACAACACAACGAGCCCAGACCTTTGCTGGCACAATAATATCAAGGGCGCCTTGCAGTAGATAGCGATTCACATCTTGTGGTTGTTCACTTGGATTGGCCAAAGTGTACTGAGCCAGTTTTTGCAAGACACTGCCTTGCATAAAATCCGCTGTGACCTTTTGATCGCGATTGTTGCCTGCAAAGTAGGCTTTAATATCTGTGATCGCCGACAGACCAATGCCCTGTGCTAATGCCGGCACTTCCCCCCCAGCCAACAGGGCAAGATGTCCTCCCGCAGAATGGTCCATTAATACGCGTTCGGATAGCCTGTGATGTCCCGACTGGTCGCTAGCCGCAGCTCGTATACCGGCTTTAACATCTCCATAGCAGGCTGGCCATCCTGCCGGTACGCCTATATTCAATTGACCACACTTTAAACCCAGCACGTCATCATAAAAAACCGATTAAAGAGCATGCATAATTAACACCGCTAAGGGTGCGCCGCAGCCCTTAACAAAGCTCAATAGCCATTGCTGTGGCTTCTCCACCCCCGATACATATCGCCGCCACACCTTTTTTCAAGTCTCGCTGTTTTAGGGTATGAATTAATGTCACTAATATACGAGCGCCCGATGCACCAATAGGATGACCCAAGGCACAGGCCCCCCCTTTTACATTCACTTTAGCCGGATCCAAGCCTAGTTTTTGAGTCGCTAGAATAGTCACCATGGCAAAGGCTTCATTGATTTCAAACAGGTCCACTTGCTCTTTTGACCAACCGGTTTTTGCAAAGAGTTTTTCCATTGCCCCCACAGGTGCCAGTGTGAAATTTTCAGGCTCGATAGAGTGATTCGTATGGGCCACTATTTTAGCTAATGGGGTCAGGCCCAGACTCAGTGCTTTGTCTTGAGACATGATCAACAAAGCCGCTGCGCCATCTGAAATAGAACTTGAATTAGCGGCGGTAACCGTGCCGTCTTGACTAAAGGCTGGACGTAAATTGGGGATTTTTTCAGGTTTTGCCTGTTTTGGGCCATCATCACTATCAATTAGAATGTTGGACTTGCGGTTGGTGATACTAATAGCGGTAATTTCATCCACAAACTGACCCGTGTCTTGCGCGGTATTGGCTTTTTCTAAACTGGACAAGGCAAACTCGTCCATCATCTGCCGGCTGACATTTTCAGCATCAGCCGTTGCTTGGGCAAAACAACCCATAGCTTGGCCGTCATAGGCATTTTCAAGGCCATCTAACATCATATGATCTAGCACTTGTCCATGTCCCATACGATAACCAGAGCGGGCTTTGGGTAGCAAGTAGGGGGCGTTACTCATGCTTTCCATACCACCAGCTACAATCGCCTGAGCCGAATCCGCTTTAATTAAGTCATGAGCCAACATCACGGCTTTCATGCCAGAGCCACACACCTTATTGATAGTCGTTACGCCACTAGATAGAGGTAAACCTGCCCTAATAGCCGCTTGCCGAGCGGGAGATTGGCCCAGACCTGCAGGCAGTACACAGCCCATAATCACTTCATCGATATGGGCCAACGCTTCTGTAGATAACCCACAGGCATCGATGACCCCTTTAATGGCCTCAGCCCCCAGTTCAGTGCCAGACAAGGGGGCTAAGCTGCCTACTAAGCCGCCCATAGGGGTGCGTTTTGCTGCGACTATAACAATGTGATTATCCGACATAATGACTCCTGAATTGACATCTTTACACCCTTGGCGTGCAGATTTATCGAGTTAATATTGACCTTTATAAAAGGTTACTTTACAGTTAGTTAACGTAAACGTAAACGTTAACATGATTCTATTTAAAAATTTTACAGCTACCGAGTATATTATGAGTAAACAGACTTTTAGCATAGGCGAATTAGCCAAATCAATGGATATTACCCCACGCTCTATTCGCTTTTACGAAGAGCAAGGTCTGTTAAGTCCCACTCGGCAAGGCCAAAATAGAGTGTATGCCAAAAAAGACAAAGTACGTCTTAAGCTAGTATTGCGAGGTAAGCGTCTGGGCTTTTCACTGGCTGAAACTAAAAATCTATTTAATTTATATGACAATCATCAAAATTCACAAGTGCAATTAGAAGCTATGCTAGATATGACAGCCAGCAAACGTGCCCACATGCAACAACAACTAGAAGACATAGCCATGTTGATGGTTGAGTTACAAGATGTGGAACAGCGCTGTCAAGATGAACTTAACGCGCTAACCCGAGGACAAACCGCATGAACGCTCCTTACCCTACCTTAAACTTTGGTCTTGGCGAAGAAATCGATATGTTACGACAACATGTTTACAATTTTGCCCAAGGAGAAATTAGTCCACTTGCAGCACAAGCAGATGCTGATAACAGCTTCCCTAATTCTCTTTGGCCTAAGTTGGGTGATATGGGCTTGTTAGGGGTGACCGTCGCCGAGCAATATGGGGGGGCGGCTATGGGATATTTAGCCCATGTGATCGCCATGGAAGAAGTGAGCAGAGCGTCAGCCGGTGTCGGCTTAAGTTATGGTGCCCATTCCAATTTATGTGTTAATCAAATTCATAAGAATGGCAGTCCCGAGCAAAAACAACGTTACCTGCCCAAGTTGGTCAGTGGTGAGCATATAGGTGCATTAGCCATGAGTGAGCCCAATGCCGGCTCAGATGTGGTCAGCATGAAACTAAGAGCCGATAAACAAGGGGATCACTACCTATTAAATGGTAATAAAATGTGGATCACCAATGGCCCAGATGCCAATACTTTTGTTATCTACGCCAAAACCGATATCAGCGCGGGCGCTAAAGGCATGACCGCTTTCATTGTTGAACGGGGCACCAAAGGTTTCACCCAAGCACAGAAACTAGACAAACTGGGCATGCGCTCTTCCAATACCTGCGAATTGGTGTTTCAAGACTGCCTGGTCCCGGCCGAAAATATACTAGGTAGTTTAGGAGGCGGTGTGCGCGTCTTAATGAGCGGCCTAGATTATGAGCGAGTGGTGTTGTCGGGTGGCCCCTTAGGCATAATGCAAGCTTGTATGGATCTAGTGATCCCTTATATTCACGACCGTAAACAATTTGGCCAATCTATCGGTGAGTTTCAGTTAGTGCAAGGCAAAGTGGCAGACATGTATACCCAAATGAATGCGGCTAGAGCCTATGTGTATACTGTTGCTAAGGCTTGTGACAGAGGTGAAACCACTCGTAAAGATGCCGCAGGTGTGATCCTGTACGCCGCTGAACTGGCCACCAAAATGGCCTTAGATGCTATCCAATTATTAGGCGGCAATGGTTATATCAACGAGTTCCCCGCGGGACGACTGCTTAGAGATGCCAAACTATACGAAATTGGTGCAGGCACTTCTGAAATACGCCGCATGTTGATCGGTCGAGAACTATTCAATGAGTCTTGCTAAGTCAGTCTGAGTCAAATTACCCCCTTTTACGTTAACGGAGTCATACTGTGCCGCCTATTGTCAGTAAGTTAAACACCAAAAGCCAAGTATTCATCGATAATGCCGCCCATATGCTGGTGCAGGTGAATGATCTAAAAGATAAGATTGCAGAAATAAAACAGGGGGGCGGAGCAAAAGCCAACCATAGGCATCAACAAAGAGGTAAATTATTACCCAGAGAAAGAATTAATCAGTTGCTTGATCCCGGCTCACCATTTTTAGAATTGTCACAATTAGCCGCATATGAGGTCTATGACGATCTCGTTCCCGCCGCGGGCTTAATAGTAGGTATAGGCCGCGTATCAGGTGTGGAATGTATGATAGTCGCCAATGACGCTACGGTAAAAGGTGGCAGCTATTACCCATTGAGCGTCAAAAAACACCTGAGAGCCCAGAGTATTGCCGAACAAAATAATTTACCTTGTCTCTATTTAGTGGACTCAGGTGGGGCAAACTTACCACGGCAAGATGAAGTGTTTCCCGATCGTGAACATTTTGGCCGGATATTCTTTAATCAAGCCAATATGTCTGCACAAAATATTCCACAAATAGCAGTGGTCATGGGTTCTTGCACAGCCGGTGGTGCCTACGTGCCCGCCATGGCCGACGAGTCTATTATTGTTAAACAACAGGGCACCATTTTTCTGGGTGGTCCACCACTGGTTAAAGCCGCGACCGGAGAAGTCGTTACCGCAGAAGCGTTAGGCGGTGGTGATGTGCATTGCCGTACGTCAGGGGTAGTGGATCATTTAGCTAACAACGATTTACATGCTTTAACCATAGCCCGAGATGCGGTGGCTAGACTTAATCGCACTAAGCATATTCAGCTTGATGTGAGTCCATCACAAGCACCTCTTTACCCCAGCGAAGATATCTATGGAGTGATCCCACAAGATACGCGCCAACCTTATGATGTAAGAGAGATCATTGCTCGGGTAGTAGATGGTTCAAAATTTGATGAATTTAAAGCCTTGTATGGCCAAACCTTAGTGTGTGGCTTTGCCCGCATTTACGGTTATCCTGTTGGCATCATCGCTAATAATGGCATTTTGTTTTCGGAGTCTGCGCAAAAAGGCGCTCACTTTGTTGAGCTTTGCGCCCAGCGAAAAATTCCCTTGGTATTTTTACAAAATATCACTGGATTTATGGTGGGAAAACAATATGAAGCCGGTGGCATAGCAAAACATGGGGCGAAGATGGTGACGGCCGTAGCTTGTGCCAAAGTGCCTAAGTTTACCCTCTTAATTGGCGGCAGTTTTGGTGCCGGTAATTATGGTATGTGTGGCCGCGCCTATGATCCCCGATTTATGTTTATGTGGCCTAATGCGCGCATTTCGGTAATGGGCGGTGAGCAGGCTGCGGGTGTCTTAGCCCAAGTAAAACGAGAACAGAAAGCACGAGTGGATGAGCAGTGGAGCGCCGAACAAGAAGCGGCGTTCAAACAACCCATAATAGAGACCTACGAAAAACAAGGTCATCCCTATTATGCTTCAGCAAGACTATGGGATGATGGCGTAATAGATCCCGCTGATACCCGTCAAGTCTTAGGCTTGTGTATTTCCGCTAGTTTAAACAAACCAATTGAGGACACCCGTTTTGGCGTGTTTAGAATGTAATGGTCACAGATAACGTTTTATTCCATATTGATAAACGCGGTGTGGCAACTGTCACCCTCAATCAACCACAGATCCACAATGCCTTTGATGATAAGTTGATCGCACAACTCACAGATATATTTAACCAGATCAATCAAGATGAGCTCATTAGAGTCATGGTTTTGGCAGCCAAGGGCAAGAGTTTTAGTGCCGGTGCTAACATCCATTGGATGCAACGTATGGCTGGTTATAGTTATGAGCAAAACCTCGAAGATGCCAATGCCCTAGCCAGGATGTTATTTACCCTCAACACCATGAAAATACCCACTATTGCCCGCGTTCAAGGGGCCGCTATGGGGGGCGCAGTAGGTTTGATTGCCTGCTGTGATATGGCTATCGGCAGTAAGTTGTCTCGATTCTGTTTAAGTGAAGTCAAACTCGGTTTAATACCCGCGACTATTAGCCCTTATGTCATAGATGCTATTGGAGCAAGGGCTGCCAGGCGTTACTTTAGCACAGCCGAAGTATTTTCAGCGCGCCGGGCTAGACGTTTAGGTTTGTTAAGCGAGTCGGTCACAGAAGAGGACTTAGATAGTTGTATCGATAATCTAATCGAACATATTTTAAAAAATTCTCCCGGGGCGATCAGCGCAGCCAAACAGCTAATTTTTGATGTGCAAGATAGGGATATTTGCCCTGCCCTATTGGCAGATACCAGCTCACGGATCGCAAAAATCAGAGTGTCACAGCAGGGACAAGAAGGCTTGAAGGCGTTTTTACAAAAACGCCAAGCAAACTGGGTAAAGGAGTGAGCCATGTTTACTAAATTATTGATCGCCAACCGCGGCGAAATTAGCTGCCGTATTATACAAACAGCTAAGAAGATGGGGATCTTAACGGTGGCAGTATATTCAGATGCAGATCAACATGCATTGCACGTTAAGATGGCAGACGAAGCCATGTATCTAGGCCCTGCCCCCTCAAAAGACAGTTATTTGCGTGGTGATAAAATCATAAAGATCGCCCTGCAAGTGGGCGCTGATGCGATACACCCAGGATACGGTTTTTTATCTGAAAATGCCAAATTTGCCGAACTATGCGCAGCAAACCATATCACTTTTGTGGGGCCACCTGTCGACGCAATCAAAGCGATGGGCTCTAAGTCGGCGGCCAAAGATATTATGCAAAACGCCAATGTGCCGCTGGTCCCTGGCTATCACGGTGATGATCAAAGCGTTGCAGGCTTAAAAACCCACGCAGATGCCATGGGTTACCCTGTATTACTTAAGGCTGCAGCTGGCGGTGGCGGTAAGGGCATGCGTCAAGTTTGGCAGTCTGAGGAATTCGCAGACGCACTCGCAGCCGCTAAGCGCGAAGCCATGTCGGGTTTTGCTGATGATTTAATGTTGATTGAAAAATATCTGATCCGGCCTAGGCACGTCGAGATACAAGTGTTCTGTGACAACTTCGGCAATGGTGTCTATTTATTTGAGCGTGACTGCTCAGTGCAAAGACGTCATCAAAAAGTAATAGAGGAAGCGCCCGCCCCCAACATGAGTGCTTCATTACGCTCGCAGATGGGGCAAGCGGCATTAACCGCCGCCCAAGCGATTCAATACGTCGGGGCTGGTACGGTAGAGTTTTTGCTTGACAGTAATGGCCAATTCTACTTTATGGAAATGAATACTCGTTTGCAGGTTGAACACCCGGTAACCGAGATGATCACCGGCCAAGATCTGGTAGAGTGGCAATTAAAGGTTGCCAATAACCAGAAATTACCCTTAGCTCAAGACCAATTACACATATCAGGTCATGCCTTTGAGGCCAGAATATACGCTGAAGATCCCGACCAAGACTTTTTGCCTTCCACAGGCACTTTGAGCTTGTTCCAGCCGCCTGTTGGCTCCAGTAAAGTGAGGGTTGATACTGGCGTGGTGCAAGGAGATGAAGTGTCGGTTTATTATGATCCTATGCTGGCCAAATTAATTGTTTGGGATGAAGATCGTGAAAAAGCCCTAGCGGGTCTGGCTCAAGCCTTGAGTCAATACCATATAGATGGTGTCAGCACTAACATTGAGTTTTTGTACAATTTAGCCACCAGTGTGCCTTTTAAAGCAGCACAAATTGATACCGGCTTTATCGAGCAACACCAAGAGCTGTTATTTGCACCATCAGATCAATGCATTAACGCTATTTTGCCACTAGCAGCCTTGTATTTGAAACTAACCGAACAACAACAGAACGCCTTGGCTAGGTACAATGCACAAGATCCTGATTCGCCTTGGGCACTGGCAGATGGCTGGCGCGCCAACGAGCAACATCAACAAAGCCTCAGTCTGATTAGCAATGATAAAACCTTCATCTTAAGTGTCAGTCAAACCGGATGCGCACCTAGTATTATTTATACAGTGACACAGGGAGACAACAGCTATCAATGTGCCGGTCAACTTATCGGCAACCTCTTAACATCCACCATCAATGGCCACAAAACTCAGGCCACAGTCGTGGCCCATAAAAATAGTTATTCTATCTTTACCCAAGGCCAAGTCCTAAAATTTAGCCAACAACCAAAGGATCTTGGGATCACCCAAGACACCAGCCATGAACAAGGCTTTATGGCACCAATGAATGGCACTGTGGTGGCGCTATTGGTTGAACCGGGCCAGCTGGTGGAAAAAGATTCCACACTCATGGTCATGGAAGCCATGAAAATGGAACACAGCTTAAAAGCCCCCAGCGCCGGTAAGGTAACTGAATTTTATTTTATGCAAGGTGAATTAGTGGATGGCGGCGCCGAGCTGCTTAGCTTTGAAGCGACTCAGGAGTCCAGCTCAGATGTATCCTGATGCTGTTAGGATTGTTGAGGTGGGCCCGCGAGACGGCTTACAAAATGAGTCTGGCACAGTGGCACTGTCAGCGAAAGTCAGTTTAGTGGAACAATTAGCCGATGCCGGCTGTCAGGTCATAGAAACCGGTAGTTTTGTTTCGCAAAAATGGGTACCACAAATGGCCGATAGCGCAGCAGTGTTTAGGCAAATAGAGCGTAAGCCTACCGCACGCTATACGGCACTGACCCCAAATTTACGTGGTTTAGAGGGGGCTATCCAAGCCAATGTTGACGAAATATCCGTGTTTGGGGCTGCCTCAGAAACCTTTTCCCAAAAGAATATTAATAGTTCGATAGAGGAGAGTTTAGAGCGTTTTACTCCTGTTATAGCTTTGGCCCAAGCACATAAGTTACCTATTAGAGGCTATGTGTCATGTGTTCTAGGCTGTCCATACGAGGGACAGGTATCACCAAAAAAAGTGCTAGAAGTCACCCAACGACTGTTAGATATGGGCTGTTATGAGGTGTCCCTAGGCGACACTATAGGCGTAGGCACGCCTTTAAAAACCGCCCAGCTACTCGAACTATTATTAACCAAGATCCACCCACAACAATTAGCCGTACATTTCCACGATACATATGGTCAAGCCTTGGCCAATGTATTGGTGGCTTTGCAGCACGGCATTACCACAATGGACAGCGCGGTTGCAGGCTTAGGCGGTTGTCCTTATGCACAAGGTGCATCGGGTAATCTTGCCACTGAAGATCTAGTCTATATGTTAGATGGCATGGGCATTAAAACCGGCATCGATCTTAACCTGTTAGCCCAAGCAGGACAAAACATCATGCAGGCTCTGGGCCGAGACTCTAACAGCAAAGTGGCCCAAGCTATGTCTGAGTGAACACCTTTTTCATTAGGCGTAAATTCAATCGCCTAATGTCTACTCAGCAACCAGAAGTAGGCAGTGCTGCAGATCTCGTCACCCTTTGATAATATTATGCCTTTGAGTGTTGCAACCTAGGACAAAGCCCCCTATCTTGAGCCCATTGAGAAAAACAAACAAGAGTATCAGTATGAGTCAGCCCGTTACCGCCAAAAAAACCGTTCCGGCTAATGTCAGAGTGATGATTGGTTTGGTTGCATCCCCAACTTTAATGGTGATGGCGATGCTTTTATATACTATCGTCACTACAGGTTGGTTAACTGTGTCTATTAGTATGATTATTTTCACTTTGTTGGGTGTTGCCGCCTACTCTGTAGTGATCACTGGTAAACTGCCCGCCAAAAAGCACAAAAATAACGAGACTGACGCCCTGTAATCTGGGCTATTGCATCACACAGCCGCCACCTTCGCAGGTTGCAAACCATATTCCGCGCAAGTGTATGACTAGTGCAATCGCCAGCCCCCGATTAAGTAAGGTTAATTAGCATGGATTTTTTTATTTGGAACGCCGACCCTGTATTACTGTCTTTGGGTCCACTGACGATACATTGGTATGGGGCCTTATTTGCTACCGCCATTTTATCTGGTCTGCAGGTGATGAAATGGATCTATAAACAAGAAGGTATGGATCTAGAAAGCTTAGACACATTATTAATGTATGCCGTCTTTGGGATCATAGTTGGCGCGCGACTCGGCCACTGTTTTTTCTATGATCCAGAATATTACTTTAGTCACCCCGCGAAAATATTAGCCATCTGGGAAGGAGGACTGGCTAGCCATGGTGGGGGTTTAGGTGTGATAGTGGCCGTCTATTTTTATCAGAAGAAATACCAGCTTAACTATCTTTGGTTGTTAGACAGATTAGCCATAGCCACGGCCTTGTTTGGTTTCTTTGTGCGCTTTGCCAATTTTATGAATTCAGAAATTATCGGACGCCCCACAGATCTCCCTTGGGCTGTGGTATTTACACGTATTGATCTATTGCCTAGACACCCCGCGCAGCTTTATGAAGCCCTGGCCTATCTGAGTATCTTTGCGCTACTGATGCTGGTATACAAAAAGGCCCAACTGAAAACCCACACTGGAGGTATTTTTGGTTTGTTTTTATGTCTGATTTTTACCGCTAGATTTTTAATCGAGTCGGTTAAAGTCAAACAAGCCGCCTATGATGCCGAGTTCTGGATAAACACTGGGCAAGCCTTGAGTATTCCGTTTTTTATAGTCGGTCTATATTTACTTTTTAATGCATTAGTTAAGAGGCAGAAAAATCAAGGCAAAGATTAAATACAGCCCGCCATGTCCACCGCGAAAGTGTTATCTAGGCCATCGCTTTAAATGACCTAATACTTTGGTCGTAAACACCTCATTTTGCTTACAAAAAGCATAGGTTGCAGTGCTACCCTAGAGGCCTTAATCTTTTGGAGCCTAGGGTCAATGGTCGATCACACTGTAGTAATAATAGATGACAGTAATGTCGATTTGGAGTTGTTAGCCCAGGTGGTAGGCGAGTTGCCTGGTGTGACAGTGGTTAAGTTTCAAAGTGGCTTGGAAGCCCAGCAATTTTTATCCGTAAAACAGCGACCTGAGGTGGGTTTGATCTTGTGTGATTATTCGATGCCCGAAGTGAATGGTTTAGATCTATTACAATTAATACGGGAAAGCAGTATGGATACCCCCTTCATTTTCGTCAGTGCCCATGCATCTTTAGCCTTAGCCAAATCTTGTAAAGAATTCGGCGCCAATCATTTTATTATCAAACCTTTTATCAGTCAGCATTTATTACACAATGTAGGACGATTCTTAGCAGCCTAAGCGACTATTCCTCCCCCTACACAAAAGGCATTGGCTATTCCCTTGAGAATCAGTATGGCGATTTTGCCAGCCCCCTGTTGTGGTAATAAGCCGATGGGAGCCGCCACAAAAAGTCACCTAACATTTACCTAAACGTCTAATATTGAATTTAGCCCGCTGTCGTGTACACTCGAATAGACTAGTAAAACCAAAAACAGACAGGGCAGATATATTCACTTGCCCTGTCTTGATACCGGAGCTTACATCTATGGCCAAACATCCATCTCGCTATATCAGCAATTTAACTCGCGATACATACGCACTTATTTTAGCTGGAGGCAGAGGGTCAAGACTTTATGAGTTAACCAATTGGCGGGCAAAACCGGCTTTATATTTTGGCGGTAAATTCCGTATTATTGATTTTCCTCTTTCCAATTGTATCAACTCTGGGATCAGAAATGTCGGCGTAGTCACCCAATACAAATCACACTCGTTAATACGTCATTTAGTCCGTGGCTGGGGACATTTTAAGAAAGAGCTCGGCGAGTCAGTGGAAATATTGCCGGCATCACAGCGCTTTTCAAACAACTGGTACGAAGGCACAGCCGATGCTGTGTTTCAGAATATTGATATTATACGGGATGAATTACCCAAGTTTGTGATGATCCTCTCCGGAGACCATATTTATCGTATGGATTATGGTGACTTGATCGCTCAGCATCAAGAATCTGGGGCAAAAATGACCGTTAGTTGTATGCCTGTTCCATTAGAGGAAGCGGCGGGACAATTTGGGGTCATGTCGGTAGACGAAAATTATAAAATCATTGGCTTTGAAGAGAAACCCGAACATCCAACCCCCTTACCTAATGATCCCACCAAATGTTTGGCGTCTATGGGTAACTATGTGTTTGATACTGAGTTTCTGTTCGAACAATTAAAACGTGATGCTGAAACCTCTGGTTCGGAACGAGATTTTGGTAAAGATATCATCCCATCCATTATCAAAGATCATCCCGTCTATGCCTTTCCGTTTATTAGCGATGGTGACAATGAAGCCTATTGGCGTGATGTAGGTACCTTAGACTCCTTCTGGCAAGCCAATATGGAGTTAGTGTCTCCGGTGCCCGCATTAAACCTATATGATAAGAAATGGCCTATTTGGACCTACCAAGAACAGCTACCTCCAGCAAAATTTGTGTGGGAAGAAGACAACAGACGAGGCACGGCTATTAACTCTGTGGTATCAGGAGGCTGTATTATATCTGGTGCCACCTTAAGACGTAGTTTATGTTTCTCAAATGTAAGAGTGCATTCTTATAGTGAGGTTGAAGATACGGTCTTGCTGCCAGATGTAGAAGTGCAACGTAATTGCCGTATTAGAAAGGCGATAATCGACAGGGGCTGTATTATCCCCGAAGGCACTGTCATTGGCCACAGCAAAGAAGATGACTTAGCCAGAGGCTTCAGGGTTACTGAGAAAGGTGTGGTACTGGTAACCAGAGAGATGCTCGGTCTTAAAGTCGGCTTTTGAGCCCACAATGGCATAGGCTTAACCATGCCATTGATTAATTTTTTGGCTGACCGCAACGGCGACTTTTTCGGGGCATTCAAACAGAAAAATATTCGCCTCTACCCGAGCATGTAATGCACGTTTATGTTTGCCATCAGTGTCAGTGGCGGCCCTACATCATCTTCAATACATGGCGGCTGAAAAACATTTCAATACGTTTTTGCCTTTAAAGTCACTCAGCGGTCTGTTTCCTTAAGCCATACTTGAAAGCCTTGCCCGCTGACGTCAGCTTGTCAATCAAGGGGGGCTCTTTAGTGCCCTGAAAAGCCTGCATGACAGACCAGGGCAATAGGTGATTCGAACGTACTTAATCCTTTACACCATTATGGATGTTCACAAGGGATCATATAGGAGACCACAGCCCTCACCAGATCCCCTACCCCTAGATAGGCTGGTTAATCTCATACTCAATAAAATGTACCCGCTCCAATACTGGGTTGCCCCTGTTGTTGTTCACTGGATATTTCGCAGTATGGGCAAAATGTATCTTGATAACTTTGACTGAACTGACAAAAACCACAAACCAAATTGACACTTAGCGTTAACTGAACCGGCTTAAATGAGTGGCACCTCACAGTCGCGGCTGTCAGGTGCGTAAACCACAGATCAGCCGTTACGCTCTTCAGCCGCTAGCCAATCTTTGGGCAGTGTTTTAGCGGTGCATAAAAAGGCAATGATTGCCAAAATAAAAGGCACTGTCAGCCAAGTTAATGACATACGTAAGGATTCGACTTCACCCATTTCAGAGGCATAGGCATCACTTAAAATACCAATAAAAGTGGGGCCTCCACCTAGGGCAATAAGGTTAAGAATAAAGAAAAACAAGGCCGTGGACATGGCTCGGACCTTAACCGGGGCTAAGGTTTGCGCTAAGGCAAATGATGGACCTAAGTAGGAGCCAGTGGTAAAGAGTAACACCGTCAATAAGGTTAAGGATGCATTTAACGACTCTACCTGCAGGGAATAAAAATAACAGGGTGTGCCGAGCAAAAGAGCCATAGCCGGCACTAAGCCATAAGCACGCTTGTTGGTCTTGGCCCATTTATCCACTACTACCCCCCCAAGATAAACGCCAAGGGCATAGGCGGTACCATTTAGAATGCCAATAGTGATCAGTAGTTTGGTGATATCTAGTCCCGCATGGGCCCGCACAAAGAAGTCGATGGTCCAAGCCGATATAGCATAACTGCCAAATGACGCTAAGGCGATGGCCAGACACATGCCCCACCAAGACTTAATACTCAGCAGCTGCCGGATCGATGCCCATTGGTTAGTCTGAGCCGATTCCGTTTGCATATTACCGCTGCGAACTGGCTCTTTGATAGTCAATTTCATGATAATAGCTAGCAAGATCCCAGGTAAACCTACTGCGTATAACACCATACGCCAATCAGCGTCGCCGCCACGTAAAATAAAGGCCGACGCAAAGAATGCCAACATAATGCCAAAGGGGATCCCTAAAGAGTATATGGCCAGAGCCGCCGCTCTTTTTTCTTTTGGATACATGTCGGAGATAATAGAATGGGACGGAGGGCTGCCCCCCGCTTCACCTATGCCGACCCCAATCCGTGCTAAGGCTAATTGTGTATAATTACCCGCCATGCCAGATAGAGCAGTAAAGCCACTCCAAAGGGTAAGAGAAATAGCGATAATATTGACGCGACTATACCTGTCTGCCAACCATGCGATTGGGATCCCAACTATGGTATATAGCAGCGCAAAATAGATCCCCTTTAACCAACCTAATTGAGCATCAGTTAACCCCAAATCTTCTTTAATAAAGGGTGACAATATACCGATAATTTGTCGATCGATAAAATTAAATGCATAAATCAAGGTTAAGATGAACAGCACATAATTGCGATACCCGTTAGACATAGCCGGTTGCGTAGCAGCCTCTGCCTCTTGGGTCAGGGTTTCATCATTGGCCATGCATAGGTCCTTAAGTTAATGGTAGGTCACTCAGGCCATGTTATGTTGCAAGGGTTGTTTTTTACAAGCTAAATGTTAATTTTTTGTAAAAATAACAATTGCTTATATAACAGTATAAACCACAACAATAAGGGCAGTATAAAGCAACCTGCGGTAGACGTCAGACCAGTTGAGGTTATAAAATATCACCAAAAAGGTCCCCTATGCACATAGATAACTTACTTCACCTTATTAAAGACTCAAGTACACAGGGTCAAAACATAGAGAACCTAAAGATTGGCAAAGATTGGACCCAAGGACGCACGGCCTATGGTGGTGTATCCGCCGCCCTATTATATCAAGCCATGCAGCAAGTCGTAGGCGTGAACAAACAGATAAGATCCTTGAATACCAGCTATATTGGGCCAATAGAGGCAGACCAAGGGTTCAGGATCACCACAGAAGTCATCAGAGAAGGCAAAAATGTCACCCAGGTAATCGCCAAGATCATACAAGGTGACAATGTCGCTGTGCTGAGCCAAGCTTGTTTTGGCACCGCAAGGGTTTCGAAAATATCAGTGCCTGCCAGTCAACCTCATGGCATGAATTATCCAGAAAAACCAGACTTTATGCCGGTGATCCCAACAGTGACCCCTAAGTTTTTGAAGCACTATGATTTGGCACAACAAAAAGGCGGTTTTCCCTTTACAGGTAAATATGGCAGTGAGATTCATGGCTGGATGCGTTTTAACATTGCCCCTAAAATATTTACCCAAGCCCATCTTGTGGCTTTAATCGATATGTGGCCGCCGGCCGTTTTGCAGTTATTACGGGAGCCAGCTATGGCCAGTACCGTCAGTTGGAATTTGGAATTTATGCATCCTCAACCTGAAATAACCGGCGATCATTGGGTGGCATATAAAGCGCATACTAGGCAAGCATCTGATGGCTACGCTCATACTGAAGCTGACATTTGGGATAAAAACGGGGTGTTGCTAGCGATAAGTAGGCAAACCGTCGCTGTGTTTGACTGAAGGCTTAATACGGGCCTTGCCTTGGCTGATTAGGTCACATTGTCGAGCCATATCGATAGAAGCCATGGCCAACGGCTGCAGTGCCTGTTCTCGTCTCAGGCCTAAGACAGCTAGAACAGATTAAATGCAGTCGGGCTAAATAACGCCATAGCGCCCATTAATTGTAAGTTACTTTCATCCAATGCATTATCCATGGCCACTTGGTTTAAGCCTATATCTTGATAATACTCTAGGTTGATATCTTGGTATTTAGCATAATATTCGCTGTCAATATTATTCATTGCCAGCAAATAACTGAGTTGCATGAGCTGATGTTCTAACTCAGCACTGTGCTCAGTCTCCTTATGAGTATGTAAAATAATCTGCGATATATCAGTGGGGATCCCCCAAAGTCCTAACAAAGCAGCAGACACTTGTGCATAAGTAAAACCCAAATTTTGCTGCTGTACGCTCAAAGGTCTATTTTTAGCATCATTGTTGGCACAACGTTTAGCCATATTAGGGTTTAATTTTACCAAGACTAATTCGCCTAGGTTATGCAGCAAGCCACAAACAAATAATTTCTCAGGCTCTTTTAGGCCCAGGTGTTCGGCAAAGTTTCTTGCTAACAAACCACAACAGATACTTTGCCGCCAAAACTTATCTAAATCGATGACGTTTGAATCAATAGTCTTAAAGGCATTGGCCACACCGTAGGCTAGCACCAGATCGTAGACCGACTGAGTACCAATCAGCTGAATAGCTTTAGTCACAGTATTAATAGCTTGGGGGAACCTATACAGGGCGCTGTTGGAGATCTTGAGTACTTGAGACATGATGCCAGGATCAAAATTTATCACATTGGCGATATCATCTATAGACGCCGATTGATCATCGATCAATTGCTTAATTTTTGTCACCGCCTCGGGCAGCACAAAGATATCATCGGCACGGTGAGCGTAGTCTTGTTCCTTCATTTCATCTACCCCTTAAACGCCTTAGTCACAGTGTAGCCTAAAGAACCGACACAGTGGCATATTTAAGCAATATGCGTTAGGCCAGTTATATGAAGCTGTAGGGGTCCCTGAGATGAATAGTTGCCCGAGGCACATACAATTCAATCTACAGGTCACTAAGAGCCTGAGGTGGCTACTGTTAAGTCAATGGCAAAATCAACAACTAACTGCGAGTGACGTTGTGATATTTTGGGAGAGATGGTGGGTCGTGCTGGATTCGAACCAGCGACCAATTGATTAAAAGTCAACTGCTCTACCAGCTGAGCTAACGACCCATCTTTTTGGATAATACTACTTTACTATGGCGAAATTTATGGAAATTGGTGGGTCGTGCTGGATTCGAACCAGCGACCAATTGATTAAAAGTCAACTGCTCTACCAGCTGAGCTAACGACCCTTTTTCCATCCGCCTCACCTCGACGGCGGCATATAATACTCAATTGAAAGTTCAGTGCAAGCCAATTGAGCGTTTATTTACATAATTCTGACTGTTTGCTGAAAAAGCAACCAATCTGTCATTCGACACTGAGCACCTTGGTAAAAAAACCATACTTTTCAAAGTTTTTAAAGCCCTTTAAGTCGTTTATCTGCCAATTTACTCGATGATGAATCAGGAAATTCTTCTATTAATTGTTCCCACAATTGTTTAGCTCGCGCAATATTTGCCCGTTCCTTTTCGGTAATACCTAACTTGAGCAAAGCATCTGCTCTTTTAGTGGAATCAGGAAAATTAGCGATCAAAGACTGAAATTGCTCACCAGCCGCTGCCCAATCTTTTTGGTTAAAAAGTAATTGCCCTAACCAATAGTGGGCATTGGGAACGTAACTAGACTGGGGGAAATTTTGCAGAAAGCGCTGAAATTCAGGGATAGCTTGGTCATATAACTTATCTTTGAGGATCAAGTTAACCGCTTTGTCGTAGGCTTGATTTTCGTTTTCTGATAAATTAGCCGCGACAGGTCCAGAAACGGCAGTTACCTGCTGATTTGAATTGTCTGAAGTCGATACCATAACGCCCTCGAGACGTTTATCTATCTCGAGATACAGCTCTCTTTGTCTTTCAAGGATCTTTTCTAATTGATAATTTTGTACTTCGATAGCCCCACGAAGTTCACTCACTTCACTTTGCATCACATCCAGTTGTTCCTGCTGACGATGCTGCGCCGCTGGCAGGGCTGTGAGCTTCTTTTCTAACTGACTCAGACGTTCGCTATTAGAGTCACTTGTTACGTCTGTCACTGGTACAGGAGCCGCAATAGCTGCGGCTCAATATATAGATAACAAACTTAACGCTAAGGTGCGTTAAATCATATTAATTATATATTATTGATATACCAAAACACCACGACGATTCTCTGCAAAAGCCGTTTCTGAGCTACCGTCGTTCGCCAATTTTTCTTCACCATAAGAAACCACTGACATTTGCGATGCACTAACACCAGCATTTAACAGGTAAGTTTGCACTGACTTAGCACGAGACTCTCCTAAGGCAATGTTATACTCAGGCGTACCACGGCTATCACAATGACCTTCAATCACTATTGATTGATCAGAGTTCTTTACCAAGAAAGATGCATGTTGTTCTAGTACTGTATGATATTGTGAAGTGATAGAAGCACGGTCAAAATCAAAATAAACCACTTGGTTATTTTGTAATGCCATTAATTCTTGCTTCATTTCTTCTGCGGTCGACAATACGGCTCCGGCAGCACCAGATTGTACTTGAGTATCTAATGCTTCTTGTGCTTTGCGGTCAGCTTCTGATTGTTCTTGCGCAATACGATTGCGCTCTGAGTCTTGATCTGCTTCTGAAGGACCGGATGAACATGCCACCATAGTCACTATCGGAAGAGCAATTACTAACCCTTTAAAAATTTTGTTCAATTGCATTTTTATATTCCTATTTTTATTGATTTTAAATTAAAGTATCTGTTACAGCAAAAATGGTGACCAATTCGGTGCCTTAACCTGACCATCGGCAGCGGGTAAACGGGCCTTAAATCGCCCGTCTAGGGAGACCAAAGATAAAACTTGTTTACCCTGATGCAAGGTACTGTAAATAATCATACTGCCATTAGGGGCAATACTTGGAGACTCATCTAAATAAGTCTTCGTTAATACCTGAAGGTCACCAGTTGTCAAATCTTGTCGTGCAATATGATAATTTCCTCGCGTACGATTAACCATTATCATGTATTTGCCATCAGGGGTAATAGTCCCCCCTAAATTCATCTCACCCTCAAAAGTCAGACGACGCACTTTGCTTGTTGCTAAATTTACGCGATATATTTGAGGTTTACCACCCCGTTCTGAACTAAATATCAAGCTCTTGCTATCTGGCGTCCAAGATGGTTCCGTATCTATAGCGCGATTTTTAGTAATGCGTCGGATCTTTTTACTGGCAATATCCATTATATAGATCTCGGGATTGCCATCTTTAGACAGCACTAATGCCAAGGATTTCCCGTCTGGGGAAAATCTGGGTGCACCGTTAATGCCACTAAAACTGGTCATTTGGGTACGGGTCATAGTGTAGATATCTTGAATATAGATCTGCGAACGTTTATTTTCAAAACTCACATAAGCTAACTTAGTGCCATCTGGCGACCATGAAGGTGACATTAGTGGCTCTTTGGAACGCAATAACATGGTCTCATTAGCCCCGTCATAGTCGGCCACCACTAACTGATAAGGAAAGTCATGCTGGCGTCTATCACGAACCACAACATAAGCAATCCGGGTTAAAAAAGCGCCCTTTTCACCGGTTAACTTTTCATACACCACATCACTTATTCGATGAGCATATTGTCTGAAATCATTACCAGAGATAGTGCTTTGGCGATTTTCCAACACATGATCATTAATGTTGATCAGTTGGCCATTGTTAAGAACTTGTGTTTGACCACCTGTTATTTGCCCCCGCAATACATCGATCAATTCATAGGACACTGTATACCTATCAATACCCGACAGCTCCACAGAACCCACCAACACGGCCTCTACGCCCTTAGATGCCCAAGATCTATAATCCACCTCGGCGTCAGTCCCTGGATACTGAGGCATATCCGAAACCAGTATAGGATTAAATTTACCACTTCGGCGCAAGTCTGCCGCTATAACACGAGTCAACTTTTCGGGCATCACCCCCTCACCTACCCAACGAAAAGGCACAACACCAATAGGACGAGAGGTATCTATACCTTCGGTGATAACAATCTCTAAGGCAGCAAAACTGCTAGTACTCCAAATCAGCATAAAAAACGGCAATAAAAAACTTAAATTTTTAAACATTATAATTCCGGTGCAAAGGTAAAATTAATATTACGTAACTGTTGATACACATCGGCCTCTTTGGAAACCGGCAAAGTGCTGCTTTTAAATACGGCGGCTTTCGCGGCGCGGCACATTATTGGATCTCCCCCTAATTCTTTAACCTGAATAACTAACCCATTTGACGCTAAACGGATATTAATCCTACATGATTTCCCTTTCATGGCATTATCAACAATCAAATTACGCTGGATGGTCTGTTTAATAAGGGACTGATACTTTTGCACTTCACTGAGCACAATACTATTTCTGCGCTTCTGACGAACCGCCTGTTCGGCTTGTAGCTGCTGCGCCAATAGCTTTTGCTGCGCCAACTGTTCTTGCTCAACTTGACGTTTTTTGGCCGCCTCTTTTATGGCTTTTTCCTCACGAGATTTTTGGGCCTTAGCTTTTTCCTCTGCTTGCTTTTTTTGCTGTTCTTTACGTTTACGTAACGCTTCTAATTTTTTAGCTTTAGCTTTGTCTTTTTTCTGTCTTTCTCTGGCCGCCACTGCCGCCTGTTCTGCCCTTTTCTTATCTCTTATTTGTTTTTGCGCCCGCTCTTTTAGGCGACGTATTTTAGACTCTTGCTGGCGTCTTTTGTCTTCTGCTTGTTGTGCCTGCTGCTGCTCTTCTAAACGTTTTGACTGCTGTTGCTGCTTGACTTTGTCTAGCTGTCTTTGTACTTCACTTTGGTCTATCACCACCGCTTGGATAATAGGCAATTCCCTAGAGAAATCCGCAGTGGGGGGGGGCATCACACTGTTGTCATTAATAATAAATACCACAAGGACACTCAAGTGTAACACCACAGAAATAACCACAGCACTGGGCAAGTTTACCATGACTCTACCCTAGTTCTGCGCAGGGGTGGTCATTAGCCCGACCGATGGCACACCTGCCCGTTGCAGTAGCACCATTAATTGCACCACCTCACTATAAGCAACCGCACCATCACCTCTTACCACTACTGGTGTTTGAGGTTCTAACTGTAAATGAGTGGCCACTAAAGTCGCCAGATCAACGGCTGATAACGCTTGATCCTGACTGTCTCCCACATTCAGGAAATACTGTCCAGCAGCATCAACAGTGGCGATCAAAGGTGGCTTAAGCTCCTCTTCTAATGGCTGGGCTTGGGCGGTAGGCAAGTCAACCTTTACCCCTTGTGTCACCAGAGGAGCGGTCACCATAAAAATAATCAGTAACACCAACATAACATCTATGTAGGGGACAACGTTTATCTCGGAAACGGGGCGCCTACGTTTTCTTACATAATGAGCCACTGGCTTTACCCTGCTTGTTTAGCGGATTGCGCTGACTCAAGATTGGCCGCCAAAGACTGCCTGTGTAAAATACTCGAGAACTCTTCCATAAAGTTACCGTAACTATTTTCCAACTTCTCTACCTGATGACTAAAGCGATTGTAGGCAATAACCGCTGGTATAGCGGCGAACAGGCCCATAGCAGTAGCGATTAAGGCTTCTGCTATGCCAGGTGCCACCATGGCCAAGGTGGCTTGTTGCTGCCCACCTAGGGCGATAAACGAATTCATGATCCCCCACACTGTGCCAAATAAACCGATATAGGGACTAATGGAGCCAGTGGTCGCTAAAAACGGCAGACGGCTTTCTAACTCATCAATTTCTCTGGACAAAGACACCCGCATAGCTCTAGAGGTGCCTTCCATAATAGCATCTGTTGGTGTGGACGCACTCTTGCGTAGTCTCACAAACTCTTTAAAACCACCACAAAACATGCTGGCCATACCTTGCACAGACTGACGAGCCGCTAATTCTTGGTAAAAACGATTAAGGTCAACACCGGACCAAAACTTGTCTTCGAACTTTTTCGTTTCAGAGCGCGCATAATTCAGGGCACGACTTCGTTCAAAGATAAAGGCCCAAGAGGTAACTGAGGCGGCTAGTAGAATGAACATAACTAGCTGCACCAACAAACTGGCCTCAAGGATCAGATCAACAAAAGATAACTCAGATGACACGTGAAAATTCCCCTAATATATTGTCTGGAATAGCCTGCGGTTTCATTTTAGATAAATTAACGCAAGCCACTCTAATTAATGCATTGACCAAAACTTGTTGATTTGGGCCGGTAATTATTTGTTTGAACACTAAACTTGCCCGCTTCAATTCTACTATTTCAGATTGAATACTCAATAGTTGATTGAACCGCGCGGGCGCAAGATTGTCCATTTCAACGCGTTTGACGACAAAACCCACGGAATGTTCCAAAAGAATATCTTGTTCTGTACCCATCCCTCGCAACCACTCGGTTCGAGCCCGCTCCAAAAACTTCAAATAATTAGCGTAATACACTATGCCACCGGCATCGGTATCTTCATAATAGACGCGCACTTCGTGAGTATGTTTCATCTAATTGGTAAGCTGGTTTTGTGCAAGGTGATTCTACCCTTAATGCCATTTCCTAGGCTAATCATGCCCTATCTTCACTATGCTAACAAACAACCTCGCTAAAGGTCGGACATTTTTTGCTAATTAAGCCCAAACTTTGCGCCCAGTGCCTCTAGCAAAGTGTGGATTACCACACCATCAACATAGGTCTCGAACTTTTCACATTTATAGTACAAAAAGCAATGTGACATTTACAAGAGTGGCTTTCCATTCTATTGTAAATCAATAGGTTAGCCATAAAAAAGGGATGCATTATAATTTTATAGCATACACAGACATCCCTTGAAGATTAGTTTTTATAATGTATTAAAACAATTAATTTCAATTGTGGGATCCTTGAATAAGCTTATAGTAAATTCAAGTTTTGAATGACAGCAAAGTCTCCTTTCAATTGAAAAGAGTACGATGTAAATATGTTTATTTGACTTTTCCCTTCAACATTAGTTGTTTTGCCCACATCTTGCATGTGGGCTTTTTTTTACTAAAAGTAATAGTCTTATCAAGCTATTGGCCTTGATTATTCAGGCGAATAATCAATACCAAAATGCAAGAATGCCCGTTGTGAGGCAATACGACCGCGAGGGGTGCGCTGCAAAAACCCTTGTTGGATCAAAAAGGGTTCTATTACATCTTCTATGGTCTCTCTTTCCTCACCTATTGCGGCGGCTAAGTTGTCTAAACCCACCGGGCCCCCCATAAACTTTTCGATAATAGCCAACAATAACTTTCTGTCCATATAGTCAAAACCTTCTTGATCTACATCTAACATGTCCAATGCCTGTTTGGCCACCTCAAGTGTGATCTGGCCATCAGCCCTTACCTCGGCAAAATCTCGTACTCTGCGTAATAGCCTGTTACTAATACGTGGCGTGCCTCTAGATCGTTTGGCTATCTCTAGGGCGCCTTCAGCTTGCATGGGCAAGTGTAGATACTTGGCAGAACGCACAACTATTTGGGTTAGATCCTTAACATTATAAAACTCTAAACGTTGCACTATGCCAAATCGATCTCTTAATGGTGAGGTCAAAGAGCCCGCTCTGGTGGTGGCCCCTATCAAGGTAAAGGGCGGCAGTTCTAGTTTTATTGAACGGGCCGCAGGACCTTCACCAATCATAATGTCCAGTTGATAATCTTCCATTGCTGGATATAAAATTTCTTCTACTACTGGGCTAAGTCTATGGATTTCATCGATAAACAGTACATCGTTTTCTTCCAAATTGGTTAATAAGGCAGCTAGATCTCCGGCCTTTTCTAAAACTGGTCCGGAGGTGGTTTTGATATTGACCTCCATTTCATTGGCCACTATGTTGGCCAAGGTAGTTTTACCTAAGCCGGGTGGGCCAAATATAAGCAAATGATCCAAAGCATCCTGACGCTTACGGGCCGCTTCAATAAAAATCTCCATTTGTGAACAGACATGATCTTGGCCTGTATAATCAGCCAACATTTTCGGGCGTATAGCACGATCCACTACCTCATCTTCATGGCTAGCGGTGGGTTTAATGATGCGGTCTGCTTCTATCATGGTGAAAGTTCGCAATTCATATTAAAGGTGTGTTTTTATACAGTAGCAAATAATTTGATCGCCGTCTTGGAAACTAGCAGAAAAACCTTAAAGCATGGCACGAAGGGCTTCTCTTATGAGGTCTTCACTGGTGATATCTGCACTAAACACAGAGTTGATCACTTTACTGGCTTGCAGGGGCTTGTAACCTAAAGCGATAAGCGCACTTAAGGCTTCTTCTTTAGCGTCGGTGCTTTGTACAAAAGTGTTTTGTACCGGCAAATCGGCTCCCATCTGTACCGTTGCCCCGTAACCCTGCTCTTTGGCAAGCTTGGTTAGCCTGTCACGCATTTCGATGACTAAACGCTCGGCGGTTTTTTTACCGACCCCAGGTAATTTAGTCAAAGCGGTGACATCTTCCAAACTCACACAATGCATAAATTGTTGAGCATTCATACCCGACAGTATGGTTAAGGCTAATTTGGGGCCTACACCGCTAGCTTTGATCAGCTCACGAAACACCGCTCGTTCTTGTTTATTGGCAAAGCCAAATAATAATTGGGCATCTTCGCGCACCACAAAATGAATACACAAGTTTGCTTCTTGACCAATGTCAGGTAACTGGTAAAAGCTGGTCATAGGCACTTGCACTTGATAACCCACACCACCCGCTTCAATCAAGATATCAGGTGGTTGTTTCTCCAGCAAAATCCCACGAATATTTCCAATCATTTGTTATCCTTAAACCTAAAGTTACTAGGGATTTAACGCAGGCGACCACGTACAGTTTTAGTGGCTTGACCCGACAGTTTTATGAGACTTTGCTGGCTATGGTTGTGACACAATGCCACAGCCAAAGCGTCTGCGGCGTCTGCTTGTGGGGTCGCGCCTAGCCCTAACAAGTAGGTAACCATATGTTGTACTTGTGACTTTTCTGCTGCCCCTTTGCCAACCACTGCTTGTTTAATTTGTCGGGCCGAATATTCCGCCACCGGCAGATCAAATGTGGTGGCCGCCACAATAGCCGCACCTCTGGCTTGACCTAACTTTAATGCTGAGTCGGGGTTCTTTGCCATAAACACTTGCTCGATAGCAAATTCAGTGGGTTTAAATTGGCCAATTATCTCACGCACACCATCATAGATTTGTTTTAGTCGGCCCGCCAGCTCGTCACCTTGTAACCTAATACAACCACTGGCGATGTATTCTGATTTTTGACCCACTTTCTTTATCACACCATATCCGGTGATCCGAGAGCCAGGATCAATACCCAAAATAATAGTCACTCGTCGCTCATCCTTTTCTTATTCTGTTGCTGTCAGATCATCGTTTATGCTTTTTGGCAATCAGGCACATACTGCTCGATCGCTTTTCTATTGGTATCAGACCATACTTTTTGCTGTGCTTGAGCCTTATCCAACCATAGATAGGCTGAATGCTCAGTTAATTTTATCCGTTGATTGGTATTCACTTCAAGGGCAAACACATACTCAGTATTATTGACCGTGCCTGGAGGGTAACGATGGGCCCAACAGGGGCGAATTTTGTAGCTATTGGCTTGTTGGCAATCTATTAACAAAAACTCATTCGCCCGTATATCAATGGAGGTTTCTTCGAATACCTCACGCATTGCCGTATCTTGCGGCAGCTCCCCAGGTTCTAGTGTGCCTGTCACAGACTGCCAGAATTGAGGATCGTCGTTGCGCTGCATCACCAATACCTGCCCTCGCTTATTATAAATAATGATCAGGGCGGATTGGGGAAGTCGATACATCAGCTGTTAACCGTCCTTCTTTTCTAACACAGTGCGGATCGCCAATTCTTTAAGTTGCTCAGGATTGGCCACGCCAGGCGCATTGGTAAGGGGGCAAGCCGCTGTGGTGGTTTTTGGAAATGCCATCACATCTCGAATTGAGGTGGCACCTGTCATTAACATCACTATTCTGTCTAGGCCAAAAGCCAGTCCCGCATGAGGGGGCGCGCCAAATTTAAGGGCTTCGAGTAAGAAACCAAATTTTTCTTCAGCTTCATCATCGGTGATCCCTAATAAAGAAAACACTTTAGCTTGCATATCACTTTGATGAATACGCACAGACCCACCACCTAGCTCCACACCGTTAAGCACCATGTCATAAGCATTCGACAGCGCATTGCCAGGATCGGCTGCTAATTGTTCTGGGGTTAAATCTCTGGGGGCGGTGAAGGGGTGATGTAAGGCGTGAAACTGCCCATCAAATTCTTCAAACATAGGAAAGTCCACTACCCATAATGGTTTCCATTGCCCTTGTAATAAGCATAAATCTTCGCCTAACTTAAGCCTTAGGGCGCCCAGAGCCTCTGTCACTACCCTTTGCTTATCTGCTCCAAATAAAATGATATCACCTGATTGGGCCGCGCTGCGTGCCACTATGGCTTGGGCCACATCTGCGCTTAAAAACTTCAAAATAGGCGATTGTAAACCTTCTAAGCCTGCGGCAAGATCATTCACCTTCATCCATGCTAAGCCCTTAGCCCCATAGATACCCACAAACTTGGTGTAATCGTCTAATTGCTTACGAGACAGCTTGGCGCCTCCAGGTACTCTGATCACTGCCACTGTGCCTTGGGGATCATTGGCTGGACCAGAGAACACCTTAAACTCAACTTGCTGCAACAGATCCGCTACATCAGTTAACTCTAATGGGTTACGCAGATCAGGTTTATCACTACCAAAACGACGCATGGCTTCTGCATAGGTCATGCTTGGGAATTCGCCTAAGTCCACCGATAACATAGTTTGGAACAAATCACGCATTAATCCCTCGGTGATACTCATCACACCTTGGGCATCTAAAAAGGTCGTTTCAATATCAATTTGGGTAAATTCGGGCTGGCGGTCTGCACGTAAATCTTCATCCCGAAAACATTTAACGATTTGATAATACTTATCCATACCAGACATCATCAACAACTGTTTAAACAGTTGTGGTGATTGCGGAAGCGCAAAAAACTGCCCTTTATGGGTGCGACTGGGGACCAAGTAATCTCGTGCCCCTTCGGGGGTAGCTTTGGTCAATATGGGGGTTTCTATATCTAGAAAACCTTGGTTTTCTAGGAAATTTCGTACTGAACTTGTGACCTTGGCTCTAAACTTAATGCGATCACTCATCAAGGGACGTCTTAGATCGAGATAGCGATATTTTAAACGCTGTTCTTCAGAGTTTTCTTGATTCCAATCTAGTGGTAAAGGCGCCGCCTTATTTAACACCGTCAGTGACTTTCCTAACATTTCAATCTCGCCAGTGGACATCTCAAGGTTAACTTGTCCGGCAGGCCTGGCGCGCACTAAACCCGTCAGCTGCACACAAAATTCGTTACGTAAGCTGTTAGCAGTATCAAAGGCCTCGGCTAAGTCAGGATCATACACCACCTGAACAACACCTTCACGATCCCTAAGATCGATAAAGATGACACCGCCTAAATCGCGACGCCTATTAACCCAGCCACATAATGTGACCGTTTGTCCGATATAAGATGAATTGATATTGCCACAATAATCTGTGCGCATGAAAACCGCCTTTAGAAAGGTAAAGATTGATGATAATTTAAGGCCGAGAATTATATACCAAAATCACTTCAAGATGCACGTACCAAGCGCAATTTAAACCCGCAGGCACAGAGTCAATTGCCACCAGCCCAGACAATAGCCAAGTGAGCCTTGATAGAGACCTTGTGTGACGAATGATAATAAGCCTGATCCTACCCCCCTTAGGCTTGCTGCTATCTACCCAAGGTAAGGCAGGGATTGAGCACTAGCCATTAGGCAGCTGGCCTGTGTATGATAGAGGTGAATCTCATCCCATCTTTTTTGCAGAGCATGTCAAAGGATCCTCGATGTCAAACGCCCCACTGTCCCATATTAAAGTACTGGAATTAAGTCGTATTTTGGCGGGTCCCTGGGCCGGACAAATGTTAGCCGACTTAGGTGCTGAAGTGATCAAAGTAGAAAAACCAGTAACAGGCGATGACACAAGGCACTGGGGACCTCCCTACCTACAAGATAAAGAGGGAGCCGACACCCAGGAGTCAGCTTATTTTTTGTCAGCTAACAGAGGTAAACATTCCATCACAGTGGATATACGTCTACCTCAAGGCCAACATATTATTCGCCAACTAGCCGCTAAATGTGATGTATTAATAGAAAACTTTAAAGTGGCAGGTTTAAGCAAATATAACTTAGATTACGCCAGTTTATCCGCCATTAATCCTCAACTTATTTACTGCTCTATTACCGGTTTTGGTCAAGACGGTCCTTACGCCCAAAGACCTGGCTACGATTTCCTGATCCAGGCTATGGGTGGCTTAATGAGTGTCACAGGCGAGCAGGATCATTTACCCGGTGCAGGACCACAAAAAGTCGGTGTAGCCTTAACTGACATTTTAACTGGCATGTACGCCACTACTGCGATCCAAGGGGCCATTATAGAGCGCAGTCAATCGGGTTTAGGTCAACACATAGATCTAGCGCTAATGGATGTACAAGTTGCCACTTTAGCCAATCAAAATATGAATTATTTAATATCTGGCCAGATACCACAACGAATGGGCAATGCCCATCCCAATATTGTGCCTTACCAGAGCTTGGCCAGCAAAGACGGCTTTATTGTTTTGACTATAGGTAACGAGCAGCAATTTGCCGCGTTTTGTAAGGTCGCCAATTGCCAAATGTTGCTGCAGGATCCGCGCTTTGCAAGCAACAGTGCGAGGGTAACTAACAGGGAATATGTGATGGCCCAGTTAAGTGCCATAGTCAAGACTAAGCCCAGCGAGTATTGGTTAGCCCATTTACAAAATAGTGGTGTACCTTGTGGTCCTGTGAACAACATTGAGCAAGTATTTGCCGATCCGCAAGTGCAGCATAGGCAATTACAGCGCAGCGTAGAACACAAGCTCAATGAGGATCTACCGACAGTGGCTAATCCCATTAATTATTCGAGAACCCCCATTAATTACCTAAAAGGCCCGCCTCTGCTGGGCCAAGATACAGATACAGTGTTGAACCAATGGCTAGATTACAGCCCTACTAGTATCCAACAACTCAGACTGACTAAGGTTATTTAGGCTGATACTCAGCCACCTAGCCATTGGCTGGGCTTAGCCTCTGCTCCCTATTGAAGGGGTGTTTCATAACAGGCCCGTCACTGTCTTCGTACCTATCTAAGCTTGCTGGCTGAAGCAATTAAGGATCTGTGCTGATTTATTTTACTCCAGGGTATTTTATTTTTACCAATAGTATGCAATTATCTATAGCAGAAAGCGTTCTTATTGCGTTACCTACTGAAATAAATATTATATTAAAGGTAACAGAAATTGATCGATATTCCCGCTCAAAAGTCTAACGACGAATTAAGAGTACTTATCATTGATGGCCAATCACTGGTGCACGATTTAATTCGATCAGCCCTGTTGGACGCCAACATCAATCAAGTGCAAAGCGCCCACAATTCCTTTACTGCCTTACAATTTTGTCAAGAATGCCAATACGATTTAATTTTAGTAGCCTTTGATGTGCAAAGTGATAAAGATGGTTTTAATTTACTCGAAGAAATGAAATTCAAGGGTCATATCACTAATACCACTTGTGTGATCTTTCTTAGCGCAGATACCTCAACGGGCTTAGTTAACTGTGTTGTTGAAATGGAACCTACTGATTTTTGGGTTAAACCCCTAGACAGAGCAAAAGTGTCAAAGCGTATTCTACAGATAAGGCTAATCGAGCAAAAACTCTATGCATTACGTTACTGTTTTGACCAAGCTGAGTATGCCACTGCCATCTATTATGCCCAACGGCAGCTGCAAGACCTCTCTGTGGCGCACTATCATCCCCATATCAATAGGTTGATCGGTAGAGCTTTATTTAACTTAAAACAATATCAAGAGGCAGAAAAATTATTTCTTGGCTTAGCCCAAAAATATGAATATTCTTGGGTACAAGTAGGTCTAGTTGCCAGCTTACTCAAACAAAATAAAATTGAGTCAGCCATGTTATTAACCGATAAATTGTTAAAGCGCGAAGATACAAAATTTGCCACCTATGACTTATTGGCCGAATATTATACGCAAAATGAAGAGTATGAGCGGGGCTATGAAATTATCCAAGAAGCCACAAAACTGGCACCTAGAAGTTTAGAACGCAATCAAAAATCTTGGAATCTAGCGCGCTTAAATCACGACAGATTGGGTCAATATATTGCCACCAGAAATATGGCAAAGTATGCAAAAAACTCTATCCATGACTCCCCTTTGCTGACGCTCAATGTAATAAGAGCGGCCATAGATTTGGCTATTACCCTGCCCACAGTCGACACCAATAAATTAATTGTGATTGCCAAAAAGAATATCGAAGAACTATGTTGTGACAAACAGGTGATGAAAGTCTTAGATGAACAACTTAGTGTTATTCAGGCACGCATTCTTAATTTGCAAAATAAGAAACCCGAAGCAGAAAAGATAATGCGTGACCGGGTTAAAGTGGAGGCAAAACTAGAATTTGAAGATAACCTAGATAAAGTCAAGGCATTTCATGAAGCGGGAATGTGGGAGCAATCCATTCAGCTTTTAGATCAAATAAAGGGTATGATCACCCAAAGCACTTTTACCGGTAAAGTATTAACCGAGTATTTAGAGCAAGAATCAAAAGAGCGCCAAAACATTCGTTATAGTCCCAAAGAATTGGCTGAAATGGCCTCTGCACATTACAAAAACAAACGTTATAAACCTGCCTACGATTTGTTATGTCAAGCCTCTCAACTCTCGCCTAAGAATGCCAATATCACCATCAGTTTGTTAAAAGTACTGGCCATCATTGCAGAAGAAGCGGGCTTAGAACCGCAAGAGAACGAGTCAGTAGAACAATCTGTAAGCGCTCTTAACAAGATCATTTTAAGCGAAAATCAACAGAACAAGTTTGATGAATATCAACAGCGTATTAACCATACTAGGTCCAATGTCACCTAGTATGGAGACTATTTTAACCAAATGGGTTGATATCAAGACCCATTGCGCCATTAAAGAGAACAGGGATGAGTGTCAATCACACTGGCACTGCTCGGATGGCTTGCTCAGGCGGTGAATGCGCGATGAGTAATGACACATGCGGGGTTATTCGTTATCGGTTGTGCGACAATCCATTGCCCCTCAACCAGCACCCCTATGACCTTTTCTTGTTGCACGAGTATTACCACCTGACTTCTGAGCCAAGGGGCTAACTGCCATTCTTTGAACCACTGTTTAAGCGGCTTACTATGGGGTCGACCACTAGGCGCAAACCTCAAGGAAAAGCCACCAAACCTAACCTGCAAAGGACCCAGTGTGGGGTCAAATTGCATAGTCATTTCATTAGACTCAGGGGCCTGTGAACATTCTAACCAACCCAGCTTTGCCGGTAATATTAGAGGATCAGTGACAGACCAGGCAATACTCTGGGTGGGCACAGCTTCAGGGATAGTGATGACATACAACTGTTGAGCGAAACGTCTAAATTGCCAATTTTGCCATTGTAGGATGGGATTAGCATCGCTTTTCGCCGCTAATACTTGGCTTTCAAGTTGCGCTAAAATGGCCATAGAGGGACAGTCTATGGCTAAGCCTCTTAACCAAAATCGCACCACTTGCTGCATCCATTGAGCGCTTAACGCCAATAAACCAGGTAGATACAAGCTGTTTTGACTAGCTCGCACAGCAGTGAGTTTTTCACCGCAGACTTCGTTTAACAAGGTTTGTTGCTCGGCGCATAATTGTGCACTTCTGGCCACGGTCTGCGCCAACTGAGGCCAACGTTGTTGCATGTTAGGCAACACCTTATGCCGTAAAAAATTCCGATCGAAGTCAGTATTAAGATTAGAATCATCTTCGCACCAGTGAAGCTTATGTTGCTGCGCATACAACAAAATATCCTGCTGACTGGCGGTTAATAAAGGTCGACAAAAAGCCACGGACTTTTTCGCGGCACAAGGGATGGTCCAGCTTTGAGCCATGGCAGACAGACCTGTTGGCCCTGCCCCTCGTTTTAGTTGCAACAAAAATGTTTCTAGTTGGTCTTGTTGATGTTGACCTAAGATGACCAATGCATTGTGCGGCACCAGTTCACTGATCTTCTCATAACGAGCCTTTCTAGCATTGGCTTCGAGGCTCTGTCGAGGTGTTTTTTGTAACTCTATACGGGCGCTTTTAAAGTCCACCGACAACTGCGCGCAAACTTTGCCACAGTGGTTTTGCCAATTATCAGCTTGTTGATTAAGTCCATGATGGATGTGGACAGCACTTAACTCAAAGCGCCCAGGGGATCTGAGTGAAATACCATGTAACAGGTGCAATAACACATGAGAATCAACACCACCACTGTAGGCCACCACTATCTTTTTAGCCGATAACAATGGTTCTACGGACAATTGCTGCTCTACTCTACTCACTATAGTCATACTATCTCAGCACCCTGTCACAAGGCCCCTATACGCCTAGAAATATTGCTGTATTAGCAGTAACCAAAAGACATTAAGCGCTCGTACCTTTGGGCCAACAACTCTTCGGTGGATAACGTAGCCAACTGCGCTAATTGCTGTTTGACTGTGGCTTTAAGATTGGCTGCCATGCTCTCATAATCTCTATGAGCACCACCTAAAGGCTCTTCAACAATATGATTGATCAAGCCTAACTCTTTAATTTGGCCAGCGCTAACTCCCATAGCTTCGGCCGCTAATGGCGCTTTATCGGCACTTTTCCATAAAATGGAGGCACAGCCTTCAGGAGAAATAACGGAATAGGTGCTGTATTGCAACATATTCACTCTATCACCCACACCAATAGCCAAGGCTCCACCCGAGCCGCCTTCGCCTATAACGGTGCAGATAATAGGCACTTTCAGTCCAGCCATCACTTTTAAGTTCTTGGCTATGGCTTCACTTTGTCCCCGCTCTTCTGCGCCCACACCAGGATAAGCGCCAGGTGTATCGATAAAGGTCACTATAGGTAAGTTAAAGCGTTCGGCCGTTTCCATTAACCGTAAAGCCTTACGATACCCTTCAGGTTTGGGCATACCAAAGTTACGCTTAATTTTTTCTTTGGTATCACGGCCTTTCTGATGACCAATAATCATCACGGCTTGCCCATCAATTTTGGCTAAACCGCCTACTATAGCCTTATCGTCGGCAAATGCTCTATCACCAGCCAATTCATCAAAGTCGGTGCACATAGCTTGAATATAATCGTAGGTATAAGGTCGCATCGGATGACGGGCCAATTGAGACACCTGCCATGCACCAAGATTGGCAAATACTTTTTTGCTTAGTTCCGCACTTTTTTCCCGAAGCTTGGTAATTTCTTCTTCAATGTTAACATCGAACTCAGCCCCTTGATTGACCAGTCTTAATTCTTCAATCTTCGCTTCTAATTCGGCGATGGGTTTTTCAAATTCTAAGAAACTCACACTCATTTCGCACCTAATAAAGTTTGTTTTTATGTTGAACTCTAGCCTTCACTTTAGTGAAACTCTAAGACAACTTGGGATTGACCCAACAGCTGTTGTAAATCATATAATAGTTCATCCTCAGGGGTCACATACCATTGTGCACCTAAGGTTAAGTCTGCCGAGGCATCTGGATGCACATAATGCACTTGTACTGGGCAACTGCCTCCCTGATAGGGTTGCATTACCTGCTGTAGTTTAGTCATTTGTGATGGCGTACACCAGCTAGATTGTAAATGTAATTGCAACCACTTCGCATTTTTCTCTCGCGCCTGGATCAGATCCATCACATCTCTGGCAGACATTGTATTGCCACCAGAGAAATCATCAAAGCTGACCTGTCCACTTATCACTAAAATTTTGTCTTCTTGCAGCAATTCTTCGTATTGTTCGAGCATATCAGGGAAAAATCGCACGTCGATCCTAGCACTTTTATCATCTAAGGTAACTAATGCCCAGCGACGTCCTCGCTTATTGGTCATCACTCTGACGCCCACCACTAACCCGACTGCGTAGGCTATCTGATCTCTGTTGGTCGGCTTAAGGTCTACCAGACGACTAGGCGCATAATGCTTAATTTCCCGTAAATACTGATTAATGGGGTGACCTGTAAGGTATAGACCCAAAGTGGTTTTTTCGCCGTCCAACCACACTTTTTCTGGCCAAGGTGGCACCTCAACAAAGCTCTGTTGGACTTGAGTCGTTTCACAGGTCAATAAACCAAACATATCCGATTGGCCAAAAGACTCGGCCTTGGCATGTTGATCCGCAGCTGCCAACGCATCGGGTAAAGACGCCATCAGCGATGCTCTATGGGGTCCCAGTGTATCCAAGGCCCCTGCATATACTAGTTTCTCTAATACCCTTTTGTTAAGGCGCTTAAGGTCTACCTTGGCGCTAAAATCAAATAGGTCACTAAAGATGCCATGCTCTTCTCGCCCTTGTAGTATGGCTTCGATAGGGCCTTCTCCGACGCCTTTAATGGCGCCAATACCGTAGACAATACGCCCCTGGTCATCCACAGTGAACTTATGGCTACCAGCATTCACATCAGGGGGCAGAATGATCAGGCCCATACGTTGACATTCGTCCACTAAGGTCACTATCTTGTCGCTATTGTCCATATCTGCTGACATCACCGCAGCCATAAATTCTGCAGGATAATGGGTTTTTAACCACAAGGTTTGATAAGACACTAAGGCATAAGCGGCGGAGTGCGACTTGTTAAACCCATAGCCCGCAAATTTTTCCACCAGATCAAAGATCTTCATCGCCAAGTCGGCATCGATACCATTGTTTATAGCACCGCTCTCAAATGACCCTCGTTGTTTCTCCATTTCTTCCGGTTTTTTCTTACCCATAGCACGGCGCAACATGTCCGCGCCGCCTAAGCTATAGCCGGACATTTCCTGGGCGATCTGCATCACTTGCTCTTGGTATAAAATAATACCGTAAGTGGGCTCTAATATGACTTTAAGGCACTCATGCTGATAGTCGGCATCAGGGTAAGAGATGGCTTCACGACCGTGCTTACGGTCAATAAAGTTGTCCACCATACCAGACTGCAAAGGCCCAGGGCGGAACAGCGCCACCAAGGCAATAATGTCTTCAAAACTATCGGGCTTGAGCCGCTTGATCAACTCTTTCATACCACGGGATTCAAGCTGGAACACGGCCGTGGTTTCGGCATTTTGTAGTAGCCTAAAACACTTGGCATCAACTAACGGAATAGCGCTAATATCCACTTCAATGCCTTTACCCTTGGCAATCATCTCTATTGCCCACTGGATAATGGTTAAGGTGCGCAGCCCTAAGAAATCAAATTTGACTAGGCCAGCGGCTTCTACATCATTTTTATCAAATTGGGTGACAGGGTTGTTACCCTCATCATCACAATATAGCGGAGAGAAATCAGTGATCTTAGTGGGCGCTATCACCACCCCTCCAGCATGTTTCCCGGCATTACGAGTCACACCTTCAAGGATCCGCGCCATATCAATAAGATCTTTTACCTCTTCATCTTGATCATACAGCTCGGGTAAACGGGGCTCCTCAAGAAAGGCTTTTTCTAGGGTCATGCCCGGTGTGGGCGGGATCATTTTGGAGATCCTGTCCACAAAACCATAGGGGTGTCCTAACACTCTTCCCACGTCCCTAACCACCGCTTTGGCGGCCATAGTACCAAAGGTAATAATTTGTGATACCGCGTCTCGACCATACATTTGGGCGACATGTTCGATCACCTCATCACGTCTATCCATACAAAAATCAACATCAAAATCTGGCATAGACACACGTTCAGGATTCAAGAAACGCTCGAATAACAAGTCATATTCAAGAGGGTCGAGATCGGTAATATCTAGGGCATAAGCGACTAATGAGCCGGCGCCAGACCCTCGACCTGGCCCCACTGGAATATTATTATCCTTACTCCATTGGATAAATTCCATCACAATCAAAAAGTAGCCTGGAAAGCCCATTTGATTGATCACTGTCAATTCAATCTCTAAGCGCTCATCATATTCAACCCGTTTAACCTGACGGACTTGTTCATCTGCAAACAAAAACGCTAAACGCCTTTCTAACCCCTCTTTCGACACCTTAACCAAGAAGTCTTTGATATCCATACCGTCTGTGGGGAAGTCCGGTAAAAAGTAGGTCCCCAGTTGCACGGTGGCGTTACAACGTTTAGCGATCTCTAGGGTATTTTGGATAGCTTCGGGAATATCGGCAAATAACTCGAGCATTTCTTCACTGCTACGCAAATATTGTTCGGCACTATATTCCTTGGGTCGCCGTGGATCGTTTAATGTATAACCATCATGAATTGCCACGCGGATCTCGTGAGCATCAAAGCCTTTTGCCTCCAAAAAACACACCTCATTGGTGGCCACTACCGGCAAATCATATTCAGCCGCCCATTGACTGGCACGATGGATATAATCTTCTTCGCCAGGACGACTGGTACGTGTCAGTTCTAGGTAAAAGCGGTCGGCAAAATGTGTTTGATAGAAGCTTGTGGCTAATTTTGCCTGGTCAAGATTGCCTTTGCTAAACAGCATGCCTAAATCACCAGAGCGACCACCTGAGAGCAGCAACACCCCTTCCTTATGCTCGACCAACCACTGTTTATCAATCACCGCCCGATCATCAATACTGCCCCGCAAATAAGCCTTAGAGATAAGTAGCGTGATATTTTTGTAACCCTGGTTGTTCATAGCCAACAAGGTCAGTCGAAACAAGGTATCGGGCAGCTCTTCACTTTGCACCCAAAAATCGGTGCCTATTATGGGCTTAATGCCGTTATTATGGGCTTGGGTATAAAACTTAACCAAACCACACATATTCATCTGATCAGTAATAGCCACTGCCGGCATATTAAGTGCTTTAACATGAGCAATAATGGGCTTAATTTTATTTAGCCCATCTAACATAGAGTAATCGCTGTGCACTCGCAAATGCACAAAGTCGAAGGATTGTTCTGTCATTTAAGAACCTGCTAATTGCCCTTGGTGTAGCGCCAATGCGCGCTGTACTGGTTTAAAGCTCATACGATATTGCACTAAGGGTCCAAGCTCGAACAGTTTAGCCATATGTAATACTGTGGGATAACCTTTATGTTTATCAAAGCCATAAGCGGGGTATTGGGTATGCAAAACTTGCATTTCATGGTCGCGGGTGACTTTTGCTATGATAGAGGCGGCGGATATCTGCGCAATCAAGCCATCACCTTTCACCACAGCCTCACTGGAGTATTGCCATTGTGGACACCTATTACCATCAACCATAACATGTTGGGGTTGAATAGAAAGGCCTTCTACAGCTCGCGTCATAGCTAGCATAGTGGCTTGCAAAATATTCAACTCATCTATTTCTTGCGGACTGGCGCGACCAATTGACCAAGCCACAGCCTGCTCTTTTATGAGTTGTGCTAAGTACAGACGTTTCTTTGGGGACAGCTTTTTTGAGTCTGCCAGGCCTGGAATAACATAATCCGGATCAAGTATCACCGCAGCGGTCACTACATCACCCACTAGTGGGCCTCTTCCCACTTCGTCAACCCCGGCTATGTGATCACTCACCCTTGTATTAAACCAGAGACAAATGTGGCCGCTTGATAATCTGCATCTTGCTTTAACAAGGCATGCAAGTCCTCGAACTTACTGACTAATTGCTGCTTTGACTGGTAATTTTCCGGTACTAGCATAGGCAGTAAAAGTGCGGATATTGCTTCGGCGGTGACCTGTTCTTGGATCAACTCAGGCACCAGTAATTCATCGGCCAATACATTAGGTAAAGCAAAATAATTCGCTTTATATAACCAACGCATCATTTGATAGGTTAGGCCGCTTAATTGATAGGCTGCCACCATATTTTGCTTACACAGCATGGCTTCAAGAGTGGCAGTGCCAGAGGCTAACAATACCGCATCTGAGGCGATCATTACTTCTCTGGCGTGGCCTATTACCACCCGGTAATCCAACTCTAATCTATGGGTATTAAGGTATGCATCCACTTGTTCTTTACGTTGTCGATTAACCACAGGGATCAGCACTTTAAGATCAACCAACTGTGATTTTAATATTATGCTAGCTTGCATAAAGATATCTAACAAGCTGTCCACTTCGCGCTGACGACTACCTGGTAGCACTGCTAAGACTAAGTCTTTTTCTTGGAGCTGTAGGCCACGGCGAGCCGCTTGTTTGTCGGGCTTAATGTCAATCTGGTCGGCCATAGTATGACCAACAAACTCACAAGGTATCTGGTGTTTGTCATACAGTGCCTTTTCAAAGGGAAAGATGCTTAACACCAGATCAGTCGCTTTGGCGATCTTGAAAATACGACTTTCACGCCAAGCCCACACCGTAGGGCTGACATATTGCACGGTTTTAATGCCTTTTCTTTTGAGTTTTAATGCAAGGCCAAGGTTAAAGTCTGGGGCGTCCACCCCAATAAAAATATCAGGCGGTGCAGCTAAGAAATGTTTGAGCAAGGATTTACGGACAAATAGCAGTCGGCGAATACGAGACAGCACTTCAATCAATCCCATCACCGATAATTCTTCCATATCGAATAAAGAACGACAGCCTTGAGCCTGCATTTTGGGACCGGCTATACCTTCAAATATAGCATTTGGATAACGTATTTTGAGTTGTTTAATTAGGCCGGCAGCTAAGATGTCGCCAGAGGTTTCACCTGCCACTATGGCTATTTTGATAGGTTTGTCGCCCATGAGTTAACGTACAATACCTCGAGATGAATTGGCCACAAAGTCAGCCATAAGTTTAACTTCAGGGATCAGACGGCCCATTTCCATAAGTTGTTCTACCGCTTCTGGGATGAGATTACCGTTGCGATACAGCACCTTATAGGCCCGTTTAATATTTATAATGGTCTCATTATCGTAGCCGCGACGCTTTAAGCCCTCAGAGTTAATGCCTCTGGGCTTACTGTCGTCACCCAACATCACAAAAGGCGGTACATCACGAAATGCGATTACCCCACCTGCGATAAAACTATGATCACCGATATGACAAAACTGATGGGCCGCAGTCAGGCCCCCCATTATCACCCAACTGCCCACATGAACATGGCCAGCTAAGGTTGCATGGCTGGCCAAAATACTGTTATCGCCTATGACACAATCATGGGCAATGTGCACATAGGTCATGACCAAATTATTGGAACCAACAATAGTGGTGCTTTGGTCTTGCACCGTACCTCTGTGTATAGTCACACACTCTCTAAAAATATTATTGTCGCCAATAATCAACTGAGTGGGCTCACCTGCATATTTTTTGTCCTGACAATCTTCGCCAATAGAGCCAAATTGATAAAAACGATTGTTTTTACCAATAGTGGTCTCACCTTTGACCACTATGTGCGAAGCCAACACACAATCATCACCTATGGTGACACCTGCATCCACCACACAATAAGGACCAATAGACACGTTTTGCCCAAGTACTGCTTCTGGGTGGATAATGGCAGTTGAATGGATCACGAGTTACATTTTCCTCATGGCGCACATAAATGCTGCTTCACAGGCAAGTTTACCATCAACACTGGCTTGCCCATGAAACTTCCAAATTCCACGGCGTTCCTTAATTAACCTGACATCCATATCCAATCTATCACCTGGCACCACAGGCAATTTAAAGCGGGCCTTGTCTATGCCTGCATACAGGTATAAATCATCTGAACTACCTGCGGTTTTAAAACCCAAAACACCTGCTACTTGCGCAAGAGCTTCCAAAATTAACACGCCAGGAAAAATGGGTTTACCCGGGAAATGTCCGGTAAAACAGGGCTCGTTAAAGGTAATGTTTTTATAGGCATGGATCTCTTGGTTGATGGTGTAATCTGTGACACGATCAACTAGCAAAAATGGATATCTATGGGGTAATAGTGCCATGATATCTTCTATATCTAAAGTTTGTAAACTGTTTGCCAAAAGGGGTTCTCCTTAACTAATGGTCTTCAATCTGACTAATGGATCACTTAGCCTGATTCTTTTCGAGTGTTTTAACTCGCTGGTTTAGGCTAGTGGCATTTTTCAATACTACTGTATTCTTTCGCCATGCTTTATAATCTGTGGCAGGTATACCCGATGAATACACACCAGAAGCACTGATATTCTTAGTGATCATGCTCATGCCCGTCATCACCACATTATCACAAATCACTATGTGACCATTAATACCCACCAAGCCCGCTATGCTGCAATTTTTGCCGATAACAGTGCTACCGGCCACCACTGAACATGCTGCCATGGCCGTATTTTGACCAATTTCAACGTTATGTGCTATCTGGCATTGATTATCGATAATCACACCATCATGCAGTACAGTATTGTCTAGGGCACCTCGGTCAATAGTGGTACTTGCACCAATTTCCACCCTGTCACCAATCGCTACACTGCCCAATTGTGGGATCTTTATCCACACACCTTGATCATTGGCATAACCAAAACCGTCACTGCCTATGACAGTGTTTGATTGCACTAAACAATCACTGCCCATCACCACATTATGATAGATAGTCACATTGGCCCAGAGTTTTGTTGCTGCCCCTAATGTGACATTTTTACCCACAAAACAGCCCGCACCAATCTCCACATTATCTGCCAGTCGTACACCTGACTCAATCACTGTGTATGGACCAATTTTAACATTGTCACCTAAGACCACATCCTTTGCGATAATGGCCTGGGGGGATATATTGTGAGCGGCTGCAGGCGTAGTATCCAGCAATTGCGCCGCTTTGGCATAACCCACATAAGGATTGTTCATAACCAAGGCAGAACAAGGGCTATGGGCTAGCTCATCAGGATGCAAAATAACCCCTTGGGCTTGAGTGTCCTGCAGCTGAGTACGATACTTACTATTTGACAAAAATGAAATCTGACCCTTGCCGGCCTTAGCTAAGGTCGACAGGCTTAAGATCAGCGTACTTTCAGTATCACCCTCGGCCAAATGCAACTCAGCATCTATGGCTTGGGCCAAATCAAACAAGCTTATTGACATAGTCAAGCTACCTTATGGTGATACTAAAAATGACTTATTTAATTTTGCTAACGTGCTCTAATACTAATTTAGATACATCATGTTCAGGGTTGATATACGCCACAGCATTGGCATTTAAAATAATGTCATACTTTTCTTTGGCCGCTACAGCATCAATGCCCTGTTTGATTAAACCCAACAATTTATCTTGCTCTTCTTTAAAACGAGCCTGAATTTCTTGCTGTAACGGCTGGGCTTTAGTCGTGTATGCTTCACGTAAACCGATGATTTTTTCTTCTAGTTCGGCTTTTTCTTTAGCGCTCATAGTGGCCGCATCACGCTGATTTTTTTCAAGATAATATTTAATATCTTTCTCTAAGCGACTAACTTCTTCTGTTTTGTCCTTGAATTCAGCGCCAATAACATCTTGAATACCAGCGGCTTGAGGCATGGATTGAAAAATACCTTGGACGTTCACTGCACCCATTTTTTGTTCGGCTAGCACATCAGCACTCAACAAAACGCTAGATAACAATGCACCGGCAATTAAACTTTTAGTAAACTTTTTCAAATGGAACTCCTACTTTTTATTGTTCTGTGGTTGGCATTGCCAACCTATGAATTAAAATGTTTGACCAATATTGAAGGTAAAGAATTTTGTATCATCACCGTCACGCTCTTTAATGACTTTTGAGAAACTAAACACCATTGGCCCCATGGGTGACAGCCATTGTACAGAAACGCCACCCGATGCTCTATAGAGGCCTGGATCACTATAATCTAGCAGCGAATCATTATTAAATTGATTGTTCACTTCTAGTGCGTCGTAGGTATCGAAATCAAATTCGGTATCCCAGACATTGCCCACATCGACAAATAAACTGCTGCGCACTGAATTGTCAAAATCTTCCTCAACAAAAGGCGTGGGGACTATTAACTCGATCCCTCCTAACAGCATAGCATTGCCACCTAGAGAACGAGTCGACAAAGTAATAGTCTCACTTCCTGGGGCACCTAGTATGGGTCTGCCATTAGGATCGATGGCCAGTATGGATGGTGTAGTTTGAATACCCCTTGGCCCGACAGTATTATTTTCGAAGCCTCGCAGTGAATCGGCCCCCCCAGCGGTGAAGTTTTGAGTGAAGGGCAAAATTTGATCTATGCCATCGATATCCCCATAACCATTACCATAGCCAAACTTCAAACGTGCCAGCACGGACCAACGTTGATTTCTAGATAATGGAAAATACCATTTACCGTCTATTTCTGATTTAAAATAGTTCACATCAGAATTAGGTGTAGTGACGCCAATAGAGGCTCGTTGGGAAGAACCCGCAGTTGGAAATACCCCTCGGTTCAAGGTCGATCTGGACCAAGCCACTGAAGCTAAAAAGCTATCATACTTGATGGCCGCATCAGGATTATTAGGGTCAACAAACTGATTATTAAATCGTGTGGTTTGCACAAAAGGTTGGTTCTGGAATAATTCTACATTGCTGTAGGTTAAGCCAAAGTTTATTCGATTAAATTGATCAATCGGATAGCCGACACTACTGCCTATGGAATATTGGGTACTGTTGTATTGGATAAGGTTGGCCGAACTGCCATCGAATTCACTGTAAGAAATAGACCCGCCTAAGCTAATGCCATCAATAGTAAAATAAGGGTCGGTGTAAGACAGCTGTACACTTTTTTGGTAAGACACAGTACTGACATTAAAGGCTATTCTCTTGCCTGTTCCAAGGAAGTTATCTTGCTGTATACCCGCTTGTAAACTTAATTTTGTTCTATCGCCATAACCAATACCGGCGTTAAAAGAGCCTGATGGTTGCTCTTTTACCGTAAAGTTAACATCTACCTTGTCATCTTCACCGGGCAGGCGCACAGTTTCAAAATCTACATTTTCCATATAGGTCAAACGTGAAAGCTGGTTTTTAGAAGACTCAAGAGTATTGTTAGATAACCATGAACCTTCCATCTGTGACACAGACTGACGCAACACTTCATCGGCAGTGCTGATATTACCGGCAAAGTTAATACGACGCACATAAATCCGTTTACCCGGGTCTACCGACAATACTAACTTAACGGTTTTGTCTTCTTCATTCACATCAGGAATAGTGGTTACTGTTGGATAAGCATAACCATAACGACCAAGATATTTGCTGATAAATTCTTCGGTATAAGTGACTTCCGCTTGGTTATACATTTCACCTTTGGTGAGTGGCAGCACTAAGCTAATATATTCTTCAAAGCCTAATAGATCGCCGATCAACTCGACCTCTGAAATAGTATATTGTTCACCCTCGCCTACGTTTAGGGTGATATAAATCCCCGACTTGTCCGGTGTCATTGAGACCTGGGTGGAATCAATATTAAATTTTAAATAGCCTCGGTCTTTGTAATGGCTAGTAATGGTTTCCATATCACCTGTTAAGGCCTGTTTCTGGTAGCGCGTCTCAGACAAAAAGTCCCACCAAGGTGTGTCAAACTTTAACTCGACCTTTTCTAACAATTCTTGATCTGAGAATTTTTCATTGCCCACAATATTGATTTGATGAATTTCAGCAGCATCACCTTCTTCAAATAAAAACTTTAAATCCACTCGATTTCTGGGTAGGGGGGTGATGATAGCAGTGACGTCAGCATTGTACTTACCTATGCTATAGAAAAAGTCTTTTAAGCCGTTTTCTATAGAGGTCAAGACTGTCTTATCTAATGGCTCACCGACCAATATATTATTGTCGTTCAGGCTTTCTTGCAACTGTTCGTCTTTAATATCATCATTATCTTCAAATACGATATTACTGATAGTAGGGCGCTCTTTAACCCTTACCAGCAAAGTATCACCATCTCGTAATACTTCAATGCTTTCGAAGTGGGTCGAAGAGTACATTGAACGTATCAGTTGAGCGATACGAAAAGCATTCATTTCATCACCTACAGTCACAGGCATATAGGTTAACGCAGCGCCTAGCGCTACTCGTTGTAAACCCTCCACTCTAATGTCTTCAACAATAAATTCACTATTGGGTGCTGCTTTTGCAAAGCCAGTAATGGATAACATCAATCCGGCAACAACTAACTGTTTAAACTTCATTTATGAATAATCTTCCTGTGCGCACAATTCAACATGTGTTTGGTCAGATAACGACCGATAAAATTATAAACGTACAATATCGTTAAATATTGCGATGCCCATTATTAGCAGCAGTAACAAACCACCAATTTTAAAGCCTATTGCTTGAACAGACTCAGGGACTGGGCGTCCACTTACAAGTTCTATAAAATAATAGAGTAAATGGCCACCATCAAGCACGGGCAATGGCAAAAGGTTAATTATGCCTAAATTAACACTAATTAGCGCCAAAAAACCCAAAAAGTATACTAGCCCTGAGCTTGCGCTCATACCCGCACCTTGAGCTATGGCGATTGGACCACTCAAGTTCTTTACCGATACATCACCACTGAATAATTTACCGAGCATTTGTACACTTAAGGTCATTAATCGCCAAGTTTTTTCTGCAGCTTTGTTCACTGACTGGATCACCCCGTATTGATGAACAAACAGCATACCATCTGGCCAAGCCTCATATGAAGGAGTAAAGCCCATATAACCTATTTCTTGTGACTCGACTGTTTTACTGCCAATCTGACCTTCTAACCTAAGAGCTTGTTGTGCTCGCTGCACTTCAACCACTATCATTTGATTGGGCCTGGCAGCAACATAGTCCACTATTTGTTCCCAATTTTGCATACTAGTTCCATCAAAACTAATAATTTTATCCTCGGCCCTCAATCCAATGCCAGAGGCAGCTGAATCATCTAGCACATATCCTAGTACGTTTGACACTTCAGGCCTAAAGGGGACGAGGCCCAAACTGTCTATTGCCGAGGCCTTATCGGGATCAAACAACCACTGGCTAATATCAAGCTGTGCAGCCCGTACAATATCACTACCTTGTTCTGTCCACTGCAAGCTTAAACTGTCATGGCCAATATGCGAAATCAACTCTAAATTGACCTCCTCCCAATCCGCTACTGCTCGCTGGCCTATTTGCCGCAACGTGGCATTGGCGGGCATATTACTTTGACTGATAATACTCTGAGGTTTAACTTGCCCTACTACCGGTTTCACCGTCTGTAAACCAATAAGATACATAACAAACAAAGCAAAAACGGCAAAAATGAAATTAACTATGGGTCCGGCGGCAATAATAGCAATACGTTTCAACACATGCTGGCGATTAAAAGCAAAAGCCAGATCTTGTTCGGCCACTTCATCCGCCCGCTCATCGAGCATTTTCACATAACCGCCTAATGGAATAGCGGCAATCACATACTCTGTACCTAGCTTGTCAGTTCGTCGCCATAGGGCTTTGCCAAAGCCTATGGAAAAACGCTCGACTCTCACCCCACAGCGCCTGGCAACCCAAAAGTGGCCCCATTCGTGCACTGCCACCAAAATACCCAAGGCCACGATAAAACTGGCCAATGTCCACAGAAAATCTAACATATATTCGCACCCATCGGGCTCACCTTAAGCTTACTTATAATAGTTTGAGCAAGTCGTCTGGCAGCCTGATCACTGGCTATCACCGACTCAATATCCAACAATGAATGGGCACTGGTATGTTGCAAACATTCTTGGTTAACTTGGGCAATATGGGTAAAGTTAATTTCACCTTGTAAAAAAGCCTCAACCGCCACTTCGTTAGCCGCATTGAGCGCAGTGGTGGCATACTGCCCGGCATCACTGGCTTCCATGGCCAAGTACAAATTTGGGTAACGGGTTTTATCTGGCTGGGTAAAAGTAAAGTTAGCTAGGCTGTTAAAATCCAAAGGCTGCACGCCAGAAGCAATACGCTTGGGATAAGCCAAAGCATGGGCGATAGGGGTGCGCATATCGGGATTGCCCATTTGTGCGATCACCGAACCATCCTGGTATTGTACCATAGAGTGAATAATACTCTGGGGATGCAACACCACTTCAATATCAGTACTTTTTAAGCCAAATAACCATTTAGCCTCAATAAACTCTAATCCCTTGTTCATCATAGTCGCCGAATCTACTGAGATTTTTTTTCCCATCACCCAATTAGGATGGGCACAAGCTTGGGCTGGCGTTACATGCTCCAATTCCTTAAGAGGTCTTTGTAAAAATGGCCCTCCTGAGCCTGTGAGGAGGATTTTACTGATCCCTGCCGCAGACAAATCTCCGTAGATAAAGTCCTGTGGAAGACATTGAAAAATCGCGTTGTGTTCACTATCCACCGGCAGTAATTGCGCCTTAAACTGATTGGCAGCTTCGATAAATAGTGACCCAGACATCACCAAAGACTCTTTATTGGCCAACAATACTTTTTTGCCTGACTTCACTGCGGCAAGAGTGGGCAATAAACCCGCCGCTCCGACTATTGCCGCCATCACCACGTCAACTTCTGGCTCACTGGCCACTTGTTGCAATGCCTCATCACCCAACAACAAGATACTGCTCAATTGGTGTTGGGCAAACAAGGCCTTAGCAGCACTAAATTGCCCTGGATCGGCCACCACCACATAGCAAGGCGTAAATAAGATAGTTTGTTGTAACAGTCGCTCAATATTGCTGTTGGCAGTCAAAGCAAAAACCTTGAAGTGGTCGCCATGCCGTGACACGACATCCAAAGTACTGCGTCCTATGGAGCCGGTTGCCCCAAGTATGACCAAATTCTGCATTAGGCCATCCACAACACATAGCAAAAAACAAAGATAGGAAAGGCTGCGGTTAGGCTATCGATCCTATCCATTACACCACCATGACCAGGTAATAATGTGCCACTGTCTTTGATCCCGGCGCAGCGCTTAAACATGCTTTCGTTCAAATCGCCTAGGGCAGACACCCCCACAGTGAGCGCACCTGTTAATATATGTAACCAGATCCTAGAGGGGTCAACTTGATAGTGCAGCGCGGCGAAGGCAATAATGGCCGAAGAAGCAAATATACCGCCCATCAATCCCTCAAGCGTTTTACCTGGGGACACCCGTGGCCGCAATTTATGTTTACCAAACTTCACTCCCACAAAGAACGCGCCAATATCGGCCGCCCAGACAATGCCTAATACATAAAAGATTAAAGACGCGCCATAGAAGGGATCAACATCGAACAAACTAGTACGCAGAGAGACCACAGCTACCCAAGTAGGGATGAGGGTCAATAAGCCAAAAACCCCTCGCAGTGGCTTACTGCAATACCAGATAGAACTGAATTTTGGGTAGGCGATGGTCATGGCCAAAGACACTGTCCACCAGATAGCGGCAGCACACAATATCCAATAATAAAGGCTATTTAGCTGGCCTTGATACCAGATCATGTCCGTGGGTAAAAGATACATAAGCATCAGGCAGCTAGCAAATACCGAAGCTGCAAATAGTATTTTGCTTGGGGTGCTGGTAATACCAGACATGCTAGACCATTCCCAGGCACCTAATGTGACCACAGCCGCTATCATTAGTTGAAAGCCCAGCAGAGGTAAGAATAATATACCGAAAAGTGCTAAAGGCGCCAAGATAAGAGCCGTGATAATACGTTGTTTAAGCATTAAGGTTTCCTGAAAGGTTGCCTACAATATTATGGGGACTTAGCATAAGATATCTCAACTCACTTGCTCCTGGGTTTTACCAAAGCGCCGTTGACGCTCATTAAAAACATCCACTGCTTGTTGGAAACTCAGTTCAGTGAAATCTGGCCAATAGTCATCAGTAAAATACAGCTCTGTGTAGGCTATCTGCCATAACAAAAAGTTGCTAACTCGTTGTTCTCCGCCCGTTCTGATTAACAGATCGACATCAGGCAAGCCAGCGGCGCAGGTATACTGACTAAACACCTGTTCATTGATGTCTTCCACCGCGAGTTTATTTTGTTGTACTTGCTCGACCACTTTTCTGGTGGCATTGACTATATCCCAGCGGCCACCATAGTTGGCAGCAATATTAAGCACCAAACCGTCATTGTTAGCGGTCAGTACCTGTGCGTCTTGGATTTTCCGTACCAGTCTTGGATCAAAGCGCTGTGTGTCACCGATAATATTTAATCTGATATTATTTTTATGCAGCTTTTTGACTTCGCTGCCTAACACCACTTTGAACAACTCCATTAATACTCGTACTTCTTCAGCAGGTCTATTCCAATTTTCACTGCTAAAAGCAAATAAGGTCAGCACTTTGACATCATGTTCTAGGGCATAACTCACACAAGCCCTGACCGCTTTCACGCCAGCTTTGTGCCCTGCAGTACGAATTTTACCTTGGCTTTTAGCCCATCGACCGTTGCCATCCATAATGATGGCAACATGTTGAGGCGTCTTTTCCAAGGATATAGGTATGGAGGAATTCATTAACTAATCTAAGGCCTTCTTAAACTTCCATTAGATCTTTTTCTTTAGCCAACAAAATTTCATCAACCAATTTCACAAACACATCCGTTAGTTTCTGCACCGTCTCTTCACCACGGCGACTATCGTCTTCACTGATTTCTTTTTCTTTTAATAACTCTTTAATATCACTGTTCGCGTCTCGTCTAATATTACGTATAGCGACCTTACCTTGCTCAGCTTCACCTCTCACCACTCGTATTAAGCTTTTGCGGCGCTCCTCAGTGAGAGCCGGCATAGGAATGCGCATCACCGCTCCTGCACTCATAGGATTAAGGCCCAGATCAGACCCCATAATCGCTTTTTCAACTGCTTGGGCAGCGCTTTTATCAAAGACTGTCAGCGCTAAAGTCCGGGAGTCTTCGGCAATGATATTGGCCAATTGTTTTAATGGTGTGTCAGTACCGTAATAAGGCACCATTATACTGTCCAACAAACCAGGGTGCGCCCGACCCGTCCTAATTTTAGAAAGCTGACTTTTTAAAGCACTGATGCTTTTTTCCATACGCTGGTTTGCATCATCATTGATATCATCAATCACGTTATTATTCCTATTCTTGCTATCGTTAGTCAAAATGACTTATGAGAGTGCCTTCATCTTCGCCCATTACTACCGCTCTAAGACATCCAGGTTTATTCATATTGAACACCCGAATTGGCAAACTATGATCTCTAGCCAAAGTAAATGCTGCCAGGTCCATGACCTTTAATTCTTTATCTAAGACTTCATTATAGGATAGGGTTTTATACATTGTGGCTTCGGGATGGGTGGCAGGGTCGGCGTCATACACACCATCTACCTTAGTGCCTTTGAGCACCGCATCTGCTTCGATTTCTATGCCCCGTAAACAGGCCGCAGAATCAGTGGTAAAGAAAGGGTTGCCGGTACCCGCAGAAAATATGACTACTCTGCCAGACTTTAACAAACTAATGGCTTCTGCCCAATTATAAGCGTCGCATACGCCATTAAGGGGAATAGCAGACATTAATCTGGCATTCACAAAAGCTCGGTGTAATGCGTCACGCATGGCTAGACCATTCATCACTGTTGCTAACATGCCCATATGATCACCTACCACACGGTTCATGCCAGCTTTGGCTAAACCTTCGCCACGAAATAAATTACCACCGCCTATCACTAAGCCCACTTCTATGCCTAACTCCACCAACTCCTTGATTTCCTGAGCCATACGTTCCAGAACTTTAGGGTCGATACCAAAGCCTTCGTCGCCCATTAAGGCTTCGCCACTTAATTTCAACAAGATACGTCTATATGCAGACTTAGGTGCAATGTTCATAGAGTGACATTTCCTTAAGGTAAATAAACGAAGGTGACATAAAAACTGTATATAAAAAAGCACCTCAAATAGAGGTGCTTAGTATTATACCCAAACCACTTTAAAATGCATGTTTCATGCAGTAATTTTAGCATTTAAGCCATAGACTTAGATAAAAACAGTCCCTGTCTTATTTATTTTTTAACTGCAGCCATTTGTGCGGCCACTTCTGCAGCAAAATCTTCTTCTTTTTTCTCAATGCCTTCGCCTACTTCAAAACGTACAAAGTTCAACACTTCGGCACCTTTTGATTTCAGTAAATCAGCCACTAATATAGAAGGATCTTTAACGAAGGGTTGACCGGTCAGGCTAACTTCACCTGTGAATTTCTTCATACGGCCTACAACCATTTTTTCAGCAATCTCAGGGGGCTTGCCAGATTTCAATGCGATATCAAGCTGAATTTCTTTTTCTTTAGCTACTACATCAGCAGGCACATCTTCAGGTCTAACAAACTGCGGGCTAGAAGCGGCAACATGCATAGCGATATCTTTAGCTAGTTCACTATCGCCACCTTTGAGTATGGCTATCACACCAATACGTGCACCATGTATATAAGCGCCTAAGTTATCACCTTCAACGGTAATAACACGACGAGGGCTAATATTCTCACCGATCTTGGTCACTAGTGTGTCACGTAAATCGCTGACTTTAACACCATCAACTTCAGCATTGTTTAATGCTTCAATATCATTTAATTTGTTGGCTGAAGCGACTTCAATCAATTGTTGACCGAACTTGATGAAACTATCATCTCGTGCGGCAAAATCAGTTTCGCTGTTCACTTCCATCATAGTCGCTACGCCTTTAGCAACTTGCGTCAAAATTACACCTTCAGCTGCAATTCTACCGGCTTTCTTGGCCGCTTTTGCTTGGCCATTTTTGCGCATATTCTCAATTGCTAACTCGATGTCGCCATCAGTTTCTACTAATGCTTTTTTACAATCGAGCATGCCGGCGGCTGTACGCTCACGCAATTCTTTAACTAGGGCTGCAGTCACTGCCATTTTCGTTTCCTGTGCAATATTATTCTATATTTAACATTTAAAAACAGGGGCCATAGCCCCTGTTCTATTTTATGACGATAGAGTCACTGCGATAAGATTAACTCTAGCGTTTATCGATCTAGCTCATTACTCAGCCGCTTCGACAAACTCACCTTTTTCAGCTTGCGCTTCAAGGTTTTGGTCACGACCTTCGATAACGGCATCAGCAGCCGCGTTCAAATAAAGTTGAACGGCGCGGATCGCATCATCATTGCCAGGTATGATGTAATCAACACCATCTGGGTTTGAGTTAGTATCAACTATAGATACGACTGGGATCCCCAGGTTGCCTGCTTCAGTGATAGCAATATGCTCGTGATCTGCATCAACAACGAACAATACGTCAGGTAAACCACCCATGTTTTTGATGCCGCCAAGACTAGTCTCAAGCTTTGTCATTTCACGTTGAAGCATTAATACTTCTTTTTTGGTCAACTTTTCGAATGTGCCATCTTGACTCTGCTGTTCAAGATCTTTCAAACGTTTGATGGATTGACGAACCGTTTTCCAGTTAGTCAACATTCCGCCCAACCAGCGTTTGTTAACATAAAATTGGTCGCACTTGTCTGCCGCATCTTTAACTGCGTCACTTGCCGCACGTTTAGTACCAACGAACAAAATTTTACCTTTCTTAGCAGCAATGCCGCCAACAAAGTTTAATGCTTCATTGAATAACGGAACGGTTTTTTCAAGATTGATGATATGTACTTTATTACGTGAGCCAAAAATGAAGGGTTTCATTTTTGGATTCCAGTAACGAGTTTGGTGTCCAAAGTGTACGCCTGCCTGAAGCATGTCGCGCATAGATACATTTGCCATTATAGTGATTCCTCAATATGGGGTTAGGCCTCCATACATCCCATTTCTCGATCCGCTTTGACCATGTATTTGGCTGTGCCGATAACATGGTCTGGCAGACACCCCGAAAAGTGTGTCGATGTATGTGTGTTATTTAACTAATTTCGCGACAATTTGAGGTAATCAAAACCCTCATTAATTTCAGCGGTGCGCTTTATAGCATGGACTAAAACAATATACAAGTTTATTAGTGCAAGACTATACAATTTCCGAGGGAATAGTTAAGATAAGAAAACATCACAAGGCTGGTCTTTTTTGGACCGAGCTTTCCCAGATCAATAAATAGGAAAATAGCATTGCCTGCCACTATAAAAACTGCTGCTGAAATAAAAAAGATGCGCGTCGCTGGGCGTCTCGCCTCTGAAGTCCTTCAAATGATTGGTGCCCATGTAGAAAAAGGGGTGACCACTAACCAACTCAATCAAATTTGTCACGATTATATTGTTGACCATCAACAAGGCATCCCCGCCCCGCTAAATTACGGTAACCCACCTTTTCCAAAATCTATTTGCACCTCGGTAAACCATGTGATTTGTCATGGCATTCCGGCAGATAAAGCGCTCAAAGACGGCGACTCAGTGAATATCGATGTCACTGTTATAAAAGAGGGCTATCACGGTGATACCTCAAAGATGTTTGTAGTGGGCAAACCGTCCATTCTGGCTGAAAGGCTGATCAGGGTCACTCAAGAATCTTTGTATATGGGCATAAAGATGGTCAAGCCTGGTGCTCGATTAGGTGATATTGGACATGCTATCCAGCAATATGCCGAAAGCCACAACTATTCTATCGTCCGTGAATATTGCGGCCACGGTATTGGTGCCAATTTCCATGAAGAGCCACAAGTCGTGCACTACGGTAAGCCCAATACCGGTGAAACCTTAGAAGCTGGCATGTGTTTTACCATAGAGCCTATGATAAACGCGGGTAAACGCTTCTCGAAGGTGATGCCAGACCAATGGACAGTGGTCACTAAAGATCGCAGCTTGAGTGCCCAATGGGAGCATACTTTGCTCGTCACAGACACAGGCGTTGAGATACTCACGCTTAGAGATGATGAAAGCATAGACAGGATCATCAATCACTAAATGCCATTATATAGACAGGCTTATGTTAAATAGTTATTTCTAGCCGAAATTGATTATTGGTCATTTAGCCTGATCCACGTAACTTAGCCGGTCATTTGCCTAACCTTGATATACAAAGGAAAAATCCTTGTCCTTACAGAGCTTACTCAGCCAGATAAAACGCATCAATTCTGCGGATAATATCCCCGCTTATAAGACAATAGTGGCCAATAGTTATGAGTGGTTAGACAGTGAATTAGGCAGAGGCGAAATCACCGGGCTAATATTAGGCAGAGCGACCTTTGTGGATACCTTGCTGCGCCACTTATGGCAGTTAATGGACTTGCATAGCAATAAAAACATCGCCCTGGTGGCAGTGGGCGGATACGGCCGAGGGCAACTACAACCACACTCAGACATTGATTTATTAATATTAAGTAGTCAGAATTTTTCTACTGAACAACAAGAAAGCATCAGCAAATTTGTCACGCTTTTATGGGACATAGGGTTAGACGTAGGTCAGTCTGTGCGCACGATAAAAGAAACCTACGCTCTGGCCAAACAGGATGTGACAATCGCCACTAACTTAACTGAGGCGAGGTTATTGATTGGCAGTGCCGATGCTTTTGATGCCCTCAATACCAAATTACAGAGTCGTGGTTATTGGACCAGTAAAGATTACTTCTTAGCCAAATACCAAGAACAAGTGATCCGTCACAGCAAATTTAAAGATACCTCCTACAACCTTGAGCCCAATGTAAAAGAAAGTCCTGGTTGTCTGCGAGACATACAGTCTATCGGCTGGGTGGCGAAAAAACATTTTAAAGTTACAGACGGTACCGAACTGGTAAAACATGGATATTTTGACCAACAGGAGTTTGACGAGCTCATAGAATGCCGAGAAGCACTGTGGCGCATTAGGTTTGCCTTACACATAGTAGCCGGACGTAGCGAAAACAGATTACTCTTTGATTACCAACCTGAGGTGGCCACACGCTTAGGTTATGGTGAGGAAGGCAAAGCCTCAGTGGAACGAATGATGAAGGCATTCTTTCGCACCGTTAGGCGCATAAGTGAATTAAACGAAATGTTGTTGCAGCATTTTCGGCAAGATATTTTAGCCCTCAAAGTCAAGCAAGACCAAAACATTAATCAAGACTTTGAGTTACTCGATGGTTTAATAGCCCCTAAGCAGCAAGGGGCATTTTCCAGTCCCGAAGATATTTTACAATTCTTATTATTGGTGGCCAACACTCCCCAAACGAAGGGTTTACATTCCAGTTGTTTACGCCAGTTACGCCAAGCAAGACGAGACTTCCATAGCCAATACTTTATAGAAATTGAGCAATGTAGAAACTTGTTTATGCAGCTATTGGCCCATCCCAACTTCTTTGCACTGGCTTGGAATATCATGCACAAGCATGGAATATTACAGGCTTATATAAGGCAATGGGATCAAATTGTCGGCATGATGCAATTTGATTTATTTCATGCTTACACAGTAGATGAGCATACCCACAGACTGATCAAGAATATCCATCATTATGGATTACCAGAAAATAAAGACTTCCCTCGCTGCGGACATATCGTTAAACACCTTGATAAGCCTGAGCTGTTATTTATTGCGGCTATTTTTCATGATATAGGCAAAGGACGAGATGGCGATCACTCTAAACTAGGGGCGGTAGATGTGGCAGAATTTTGTGCCACCCATGGTATTAATGATACCGATACCGAACTGATCCGTTGGTTGGTAGAAAGTCACTTGCTGATGTCAGTGATTGCCCAAAGAAGAGACATATACGACCCCCAGGTCATTAACGAGTTTGCCCACGCGGTGAAAACCCACAACAATCTCAATCATCTCTATGTGTTGACCTTAGCGGATATCAGAGCCACCAATGACAACCTTTGGAATGATTGGAAAGCCACCCTATTACGTGAATTATATTTATTGACCCAGAAAGCCTTAGAGAATGGCCTAGAGTGCAAAGTAGCCTTACAAGACAGGCTCGAACAACATCAAATCCAAGCGCGGATAATCCTCTCTGAAAGTGGTACTAATGGCTCGCAAGTTTCGCAGTTCTGGCAGCGTTTAAATGACGACTATTTCACCCGTTTTAAACCCGAACAAATAGCCTGGCACACTAGTGTGATCTTAGCGCCGCATTCCATGACAGATGATGTGTTATTAGTGGGTACTAGTGCTGGCACCTCTAAAGCGGGTGCCGAGTTGATTGTCTATGGTCAAGACAAACCTAATATGTTTGCGCAAATTGCCTCGGTATTAGACAGTCGCAACTGCTCTATTCATGATGCACAAATCATGCGTACCCATGACGGCTACATGCTTGACAGTTTTATTATACTAGAGCATAACGGTGATCGCATTACCTCTTCTACGCGCCTTAACAGCCTTAAGGTCGCAGTAGAAACCCAGCTCAATAAACCTGGAATAAAGCACACTAACAGACGAAAAATGTCTCGGCAGATGAAGCAGTTAGATGTCACCACTAAGGTAAGATTTTACCCCAGTCAAACCAACGTGACCTTAGTCGAATTAGAAGCACTGGATGCCCCTGGTCTGTTAGCCACCATCAGTAAACAGTTACTGGCTTTAAACTTTAAACTACATATGGCAAAAATATCAACCATAGGTGAGCGAGCAGAAGACTTATTTATTATTAGCAACCAAGATGATCTGCCTCTCACTCAGAATGAGCAGGTGCAATTGAAAAAGAACTTAAACCAAGCCTTAGATTAAACTGAGTCTGCTCGCTGCTCCCTTAAACCAACAATCAAGGAGTAGCGGCGCGACTCCTTAGGCTTTTTTCTTGTCTATGGTGACCACTTCGGCGGTCTCTTCTGTGAGCAGGCTATCGGCAGTGGTGCCTTTTAATAGCTTGTTTAACGAATCTTTGTTTTTTGACAACATAATAGACAACTCTTCCAACACTTTGGCGTCTAAACTAATGCCTTTACCTTGGATGTACTCGCTTAAGTTATCGGCAACATCTAACATTTTATCGTATTGATCGGCGGCTTTCTTATCTGCACTCACAAATTTTTCTACTCCTTTATGCTCAACTACATATCGAGTTATAACGGCCATAATGTATCCCCTATCTAAGTTTCTTAAAACAAACCATAACATACAGCTGTATATATAAACAGTTAAATGTAATTTGTTTTGTGGGTTGTTAGGATCGGTGATCGTTAAAAATAAAAAAACCAGCAGTTAGCTGGCTCTTTTATTTTCCCTAAGCCAGGCGCTCTAATGTCCTTCACTGACCTGATTCACAGTGTATTTTGGAATTTCTACCACCAGATCGGTCTCTTCAATAATGGCCTGGCAACCCAGACGAGAATCAGGCTCAAGACCCCAAGCTTTATCCAACATATCGTCTTCTAGCTCATCGCTTTCTGCCATTGAATCGAACCCTTCGCGGACCACTATATGGCAGGTAGTACAAGCACAAGACTTCTCACAGGCATGCTCTATGCCTATACCATTTTTCAGAGCAACATCTAATACTGTCTCACCTGCTGCTACTTCAACCACAACACCGTCTGGGCATAGTTCTGCATGGGGTAAAAAAATCACTTGTGGCATATTTTGGGTTCCTAACTAACGGTTATGTTGATGACTGTTTTATATTCGGTCTACGGATTGGCCAGAAAAAGCCTGCCTAATGGAGCTATCCATACGTTTTTGCGCAAAATCTTGACTGGCCTCATCGACTTTAGATATAGCAGCTTTAATGGCCTCCTTATCGTCACCCGCAGCTAGCAATTTTAAGTGCCCCAGTGCTTGCTCTATTGTGTGTTTTTCTGCCTCACCTAACAAGGTATGGCCGTCAATACTTAATGCTGCCTGCAGGTTTTCTAGAACCCTTGATGCTTCTACTTGCTGCTCTTTAAGCATACGTGCCTGCATGTCTTGTTCAGCATATTGCATGGAGGCTTGCAACATTAATGCAATCTCGCTATCGGCTAAGCCATATGAAGGCTTAACTTGAATTTGGGCTTTAACTCCAGTGGACTTTTCCATGGCGCTGACATTCAACAATCCATCGGCATCCACCTGAAAGGTGACGCGAATATGTGCTGCACCGGCAGCCATGGGAGGAATGCCTTGTAAGCTAAATTTGGCTAACGAACGGCAATCTGCCACCAGTTCGCGCTCACCTTGCACCACATGCACCATCATAGCGGGTTGCCCATCTTTAAAGGTGGTAAATTCCTGAGCTTTAGCAATAGGTATGGTGGTATTCCTATGGATCACTTTCTCGGTTAAGCCGCCCATTGTTTCAATCCCCAAAGACAAGGGTAGGACATCTAGCAATAATATATCGGTATCGGGTTTATTGCCTACCAAAATGTCCGCTTGGATCGCAGCGCCCATAGCCACCACTCTATCTGGATCGATAGAAGTCAGGGGACTGGTTTCGAAAAACTCACCGACTTGCTGACAGACATAGGGGGTGCGAGTTGAACCACCCACCATCACTACTTCGGCTATTTGCTGTTTTTCTAACCCGGCATCTTTTAATGCTCTACGACAGGCTCTTAAGGTGTTTTTCATTAGAGGCTGGATCAGAGCCTCAAACCGATTGATGCTGATCATTACAGCCTGCTGGTGCCCTTGATCGTCAGTAAATTCAACACTGCTTACCGATTCATGGCTCAAGTTTTCTTTGGCTATTTTGGCCTTATCTAATAGGGTTCTATGCAAGGATTTAGATAACGGGCCGGTTAATGCCGTTTCTTCACGAATATGCTCCACCAGCAGGGCATCAAAGTCATCGCCACCTAGGGCAGAATCGCCACCTGTGGCTAACACTTCAAACACCCCTTTACTCAAACGTAAGATTGAAATGTCGAAGGTACCGCCACCTAGATCGTACACCGCAATCAAACCTTCTTGGCCCGAGTCTAGACCATAGGCAATAGCGGCCGCTGTTGGCTCGTTCAATAAACGTAATAATTTTAGTCCCGCCAGTTCCACCGCATCTTTAGTACTTTGCCTTTGCCCATCATCAAAATAGGCGGGCACAGTCACCACCACACCACTAAGCTCGTCACCTAAGGTTTGTTCAGCACGGGCCTTGAGGCTTAACAAAATTTCAGCGGAAACCTGCACCGGATTAACAACGCCAGATACCACCTCCATCATAGGTGAAGCGCTATCGCTAAATTGATAAGGAAGATTAGCATATACCCCTTGAATATCTGCCAAAGACCGCCCTAAGAAACGTTTTACCGAGACTATGGTATTCACAGGATCATGACTTGCCTGGAGCTTTGCGGTTTCGCCTACTACTATTTGGTCGTCCAGATAACGCACCACTGAGGGCAACAAGTGTTGACCTGCTGCATCGGGTAAGGTGCAGGTTTCCCCACTTCGCTGGGTGGCAACCAATGAATTAGTGGTGCCTAAATCGATGCCTACAGCCAGCTTACGCTGATGAGGAGCGGCACTTTGGCCTGGTTCAGATATTTGCAATAATGCCATGTTTTAGTTCGTTATCTTCTGATTTTGATGAGATTAAAAGTCGCTTAACGTATCTTGTTTTAAGTCAATTTCTTTACACATTTTATATAAAAACTTTAATTTTCTAATGAAATTAGCTGCCTGTTGATCGGCTTCCTCAGTCTCTATGGCAAGCAATGCCTCGAGCTGGATTAGGTCATGTTTAATATGTTGGCTAATTTCATCTTCTAATAGCTCGAGTTCGTGGAGCGGGTCGGCTTGCTCTTGTACTTCAGCCAATTGCTCTCGCCACTGCATTTGTTGCATTAAAAAAGCGGTGTCTTTAATAGTATGCTGCTCGTGTTGCAGATCCATACCACGCAGTGCCAATAGATATTCGGCACGAGAAAGAGGGGCTTTTAATAGGCTGTAAGCATCGTTAATCTGCGCATTCTTTTGCACGGCCAGTAACTTTTGTTGTTCACTGCCACTGGCAAATTTATCTGGATGGGTAAGACGTTGCAGCTTTTGGTAGGTCTGGGCAAGACTCGCCAGATCTAGCTCAAAAGCGACCTTAATATTAAACAATTCGAAATAATTCATCTGCGCTTAATCTAACCTTAGATAGCGGTGCACACCATCACACGTTAAAACTTTCACCACAGCCACACTCGCCATTAGCATTGGGGTTACTGAACTGAAACCCTTCATTTAAGCCTTCTTTAGCAAAATCTAGGTGTGTGCCATCTAAATAGATCAAGCTTTTACCGTCAATAATGATGTTGATGCCATTATCTTCAAACATTTTGTCGTCCGCATTGAGTTCATCAGCGAACTCCAGCACATAAGCCAAACCGGAACAGCCAGTTGTTTTTACCCCGAGACGCAAACCTAAACCCGACCCTCTACTCTCTAAGAAGGCACGTGCTCTTTGTGCTGCGGCATCAGATATTTTAATTCCCACTGGCTACTCCTAATAACAACTAATTATTTCTGGCGACTTTTGTAATCTTCAACTGCCGCTTTAATGGCATCTTCAGCCAAAATAGAGCAATGAATTTTCACTGGAGGTAGGGCTAATTCTTCAGCAATATGGGTATTTTTAATTTCCACTGCTTCATCAATAGATTTGCCTTTTACCCATTCTGTGACCAAAGAGCTAGAGGCGATAGCCGAACCACAACCATAAGTTTTGAACTTAGCATCTTCAATAATGCCTTGGTCGTTTATTTTCAATTGCAGTTTCATCACGTCACCACAAGCAGGTGCGCCCACCATGCCAGTTGCAATACTAGGGTCATTCTTATCGAAGCCACCAACGTTGCGGGGATTTTCATAATGATCTATTACTTTTTCACTGTAAGCCATTGTCTTTACCTTTTGTGTTTAAAAGTTAAGCAGAATATCTGCCTTTAACCTTATCAATATTAAAACCAATATTAGTATTCAAACTCTGCCCTAGGCATAGTGTTAAATATTAATGATGAACCCATTCAACTTTTGATAAGTCCACACCATCTTTGTACATGTCCCATAGGGGTGACATATCACGCAATTTATCGATAGCGTTGCGGATCACACCTATTACATAATCTATCTCAGCTTCTGTGGTAAAACGTCCCATAGTGAAACGTATAGAGCTGTGTGCTAACTCATCGGTCAAACCTAAAGCTCTTAGTACATAAGAAGGCTCTAAACTGGCTGAAGTACAAGCTGAACCTGATGACACTGCCATATCTTTAAGTGCCATTATCAGCGATTCACCTTCTACATAAGCGAAGCTGACGTTTAAGTTACCGGCGATACGGCTTTGCATATCCCCATTTAAATAAACGGCTTCCATATCTTGAATGCCATTCCATAACTTATTCCGTAGACCCATAAGACGCTCGTTTTCAGCGCCCATTTCAAGTTTTGCGATACGAAAAGCTTCACCCATGCCCACGATTTGGTGGGTCGCCATAGTGCCAGAGCGCATACCACGCTCATGACCACCGCCGTGCATTTGTGCTTCTAGACGGATACGAGGCTTACGTCTTACAAACAAAGCACCAATGCCTTTAGGACCGTAAGTTTTATGGGCAGAAAAGGACATCAAGTCGACTTTCAAGCTTTGTAAATCGATTTCAACTTTACCTGTGCTCTGCGCTGCATCAACATGGAACAAGATTTGACGTGCACGACACATTTCACCAATAGCGGCGATATCTTGGATCACACCGATTTCATTATTGACATGCATGATACTAATTAAAATAGTCTCTGGGCGAATAGCGGCCGTTAATTTACCTAAGTCGATCAAACCGTTAGGTTCAGGATCAAGATAGGTCACTTCATAACCTTCACGCTCAAGTTGTCTGCAGGTATCTAACACCGCTTTATGCTCGGTTTTTAAGGTGATCAGGTGTTTACCTTTTTTACCATAAAAATTAGCGGCGCCTTTAATAGCCAAGTTATTCGACTCTGTCGCACCTGATGTAAATACGATCTCTCGAGGATCAGCATTCACCAGTTCGGCAATTTGATTACGGGCAATATCTACCACTTCTTCTGCTACCCAGCCAAACTTATGTGAGCGTGATGCAGGGTTACCAAATGTCCCTTCTGTGGTCAGACATTCAGCCATTTTAGTGGCAACTCTTGGATCTACTGGTGTTGTTGAAGAATAATCCAGGTAGATGGGAAGTTGTAATTCGCTCATTTTTTACTCCGCTTAAAGCTGCAAACTAATAGAAATTTCATTTGCTGCTATTTGATTAAGATGTTTGTGTTTATCTTGACGGTCAGCCACTTGCTTCACATAGTGCTTCTCCATTAGCTCACCTAAGCTAATACCATCGAGAAACACACTAATTCTGTCGCTTAATCCTTCCCATAAATTATGAGTCAGACAACGCTCTCCTCCTTGACAACCACCTTGCCCCTTGCATTTGGTGGCATCAACCGACTCGTTAACCGCTCGGATAACTTGTCCTATGGAAATAGCTGTTGCTTCTCGGCCTAGCTTATAACCGCCGCCTGGGCCACGCACACTGTCCACTAGTTTCTCTTTACGTAATCGAGAGAATAATTGTTCAAGGTATGACAAAGAAATTTCTTGGCGTTCTGATATATCAGCCAATGACACTGGACCACGCTGTGAGTGTAACGAAACATCTAACATAGCTGTGACCGCGTAACGACCTTTAGAGGTTAATTTCATAGTGAACACCAAGACTCAACGTGTCACAATTTTCACATACCCGACTATTTTAGTCAAGTATTTAACCTAGTAAACTAGTCAAGTATTATTAGGTAACAAAGGTAGGGATCAAATATAGGGATCAAAGGCTTCGCCGGCTTTTTGAATGTCTTTGACTAATTCACTGTCAGCAAAATCTTCTAACTCTAAACTAGGCAAGGATTTACCACAGACGTCACCGCCCATGCCATTGATGGCTTTACACATTTCTTCCACTTTAATATCGATTAAATGTACATGATCCACCATCACGCCTATTGCATGAGCAATAGGATCAGGATTGTCAGTGGCCACCGCGTAAGCGTCAAATCCATATTTTTCTGCAATTTTTTCTCTCTGGCCATTGTCCACAGGCTCAGGTTTATTCTGTGCTGCCACAATTCTTCCTGGTATGCCTATCACAGTGGCCCCTGGTGGTACATCTCGCACTACTACCGAATTTGAACCGACTTTAGCCCCTTGGTGCATAGTGATAGGACCTAACACTTGTGCCCCTGCCCCCACCACGACATTATCTTTTAAGGTTGGATGCCTCTTGCCTGCGTTCCAACTGGTCCCGCCTAAGGTCACACCGTGATAAATGGTCACATCATCGCCAATCTCAGCGGTTTCACCTATCACCACCCCCATACCATGGTCGATAAAAAATCGCCGACCTAATATGGCACCTGGATGAATTTCGATGCCCGTTAACCAGCGAGAAAAAGTAGAAATACTCCGTGCTAGCCATTTCCAGTTAGCTCGCCATAATTTATGACTAAGACGATGGATCCATATGGCGTGTAAACCTGGATAATTAGTCAGAATTTCAAAGGTGGTGCGTGCTGCAGGATCCCGATGAAATACACTTTGTACATCTTCTTTAATTCTTTCAAACATATCAGTCTTTCTTAGTAAACTTATCGATAGAAGCTAGGATCCCACGCAAGATATTTAACTCTTGAGACTCAGGGCGAGCACGATTAAACAAGCGCTTTAACTTACTCATTACTATACCGGGATGTTGGGCAATGATGAAATTCGTTTTAATCAGGCTTTGTTCTAAATGGCTATAAAAACCCTCAAGATCTTGTGCTAAAGGATATTCATTATTGTCGGGATCATTGTGTGGATGCTGAGCTCGACTTAAGTGTAAAAAAGCCATCCGGACTTCGTAACATAAGGTTTGCACCGCCGCCGCCAAATTTAATGAACTGTATTGGGGATTGGCTGGAATACACACATGAAACTGACATTGTTGTAATTCGTCATTGCTCAAACCGTTATTTTCACGTCCAAACACCAAAGCAACAGGGTATTTTGGTACTTCTGCAATAAGTTTCTCACCACATTCCCTAGGCTCTAACATGGGCCAAGACAAAGTACGGGAACGGGCACTGGTGCCTATCACTAATCCGCAGCCTTGCACCGCTTCGGCTAACGTACTGACGATCTTCGCATTAGCTAGCACATCACCGGCTCCTGCAGCCAAGGCGCTTGACTTGCCATCTGGGGCAGAAACCGGATCAACCAATACCAATTGACTGAGCCCCATGGTTTTCATCGCCCTAGCAGTCGAGCCAATATTGCCAGTATGAGAAGTATTAACTAAAACAACACGAATATTTTCTAACATGGTAAGTGCAGTGTATCCAAAGCCAAATAATTTGTTGAGCAAGATCCTAGCATAATATGTCACGCAATTTAATTGTTCATCTAGATCAACTAGCAACATCTTAAGTCACAAAGGTTGCTTTATTCTTAACCTTTGGTAAACTTTGCCGCGATTTTTTGCTCGGCCATTTGGCCTTGAGCTTATGTTTAATGTTCTTTTAAAATTGGTGGTTTAACTATGCATCCTATGCTGAATATAGCGGTACGTGCCGCGCGTGTTGCGGGCAATATTATTGCCAAAGGTTTTGAAAATCAGACCGATTTATTAATCGAAGCCAAAGGCGACAACGATTACGTCACTCGTATCGACAAAGAAGCCGAGCAAGCGATAATTCATAAAATTAAGCAATCTTTCCCAGAGCACAGTTTTATTGGAGAAGAAGGGGGCATAGTTGAAGGTGACAAAGACTTTAAATGGGTCATTGATCCACTCGATGGCACCACCAACTTTATCAAAGGCATCCCGCATTTTGCCGTCTCTATTGCACTAATACACAAAGGGCGTTTAGACCAAGCAGTAGTATTTGATCCTATTCGTGGTGAATTATTTACCGCCAGTAAAGGCGCAGGGGCGCAGCTAAATAGTTTTCGCATCCGAGCCAGTAAGGCCAGAGAGCTTAACCAAACCATACTCGCCACTGCCTTTCCCTACAAAGACAAAAAAAGCCTAGCTGAATATCTCCAGACATTTAATAAAATATTTATGCAAGCGGGCGATATTAGACGCAGTGGTTCTGCGGCATTAGATTTAGCCTACGTCGCATCAGGTCGTTATGACGGCTACTGGGAAAGTGGTCTGAAACCTTGGGATATGGCGGCTGGCGAATTATTGGTCAGAGAATCTGGTGGCCTAGTCACAGATTTTTCAGGAGGCAATGATCCTATGCATAAAGGCGAAATCGTAGCCGGCAGTCCGAAAATCGTACAAACTTTGGTTAAATTCTTAAAGTAATCAAGTCCAGTTTGAAGGGTTAAAAAGGCGAGTCTTCACTCGCCTTTTTTGTTGATTACGATTGAGTCCATGGATTAAGCTGTTTCACTACAGGTGATCGTAAATATAGCATGTCAAATAACGCACAGTGTTTCACCCCCTTCTTAGCTTGCACTCGCGGCCAGGAATTACCGGAAAATTTCACCTTTGTCTACGCTTATCAACCTCACCCTTTGGCATTGCTGGCAGCCGAGCAGCTCCAAACGTACTTGCAAAAACAAAAGACATGGCAGCACAACTTTGGTCTTGGAGATGATCCTGAGCATATTATCGGCAAGATGTTTGGGGTGTTAGTGGTACAAGACCCACAGGGTGAACTGGGTTTCTTGTGTGCTTTTTCCGGCAAATTAGCCGAACAAAACCACCATCAAGGTTTTGTCCCACCTATTTTTGATAACTTGCATAAGCACAGTTTTTTTAGCACAGAGCAAGCTAAGGTCAATCAACTGAATGGCCGTATTTTACTCCTTGAGCAGGATCCACAGCTGGCCAAGTTACAACAACAATGGCAACAGCAACATGAGGCACAAAAACAACAGGTCAGCGCGCACCGTGCCAAGATGATAAGCCATCGAAGCGACCGTAAAGCCCAACGTTTAAGTGCTCAGAATAATATTGACCAGACTGGGGTGGCCTCACTGTTAGAGACACTCAGTCAGCAAAGCATTGAAGACAAATTACAACTTAAGCGCTTAAACCTAGCATGGGCTGATAAATTAGCACAAATTGAACAACCACTGATGCCCTTAGAAGATAGGATCAAAGAGCTGAAAGCCCAACGTAAATCCCTGTCCTCGCAACTACAGCAACGTCTATTTGCCGAATACCGTTTTTTAAATCAGCAACATCAAGCCTTAGATCTGCAACAGATTTTCAGCCAGACTGCGTTACGCACCCCTCCAGCTGGTGCCGGTGAATGTGCGGCCCCTAAATTATTACAATATGCTTTTCAAGAGGATTTAAAACCCATAGCCCTGGCAGAGTTTTGGTGGGGCGCATCACCAAAATCAGAGGTACGGCAACATAAACAGTATTACCCCGCTTGTTTAGGTAAGTGTCAGCCCATTTTGACCCATATGTTAGAGGGCATAAAAATGGATGATAATCCTATGCTGACTAACCGAGGCGCACATCAGGCCTTGGAGATCCAATACCAAGATCCAGACATAGTCATAGTGCATAAACCTTGTGAGCTATTATCTGTGCCTGGAAAACAAATCACCGACTCGGTATATGAGCGTATAAAGCAACAATTTCCCCAGGCACGGGGACCATTAATAGTACATCGCTTAGATATGTCGACCTCGGGGCTAATGGTGATCGCTTTACACCCTAAAGCCCACAAACATCTACAACGTCAATTTATAAACCGTGAAGTTAAAAAGTCTTACGTGGCCTTAATAGAAGGCCTAGTCCCAGAAGATCAGGGCCTGATCACATTGCCCTTAAGAGGTGATCTATACGATAGGCCAAGGCAATTGGTCTGTGCCCAGTTCGGTAAATCAGCCCACACCCAATGGCAGGTGATAGAACGCAACCTGAGCACTGAACAAACCAGAGTGCTTTTATTCCCGAAAACAGGCCGCACCCATCAACTCAGAGTGCACTGCGCCCATAACTTAGGGTTAAACATGCCTATAGTAGGAGATGATTTATATGGCAAAGCAGCCAAACGTTTGCACTTACATGCCCAACGCCTAGAACTACAGCACCCCAACAGCAAAGAATGGTTATGCTTCGAACGCCCAGCAGATTTTTAAAGACTTAGGCAGTCACACTAATACGTCCATTGTCATAACACAGGCGGTAACGTTCAAATATCCAGCCGCCAATACAGATGTTGAAATATTTAGCTGAACCGTCTGCCACTTAACGTAATAATCCTACAGCTGGTGTTTTAAACTATGGTTGTGTATGCCTCGACTTATACTGGTACCACTAAAATCGGCCCTAAGAACCCCAATGACTTTGACTAAAGCCTCATGACACAATGTGTCAGGCATCACCATAGCGGTAGGCATCATCATATTCTTAGTGCTGTTGAGTTAATACAAATTACCCATTCAGCTGTTTCCCGATATCCACAGATTTCTATCCAAACGGGCTGGCGCGTTGCCTCACCCCTTGAGATGGAGTCGGAAATAATTGAACCCCAAGAAAAAGTCTTACCCGCCATGACCTCAATGCAAGCTTGGGCTGATCAAGGTGGGGCATGGATCAACCTTGAATATGATCTAGACACCGACATGCAAAAGTCCCGAATTGAAGTGATCAGTTTGTGCATCAAGACGTGTTAGATTGGCTAGTGAAAAGACTGCGGCTTTATATGGATGGCGATAAGCAGCCCAGCTTAAAAAACGATTACATTATTACTTGGCCAAACGACGGCACTATCGGCATTAGAGCTAGAGATCAAAACCAGGTCGCAGAATTACAAAGAGTGATTAGGGACCAGATCCTAAAAGATCTGCCAGACACGCAAGCCTTTGTATACCTATAGACAAGCACAATGTGGCCCATAGGATCACAATTACCACTGGCATTGGCCTAGGTTCAAGTATTGAAGTCACTGGGGGAGTTGGCTGCTGATATGCCAGGGGTAGTGCGAGGCGCCGGGCGTCTAAGAGCAGGACAAACCCTAAGATATGCCGCTACTGAGTAAATTGCCCAGCTGAGACGATCAAACTTAGATTGACGAATAGCGGCGATGGTTTATTTGCGCCGTGAATGGTTAGCGGTTTGCCTAAGGGTGACCTTAGCCCTAAGCACAATAAATCGGCTAAAACAGCTTAACTGACAGCTGTTGGATACGGTCAACAAACCATGCCCGCGCTTTACCTTGATTATCTTTGCGCCACGCCATACACAAATCGCTATTTCTGCTTTGGGGCTGCGCTATGGCTAAGGTAACAAGTTGCCCAGATCCTAGTAAATCTTTAATCCTATGCAGGGGTAAAAATCCCACACCTAAACCCAGCAGATGGGCCTCTATTTTTTTTTCCACACTGGGCACGGTAAACCGCGCTTGACCGTCGAGCAAACCCGCTGAACGACCGGGTAAATGCCTAGAACTGTCCGCTACCACCACTGAGGGGTATTGTTTAATCATTTGCTTGGAAAGTGGCTGTGGTGCATTTATTAAGGGATGATCTTTTGCCACCGCAAAAACAAAGTCAATCTTACCAAGGCTATGGATAGCAAAGTCATTGTTGTGCGCCTCACCTGTGGCACCAATAATAAGATCAGCACTTCCCGCAACCAATGCGTCCCACGTGCCTCCAAACACTTCTTCTGTGACGCGGATATTGATCCATGGGTAGCGGTGTTGAAATTGCGCAATTAACAAGTAAATAGGTTGAAACAGTAAAACACTATCGATAGCAATGCGTAATTCCAGCTCCCAGCCTTCGGCAGATTGTTTTGCCATATGGGTTAACTCGTCTGTGGCCTTTAAAATAAGCCGGCCCTGTTCAACCAGCATATGCCCTACCGCGGTTAATGCTGCCTTGCGCTTAGTGCGATCAAATAGCGCGACACCAAGATCTTCCTCCAGTTTGCTGACTGTATAGGAAATGGCTGACGGCACTCTAAACAATTCTTCAGCGGCTCCGGCAAAACTCTGTTTACGCTCAATGGCATCGAGTACCTTTAATGCATCGAGTGTGATGGGTGAATTCATTACATCAATCCTTTTGAACTATAGCTTCAAATATTACCGTTATTAATCTTAAACGTCATTAAATATAATGGTTTCAACATTCAAAAACAATGAACCTTGGAGAAAATAATGAACACATCTTTTATCACTAAAATAATTACAACTGACGCAGGTTTCGCAGCCTTAGCCCTTAGAATTCCCACTGCAATTATTTTTATCGCCCACGGCGCACAGAAATTATTTGGCTGGTTTGGTGGCTATGGTCTTGAGGGTACAGGTCAGTGGATGGCATCGATTGGCCTAGGGCCTGGCTATCAAATGGCGTTACTAGCCGGTAGTGCCGAGTTTTTTGGCGGTATTGCCTTATTGCTGGGATTGCTTGTTCGCCCAGCGGCCTTAATGCTGAGCATTACCATGTTAGTGGCCATTTTTACCGTACATTTTGCCAATGGCTTATTTATGAGTAATAACGGCTACGAATTTGCCCTGGCCTTATTAGCTATATCAATTTCTTTGATCTTCAGTGGCGCAGGTAAATTATCTTTGGACGAACTGTTAAAACAACGCTTGGCTTAGTGTTGGATTGGTCGGTCGTGATGAGCGGCCAATGATCTATCGCCAGCCACAGCATTTTAGGCTAAACAACAACGCCTATGTGCCATGATCGATTAATTACACAAGAGATACTGACCATGAAAACAGTAAAATCTAGTTGGAACAGCAGCATAGACTCGGGCGAGTATCGCCGTAAAGATTCACAATTTAGAAATTGGATCACCCCAGAGGGTAATGCCGGGATCACAGGTCAAGGTGGTTTTCAGGCACAAGCCAACCGTTATCATTTATATGTATCACTGGCTTGTCCTTGGGCACATCGCACCTTAATTTTTCGCCAATTAAAGGGGCTTGAAGACTTGATTACTGTTAGCGTAGTTCATCCAGACATGCATGATAATGGCTGGAGTATTAAGCATGATGAAGAGTCCGCCAAACTGTATGGCACCACAGGTGACGATTTGTATGGCAGTGAGTACATGTCTGAGAAATACCTCGCACAAGATCCTGACTACAAAGCGGTGATCAGTGTGCCTGTGTTATGGGATAAGCATCAGCAAGTCATTGTAAACAATGAGTCATCTGAAATTATCCGCATGTTCAATAGCGCTTTTAACCATATTACCGGTAACACCTTGGATTTTTATCCTAGGGATTTACAAATCCTAATAGATCAGGCCAATGAATTGGTTTATCACAAAATTAATAATGGGGTTTATAAGACAGGTTTTGCCACCAGCCAACAAGCCTATGACAACAATGTAGAAGGCTTATTTGCTGCCTTACGGCAAGTTGACCAGACGTTAGCGACACAGCGTTATCTAACCGGTAGCCAGCTCACAGAAGCCGATTGGCGCTTATGGACAACCTTGGTGCGTTTTGATTCTGTCTATCATACCCACTTTAAATGTAACTTAAATTTGCTCAAGGAGTTTTCTCACTTATACCACTATATGTTAGAGCTGTATCAAATGCCCAATATGGCCAAAACCGTCAATATGGCACATATTAAACGCCATTATTATGCCAGCCATCTCTCTATCAATACCTACGGCATTGTGCCTGTGGGTCACAGCCAAGATTGGTCAGCGCCCCATGATCGTCAGCAGATTGGTTTATAAGGCAATATAAAGGACAGGAATAACAAAATGATGATATTAGCCAAAAAAAAAGCACAGGCAACCCAAGATGGCGATGGGGTTAAAATCTCGCGGATTGCTGACTTTACTGGCACACTCCTTGACCCTTATTTAATGATTGATGAGCTAAAGTCTGATGACAAAAACGATTTTATTGGCGGCTTCCCGGCTCACCCGCACCGGGGTATTGAAACTTTTACCTATATGCTCAAAGGCGGTTTTGCACACAAAGATCAAATGGGTAATAGTGCCGCGATTACGGCCGGCAATGTGCAGTGGATGAGCACAGGCTACGGCGTGATCCACTCTGAGATGCCAATCACTGATGAAAAGGGAAGCATGCATGGTTTTCAAATATGGTTGAATATGCCCGCTAAGGACAAATTACGGGCTCCACGTTATCAAGACTCAACAAGCTTACCGCAGATCCACAACAACACGGGCGCCGGTATTAAGTTACTGGCAGGCACATGGACCTTTGCCGGAAAAACCGCCGCCTCATCTTTAACTGGTTTAACGGCCAATGGGGCGCTGGCAGATTTAACCCTAGACAGCCTCGGTAAGGCGACCTTTGATTTATCTGATGCACAGCAAGTACTAGTCTATGTGCACACAGGCCGCTTTTCCTCTCCGCCTTTACAGACTGGAGAATTGGCTGTGGTCGATGCTCAACAGGCATTAGTCATCACCGCCGCTGAAGAAGGGGCGGGTGCGCTCATTTTGGTAGGCAACAAAATCAACGAAAAAATTGTGCATATGGGCCCTTTTGTGATGAACACCGAACAGGAAATTCGCCAGGCGGTGAGTGATTATCAGCAAGGATTGTTTGGCCGCATTGCTTAGAGGTTTCCAGGGTTGATAACTTTGCCGCAAAGACACAGATGGCGGGTTTCCCAGCCGAAACTGGACATTAATATGCGGCCATAAAAGGGCCACACAGACGATAGGGGCATAGCAGTCCAGATCCATGGTTAATTTACTTAAAAATGACCTTTTGTTGTGCCTATACACTATGGAACAATGGATTAGATTATTGCACTATGGGGATATAAATGGGTAACGTCATACAAAACGATTAAAGGGAATACTTTGCCAGTTAACATTGACCAACAGATCAACCATAAAATTCACGCCGAACAAATCAACATACTGCACGGATCGACCCCAGTACTGTTAGCGATTAACTTGATGGTAGGTTTGGCATTGTCTTATGGTTTTTCAGACACTGTGCCCCTGCTTTCTATCGGAATTTTTTTAGGGTTACTGTTGTTGATGGTGATCATCAGGGCCGGTATTTTTGTCAAGTATCGAGGTCAATTTAGCCCACAAAATTTGCGCCCTTTTAAACTATCACTGATCTTAGGTGGCGCGTCTGCTGGGATAATATGGGGCACTATGGGGATCCTTTATTTCCCTATGGAAAATGAAATATACCAGACTTTTCTATTGATGAGCTTATTTGCAATGGCCGGCGGTTCGGCGGTTATTTATAGCCATTATTTACCCGGCTACTTCGCCTACATACCCATGACTTTGATACCTATTACCATTCAGTTTTTTATCATAGGCGATAAATTCCATATTACTTTAGGCATAGTTTCAATATTGTTTTTATTGGTGCTAAGTTCATTTAATATTAGGTTAAATAGAAACTTTAAGACCACATTAGCCCTACGCTTTGAAAATCTGGCCCTCATCGAACAGCTAAAAGAGCAAAAAACTGAAGCTGAGCGAGCCAATAGAGCGAAATCCAAATTTTTGGCGGCCGCCAGCCATGATTTGCGTCAACCCTTGTATTCTTTAAGTTTGTTTACCTCGGTTTTAGATGAGTCCACCCAAGACCCTAAAACCCGTAAAATAGTCGAGCAAATTAACCTCTCTATGGTTGCTTTAAGAAGCCTTTTTGACGCATTACTGGATATCTCAAAATTGGACGCTGGGGCCGTTGACGCCCAACAAGTTAGTTTTCCCCTGCAACCACTGTTTGAGAAATTAGCCAATGCTTTTGATATGCAAGCCTCAGAACAAGGCTTAGTAATAGAATGGCCACAAAGGACTTATCAGATCACCAGTGAAGCGAGTTTACTGGAACAAATACTGCGTAATTACTTGGAAAATGCCATTCGTTATACCGAGTCTGGAAAAATCACTGTTAAATGCGAAGCCAAAGACGCCATGATAACCATCAGTGTCAGTGACACTGGTATAGGTATTCCCCAAGAAGAATTGCAAAATATTTTCACGGAATTTCATCAAGTAGGAAATGCCCAAAGAGACAGAAAGAAAGGCTTGGGATTAGGTTTGGCTATCGTAGACCGAACCGCAAGGTTACTGGGTCATGACGTAACAGTGGCGTCTGATATAGGTGTCGGCTCGACCTTTTCCGTTAGTATACAACAACGAGAAAGTGACATTGATAGCCCGCTAACCACAGCCAAGCAAGTTGTTGCTGTTGCTGACAGTGCAAGTTCACTGCTGATTGCAGTAGTGGACGACGAAGAAAGTATTCGTGAAGGCATGTTGCAGTTATTACAAATATGGAAATATGAAGTGGTGGTGGCCGATTCGGCAGCCGCATTAATGGTGCAACTGGAGCAAATTACACGCAAGCCTGATGTGCTGATCACTGACTTTAGATTAGCCAATGACCTCACAGGCATAGACGTGGTCACTGGGCTCAAGGCCAAATACCAACAAGATATCCCCACCTTGATTGTCACAGGAGACACAGACAAAAAGCGCATTGAGCAAATGAACACTGGCCATTGGCAGGTCTTGCATAAACCCGTGCCAGCCGCCAAGCTTCGGTCTTTTTTACGGAGCATACAAGCAGCGATCTAGGTAGACTAAATGCTTATCCCTGTGACTTGGCTGTTATTAACCACAGGTGCGCTGGTATCAAGAAGCTTAGTCGCCAGCTTACCTGTAGTGGGTTTCCTGTAATCGGCATTTTTGCAGATATCATCCTTTGAGCCATCACGGGGTTCGTCCAAGGTAAACTCAGAAAAATCAGCCCCCATTAAATAGAGCAGCCATGTGATCTATTGTTGCTAATTGCTTAGCATTGTTGAGAACAAAAGTTGAGTCGCCCAAGCCTCCCGCCTTGGGTAGTTGCAAGAAAATTAGCGGTTGTGCTACTTTTAACATGTCGACTATACAACTTATACATATGGAGTCAGAGATGAACCATAATCAGTCCTCTCGCAGAAAATTTATATCTCTAGGGGCTATTGCCTTAGCCGGTAGTGCCTTGCCTAGCTTGGCTAAAGAGTCCTTGTTAACCCCAACAGCCGAGCAGACTGAGGGCCCTTTTTTTCCCATCCACACGCAAATAGACAAAAATGCAGATATGACAAAGGTACCTGGTGGTACTAGTAGTGCCCAGGGACTACCATTGTTAGTGTCAGGTCGGATTATAGATACCTATGGCTACCCAGTAGCCAATGCGATGATCGATATATGGCAGGCTGATAAAAATGGGCGTTATTTGCATGAAGATGCCCCACAGTCTTCCCCACTAGACAATAATTTTCAATATTGGGCGAAAATCAAATCAGGCCAAGATGGTACTTATCATGTTAAAACCATTAAACCCGGCAAATATCCTGTGGATGATGATTGGGATAGGCCTCCCCATATACATTTTCGTGTGGCTAAGAAAGGCATGCATGAACTGATCACGCAGATGTACTTTGCCAACGAAGCACTAAATGAGAGTGATAAATTATATCTAGCAATCCCCTTGAATGAACGGCAGAGCATTACACCCGAGTTAAAAGACGGTAAATTAACCTTTGATATAGTATTGGCCAGAGTTTAAGGGGTCGTCTAGTTCCGTCATAAAAACCCAGCATTAAGCATAGATTGATTGCTTTACCAGCTCACTGGCGTGATAACCATAAATGATAGGTTAAGAGTATTATAATGTGCAAAAAGAACATACCTCTTGCCCGTCAAAATACGCAACGAAAGATAGATAAAGCGACGGTGATTTTAGATAGACATGCCTGCTGATTAACCGGCATTATGGTCACATTAGTGCGCTTTTTTTACCCCTAATAGTTTAATCAATGAGTAAGGCGAGGCTTAAGAACTGCCTTAATTGCTGCTGCAGTAATTAACGCCGCACGCCAGGGACTTTAACTGTGCAAGTTGATTTACTCAGCGCTAGGTTCTGCCTTAGGGGACAACCTTTGCTCATAAGTTAAGCCAAGATCGGCCTGTTCCTGCACACCTGGCTAATATTCTCTGGCCGTCCATCCACAGTGAACTTTCATATATTAGAACTGATCCCCTGCTGGATAAAACCGCAAAATGGTTTTTTGTCGCCATCTTCCCTAGCAACCAAGGTTTAGGCACACTAAGTAGTTTTTTTAGCGACTAGTTAAGTGTAGAATCTGCGCCTTGAAAATGTGTTCATACCCTTGCGGGTTCAAAAATAGATACAGGTTAAATTATGACAACAGCGGTTAATCTATTAATAGAAGATCTTAAGGCCCGTGGCCTAGTGGCTCAATGCACAGCCGATGAAGAGCTGGCCGAGCACCTTTCTAGTGGATCACGCACCTTGTATTGTGGCTTTGATCCCACAGCCGATAGCTTACATATTGGTAGCCTAGTGCCATTATTGATGCTGAGACGTTTTCAACAAGCAGGCCATAAACCATTGGCATTAGTGGGCGGCGCTACAGGCCTAATAGGCGATCCCAGCTTCAAAACCGCTGAACGTAAGCTCAACAGTGATGACGTGGTAACCGCTTGGGTGGGTAAGTTACAAACACAAGTCAGCCAATTTATCGAATTTGGCGAACAAGCCAATACTGCCAAAGTGATTAACAACCTAGACTGGACCGCTAACGTTAGTGTCATTGATTTTATGCGTAACGTGGGCAAACATTTTAGCGTCAACGCCATGATCAAAAAAGAGTCGGTGAAACAGCGTATCGATCGTGATGAGTCGGGTATTTCATTTACCGAATTTAGTTATATGTTGCTGCAGTCTTTCGACTTTGCCGAGTTGAGTGATAAAGAAAATACCACATTACAGATTGGTGGCTCAGATCAGTGGGGCAATATCACCGGTGGTATCGATTTAGCAAGGCGTATGTATGGCAATAAAGTGTACGGCTTAACTATGCCCTTAGTGACCAAATCAGATGGGACTAAATTTGGCAAAACCGAGACTGGCACTATTTGGCTAGATCCAAAACGTACCTCTCCCTACGCTTTCTTTCAGTTTTGGATAAACACCGCCGATGCCGATGTTTACTCCTTCTTACGTTACTTCACCTTCTTACCCGTCACACAGATAATAGCCATTGAAGAGCGGGACAAGGTTGCTCAAGGTCGTCCAGAAGCCCAAGGAATATTAGCCGATGAGGTGACGCGCCTAGTGCATGGTGAAGAAGGTTTGGTTTCTTCTAAGCGTATCACCCAGGCTCTATTCTCTGGGGATCTCGCCTCGTTGAGTGAATCAGATTTAGAACAGTTAGCCCAAGACGGTTTGCCGAGCCACGCCTTGACTCAATCTGAAGCCGGCTTGGTTGAGTTACTCACTGCTAGCGAATTAGCTAAATCCAACAAGATGGCCCGAGAATTTATTAGCACAGGGGCCGTTTCGGTAAATGGTCAAAAAGTCACAGATCCTATGGCAAGCTTCAGTGCAAGTGCGGCTTTGCACGGTAAATACACCTTAATTAAACGGGGTAAAAAATTATTTAGTTTAATGATCTGGGGCCAATAACGTCTCAATTGTCAGCAGCCCGAGTTGAAACGCCAGCACCTTGCCCAAGGGCTTGTTCAATGTGCCCTTGGTGTTCTTAGTGATCAGCAAGAGTGCCAGCCAAGTGTTTTACCCAGCCACCTTCTATAATGAAAAGCGCTCACGTAAGAAATGGGCGATACCATCTTGGTGATTGTGGCCAATCACTGCACTGGCGCAGCGCTTAATTTCGTCCTTGGCGTTTTGTGGGGCATAACTTTCATCGGCTAGGGCAAACATGCTCAAATCGTTATCACTATCGCCAAAACATATGACATTACTGGCAGCCAATTGTGTCTTCAATTGGCTCACTGCACTTCCTTTACTGGCCTCACTATGATGCACATCCATCCACCTAAATTCCTGCCCCTCTAGAGCTGGTCCCGAGTAGGCAATCAGGTTTTCATAGGTATTAAGCTCAATCCACATGTCATGAATAGCTTGTGCCTCACCTATCATACTAATATTGGTCACCTGACTATCCGCGGGCAAAGCTTGTAGGGACAAAAGCTTAGCATCGGTATTAGCAAAGAACTTCTCTAACAACTCTTTTTCTACAGCATGTCTGGGTTCATTAAAAAAAACATAATGATGATGATGATCGATAGCGTTAACAAAAGGCGTCATGCCCTGAGCAAGAGCAAAATCTATCACTGTGGACACTTCAGCCTTATCAAGTAAGTTTTCCAGTGTTAGCTGTTGATGTTTAGGATCCCATATCGTTACCCCATTATTATAAATTTGAGGTAAATCAAAATCATGACCAGCCACCAGACGTTGCCCCGACAGCATAGTGCGTCCTGTTGCCACTGTATAAGCTATGTCTTTGTCCCTTAATAGGCAAAGTGTCTCTTTGGTAAAGGACGATATTTCAGACAGCTCGTTTAATAGGGTGCCGTCTAAATCAAAAAATATAAGATCCATAATTACTTCTATAGCTGAGGATGATGGGCCAAAAACCTAGCCCTACAATTTACATAATTGCCTATCTATACGTGCCCACCACTATTTAGTTTACAAATAGCACCTTTAGTTTGGTGTGGCTCAGGATCTTGGTTTATAACCTTACTGAGCTTGCTGTATATGAAAGGCGTCAATATCTTCGACCTTAACCGCTCCTGCACGCTCAGCGAAGGCTTTATCGGCAAACTTGGTGCCGCGCATCTGGATCATCATTTGTCCAAAGTCAGCGCCGCTCTGCAGGCGCTGATAAAAGTCCTGCACATCTTTTAGGCTAACGGCTTGTAACGCTTTAATCAGCAAAGCTTTACTCTCAAACTGCCATTTTTGATTGCGCCAATCTCCGATGAATTCAGACATCTCTTCCGACAAATTTTTAGCGGGCTGGGTTAAGGCGATAAGCACACTGTTCTTATTAGTGGCAAACACCTGTGGTGTCACATTATTTAACTGTTCAACAAAGTGTTTGCGAAAGTCACTAATGCGATTATCGACTGCTGCCAAACCTTTTGCCGGAGACTGAATATAAAAGGCCACCAACATCTGTGTAGGCATGGCTTGGCTAATAAAACCCACTGAATAGGCGAGTTGTTCTTCGGTGCGGATTTGTTTAGACAAGGCCGGACGTAATATCTGTGACAATATGCTAGCAGCGGCCAGATCCTTATCATTCAAGGGCGCCATATAGGCGTGGATAAAACCAATATCTGTCATTTGTACATCTTCTTGCCAGATATAGGTCTTGCCAGCCTTGGGCACCATAGTAGGGGTTTGGTATATGGCTGCAATACTTCTATCTTGGGGTAACTTAGTCAGTACCAGCTCACCTAAGTCTTTCACTTGTTGTGGTGAATAATTACCGTAAGCGAAGATCCGTAAATTAGCATGTTTCAATAAGAGATCTTTAAAGCTTTGCACGTCTGCTGGATTAATGGCTGCGACTTCGGCTAATAAAGCCTGATCGCTAAAAGCATCCAGATTGGCCACTTGACGAAATTTAGGAAACAATTGATTAAGCAATATTTGCCGTTTACGGCTTTGCATATCCGATCTAAAGCCCGCCTTGTGGTTGGCTAGATCCGCCTCGCTAATAGAGAATTGGCTGATCTGTTGTAACGCGCTGGCCAATAAAGTCGACTGTTTGTCACTAAAACCTGTAGCGGTTAAAGATAGACCATTGCTGATACGTGTTGACAGCCCCATACCCGCCGCCCCTGCTTCAGACTGCAACTGTGTAAGCTGTTGCGCTAACTCTCTAGACAAGATATTCGCCAAGACATGATCTTTAGCCGTGGCTTGACTGACACCACTATTCAAATCAAGGGTCACCCGACCTTTAGGTTGGCTAAACAAGGCAGAGTGCCCAAGGTGAGCCGTATATCCATGCTCTGCAACTAGTTGTTTAGGTTGCTCCGTATAGGTAGGGATCACCAAATCAAAGTTTTCTGGCATCAGACCATTGACCCTAGGTAGGGTTAAGGCAAACTCTTGGGACAAGGTTTGCCAGATCTGCTGCTGCTGTTCAGTGATATCTGTAACGGCGTATTGACCGGCAAAATAAGGCATATCTTGGTCAACAGTTTGGCCTTTATCGATATAAAAAACCCGGGCGTTGTCTAACACCAATTGATCTAAAACATCTTGAATGGCCTTTGGGTTAAAGCGCTGATATTCATAGGCACTGCTGAGCACATAAGGGGTGGGCAAATGCTGCAGGTTGGCAGCAATGCTCATGGCATAGTTGTAATCATTGGTTTTTTCTTTAAAGCGAAAACTGTTGTTCAGTGATAGTTTAATTTCATCGAAGTATTTAACATCGACTCCTTGTGTTCTAAGCAAATCAAGATACTTAAGCACCGCTGCCATCACCCGGTCGCGGTTTTGCACGCCGGTTTCGGTGAGATCGATATACAGTGAAAAGTTACCTGCGTTGCCATACTTGTCGGCATCATAATTGGAGTAGACCGCTTCACTTAACCCTGCATCCCTAAGCTGAGAGGCTAAGGTGCCAGGCATTTCATTGCTTAATAAATAATTCACATAACCATTAGGTTTAACGGCAAATTGCTGTGCATTATTTTTGATAACAAAATTAATACGCAACTGCTTCATATCCGTTTGCGGAACGTAATGCACAATCTTTTGTAAATGCTCAGGTTTAGCCACTGGCACTTGCATCTTAGGTCTGGGGGTAGACTTGTTGGGTATTTTACCAAAATACTGTTGGGCCAATTCTTTCATCTGGGCTAGGGGCAAATGGCTGATCATCGCCCCTTTCATTAGATTGGCCGAATAATAAGTGTCATACATAGCCACTAAGGCTGTGTGCAGTTTGTTGTCACCTTTGTCGACCAGTGACGTTAGATTACCCCAGTTAAATTGTGATATGGGATGCTGGGGATTTAAGGTGGTGCCATTGAGCTGTTCTAAAATCACCCAATCGTTGGGGCCCTTCATTGACCACTCAGAATGCACCGCATTACGCTCTTTGTCGGCGTAGTTTGGATCTAATGTGGCTTCATAAAAAAAGCCACTGAAGCGTGATAAGGCTTCGCCATAGGCATCATTATTAACCGCGACCATATAGTTAGTATGATCCAGCTCAGTGTATGCGTTTTCTGCCCCCCCATTTTGGCTAACGAATTCACTATAGTCACCGACCTTAGGGTAACTTTTAGTGCCTAGAAACAACATATGTTCTAAATAATGGGCTAAACCGCCAAATTCCTTAGGTTCTTGTAAGGAGCCCACCGCCACACTCATAGCGGCGGCAGATTGTTTGATGCTGGGATCGGATACCAGTACCACTTCAAGTTGATTATCCAGCACAATAGACGCATAGAGGCGATGATCGGTAGGACTTTTAACTATCTGATCTTGGGCAGCAGGCTCAGTAGATTGTTCGACTGGACCATTAACAGTACAAGCATTCACCAGCAAACTGACGCTTAACAAAAACACTGTCTTGATCTTATGGGGCTTAGCTACAAACATCGTTTTCCTCAACAAATAATATTCAGATTAATATACATGACTCGGTGCATGTAAGTAGGGCAAAAACTGTTAAAAAGTATGTCGTTAAAAAACAAAAACCAGCACTGACAGTGCTGGCTTTTTAGATAATCAACTATTGGCTAATCTAGCGGTGTCTTAGGCCAATGGTTCTTGATCTGCACCTTCTTTCTCAATTTCAGTGGGCATCAAATCCTCGCGGCTGATCCCTAAGGTCAATGCCACTAGACTGGCCACATATACCGAAGAGTAGGTCCCTATCACTACACCAAACAATAAGGCGGTGGCGAAACCGTGAATAGTGGCTCCCCCTAGAAAGAACAAGGCAAGTAACACTAAAATAGTGGTCAGCGAAGTAATAATGGTTCGGTTCAGGGTTTGCGTCAAAGAAGTATTGATCACCTCTTCTGGCTCAGCCTTACGTATTTTGCGAAAGTTTTCCCGAATACGATCACATACCACTATGGTATCGTTCAATGAATAACCAATGACCGCCAAGACTGCGGCCAAGACCGTGAGATCAAATTCCAATTGAAATAAGGAAAATAAGCCCAGGGTAATGATCACATCATGGGTCAGAGCGGCAACCGAGCCTAAGGCAAAGCGCCATTCAAAACGTAATGCGACGTATATCAAAATACAGATCAAGGCCACCAGCATCGCTAAGCCACCTTGCTCCGTTAGCTCTTCACCCACACTAGAGCTGACATAAGAGCTACCACGCATTTCAGCGGTACTATCCGCCTGCTTTAGTACCTTGATAGCCGCATCACCTAACTCCGAAGGTTTAACCCCTTCACGAGAGGCTAAACGGATCAATACATCTTGGCTACTGCCAAAATTTTGCACCACCGCATCATTGAAGTCAGAGGCTTCAAGTAGTTTTCGGATCTGCTCTAGATCTGCGGCTTGTTCGTAGCCTACTTCGATCTGAGTACCGCCGGTAAAATCTAGGCCCCAATTAAGCTGCTGAGTCACCAGTGATCCCAAAGAAACGATGATCATGATCATCGATAACACTGCCGCTGGCTTACGCAACGACATAAAATCGATGCTTCCTTTAAATTTTAATATTTGCATCTGGGCTCTCCTAAATCGATAACTTGGTTAGACGTTTTCCGCCCCACCATGCATTCACTATGACTCTTGTGACGATGATCGCAGTGAACATGGACGTGGCGATACCAATCATTAAGGTGATTGAGAAGCCTTTAATTGGCCCTGTACCTACTGCAAATAATATTAAGCCAACCAAAAAGGTAGTGACATTCGCATCTAAAATAGTTGAAAAGGCACTATCATAACCGTGATGAATAGCTTGTTGTGGACTGCGGCCTTCGGCAATTTCTTCCCGTATTCGTTCAAATATCAGAACGTTGGCATCCACCGCCATACCCACAGTTAAGACTATGCCAGCCATACCGGGTAAGCTTAAGGCGGCGCCGGGGATCATCGACATCAAGCCCATGATCATCACTAAATTTAAGGTCAAAGCAATATTGGCAACCACACCAAACTTCTTATAATAAACCAGCATAAAGATCAGCACGGCGACAAAGCCCCAAATAATAGCCTGAGTGCCTAAATCTATGTTCTCTTGACCTAAACTGGGGCCTACCGTGCGCTCTTCAATGATCTGAATGGGCGCGATCAGTGCACCAGCACGTAGCAACAAGGCCAAATCGAAGGCTTCTTTGGGCGAATCTAAACCCGTGGTTTCGAAGGAATTACTGAATACCCCGTTGATCCTGGCAACACTGATGACCGTTCTTTTGGGTTCAAATATCAACTTATCATTAAGATCACGCTCACCTGTGGACTTGTACTCAATAAACACCACTGCCATAGGTTTGCCTACGGCACGCTTGGTGAAGTTAAGCATCTTAGCCCCACCTTTTGAGTTCAGTGAGATAGAAACTTTAGGCATGCCGTTTTGATCGACACCACTGTTGGCATCAATGATTTCACTGCCCTTAACAATAATACGTTTTTTTAATAATTGCGGCACACCGTTTTGATCCTCTATCAGCTCAGAGCCCGCAGGTATACGGCCGTTCATGGCGTCGCGAATATCATGTTCAATATCCACTTCCCGATACTCTAAGGTGGCAGTGGCATTGAGGATCTCTTTGGCTTTGGCCGTGTCTTGAATGCCTGGTAGTTGCACTACTATGCGATCTGGGCCTTGTTTTTGTACGGTTGGCTCAGCGACACCTAGCTGGTTCACCCTGTTACGAATGATGGTAATGTTCTGTTTGACCGCATAATCACGGGTTTCAATTAATTTTTGTTCCGACATGCTGACCAAGATCACCAGTCCATTCTTTTCGGAAAACACCAGGTCTCGGTTTCTGTCTTTCAAGAAGAACTCGGCTTTATCTAAGGTGTCTTGATCACGGAAGAATATCTCTACGCCTTGCTCAACCTGTTTGACCGTGCGGTAGCGAATGCCTTCTTCTCGTAAGGCAGTACGAAAGTCACCCACCATATCTTCAAACGATTTAGCAATGGCCGACTTCATGTCCACTTCCATCAAGAAGTGCACGCCGCCGCGTAGATCCAAACCTAACTTCATTGGCACACCACCTAAAGCTTCTAGCCATGCTGGGGTGTCTGGCGCCAGGTTCATTGCTACAAAGTAGTCTTCACCTAAGGCTTTCTCAATGCTTTCGCGGGCCACTAGTTGAGTGTCAGGATCGGTCAAGCGGACTAAAATTTGCTCATTATCTATGACAACACTTTTGCTAGATATATTGGCTGAGGTCAATACACTGTTCACAGTGTCTACTATGGCCGGACTAATTTGGCCATTTTTGCCAGCAGATATCTGCACAGCATGATCTTCACCATACAAATTCGGTGAGGCATATAAAGCACAGATGCCGATCACAAAAATCACCAACAAGTACTTCCACACAGGAGTTTGGTTCAACACAAGACGTTCCTTAGGTTTTCACGCTTAAAGGGCCTAAATGGCCCTGTAATACAACAAGTCACTATATGGACTTCATTGTGCCCTTAGGCAATACCGCTGACACGGCAGATTTTTGGATCACAATGTTAGTACTATCATTTAGGCCGATTTCGATGAAATCTTTATCATCAGACACCTTAGTAATCTTACCCACCATGCCACCTTGGGTTAACACTTCATCCCCTTTACTCAATTCTGTGACCAAATTTTTATGGGCTTTAACCCGCTTGGCTTGAGGCCGGTACAACATAAAGTAAAAAATAAGACCAAATACACCTAGCATGATCAACATTTCAAAACCGCCACCTGCAGAACCACCTGGTGCACCTTGCGCGTAAGCGTCTGATATAAATAAGCTCATTTTATCCCCAATTTTTTGTTAATTAAATTTAATCAGCAGTACTACTTATTTAAAGTCGGTACCGGCAAATCTTTTTCTTGGTAAAATTTTTCTACAAAACTATCCAATGTGTTAGTGGCAATCGCCTCTCGCAGTCCTTGCATGATCTTTTGATAATAATGCAGGTTATGAATGGTATTCAACCTTGCACCTAGTATTTCATTACATTTGTCTAAGTGATGGAGATATGACCGAGAATAATTTTTACAAGTGTAACAATCGCATTTCTTATCCAAAGGTCCAATATCAGTCTTGTGCGCCGCGTTGCGGATCTTCACCACCCCATGACTAACAAACAGATGACCATTACGGGCATTACGGGTGGGCATAACACAATCAAACATGTCGATACCTCGGCGCACACCTTCCACTAAATCTTCTGGCTTACCCACGCCCATCAAGTATCGCGGTTTGTTAACCGGTATCTGATCTGTGGTGTGATCTAACACCCGGATCATATCTGCTTTAGGCTCACCTACTGATAATCCACCAATGGCATAACCATCAAAACCAATCTCTTCTAAACCTTGTAAAGAGACATCCCGCAGATCTTCATACATGCCACCTTGAATAATGCCGAATAAGGCAGAGGGGCTGTCACCATGCTCATCTTTACTGCGTTTGGCCCAGCGTAACGACAACTCCATGGAAATTCTGGCTTCGCTTTCTGTGGCTGGATAGGGGGTGCATTCATCGAATATCATCACCACATCCGAGCCCAAGTCGCGTTGCACTTGCATGGACTTTTCAGGCGTCAGTAAAATCTTTTCACCGTTAATGGGAGAGCGAAACGTCACACCCTGTTCGGTGATTTTACGCAACTCACCTAGGCTAAACACCTGAAAACCACCGGAGTCTGTTAAAATAGGCTTTTGCCAATGCATAAAATCATGCAAGTCGCCATGCTGCTTAATGATCTCTGTACCTGGACGTAACATCAGATGAAAGGTATTACCCAGACAGATATGTGCACCGGTATCATCTAACTCTTCAGGCGTCATGCCCTTTACCGTACCGTAAGTGCCCACTGGCATAAAGGCGGGAGTCTCTACCGTTCCTCGGTCAAAAATCAAACGTCCGCGGCGAGCTTTGCCATCAGTGTTGTCTAACTCAAATTTCATAAGGCGATCCTAATCACTACACATCCTAGGTAAATGGCGTAAATGAGCGGCCCAGCTTTCAAAAACTATGAGAGCGGTTCGCTAAAAAAGTCGCGGAATTATATACGATTGCAGACGGGGTGAAAAACTAAATAGTGGTTAACTGCTGATTAATCTTCAAAAAAGCCTAGGGAAACCCACTCAAAATGCGTTTTACAATATTTATGCCTAAGATAACGCAGGTTAGTGTTAACGTCATTCAGTGGTTATTTTAAGTTACGTTTCGTTAGCAACAAGCTTTAGCCGCAATTTCAAGTCAAAGCGCAGCCCCTATAATGGATAAAAATACATGCTAAAATCACCCCTTATCACAGTGCTTTTTATTACCTTTTTAGTCTCCTCATGCGCCAATTTAATCCCTAATTATCAAGCCCCAGATTTACAACTGACCCATTTACAGATACTGCCTATGCAAGGTCTGCAGCAGCGTTTTCGTCTGAGCTTTCGTGTGGTGAATCCCAACAATATTGCCTTTCCAATCGATGGCATCAATTTTACATTACATATAAGAGACATAAAAGTCGCCACAGGTGTCAGTAATAAAGCTTTTATTTTGCAGCCACTAAGTGAGGATACATTTTCAGTTGACGTAGGGGCCAATCTGATTAATTCAGGCCGAGTGTTATTGGATATGTTCAACTCCAAACCTAAGGAAATAGACTACGAAATCAATGCCAATATTTTCACCAGCCAAGCCTTTTTAGGCAGTATCGCGGTGACGCGTACTGGTGTTATTCCACTGCGTAAACCATAATCCTGGCCCTTAAATGTTATTGAAAAAAGCGGGGATTAAATGGCACTCGAAATCACTTAAGACCTGTTAGTGGCAGTAGGGTGCAAGGATCGCCCTAGCCCCCCAAGGATCTGTCACCTCAATATCCATCTGTTTAACGTGACTTTTTTTCCAAAAACATCGCATCACCGTAACTGAAAAAGCGATATGCTTGTTGAATAGCCTGCTGATAGGCGTTAAACATATTTTCTTTACCGGCAAAGGCACTGACCAACATCAACAAGGTAGACTCAGAAAGATGGAAGTTGGTTAACATGGCATCCACCAATTGGAATTCATAACCTGGGTAGATAAAAATATCCGTGTCATCTAAGAAAGGCGCTAAGGGTGTATTGGCTTTCAATGCTGCCTGAGCCGCCGATTCAAGAGATCGCACAGAAGTAGTCCCCACAGCGATCACTCTTTTGCCTGCGGCCTTAGTGGCTAGGATCTGATCCACCACTTGCTGGGATACTTGGGCATATTCTGAGTGCATCTTATGCTCCAAAATATTCTCTACCCGCACTGGCTGAAAGGTCCCTGCCCCCACATGTAATGTGATAAAAGCACTATTGACGCCTTTTTGGGCAAGCTGTTGTAAACAGGCTTGATCAAAATGTAAACCCGCGGTGGGGGCCGCAACTGCACCTGGCACTTTATTGTAAACTGTCTGATAACGCTCTTTATCTGACTCCTCGTCAGGCCTATCAATATATGGCGGCAAGGGCATATGCCCATAGTCTTCGAGCACCGCTAAAACCGGTTTTTCTGTCAAGAACTTCAATTCAAATAACGCGTCATGGCGAGCTAACATCTCTACCTCGACTTGTTCTTCGAGCACCAATATACTGCCTACTTTTGGCGCTTTGCTGGCACGCACATGAGCCAAGACTCTGTGCTCGTCTAACACCCGCTCCACTAATACTTCAATTTTTCCCCCTGACTTTTTATGCCCTAATAAACGGGCGGGTATCACTCGGGTATTATTAAAGATCAAGAGATCCCCTGGGTTGACCAGATCAATAATGTCGATAAATTGATTGTGAGTTAGCTCACCACTATTGCCTTTAACGTGCATTAAGCGGCTGGCTGTGCGTTCTTGGGTGGGATAACGGGCAATCAAGTGCTCGGGTACATCAAATTTAAAATCAGAGAGTTGCATTATGTTCTCACTACAAATTTTATTGGTTATGTTACGTATGTTTTTTTATACCTGCAATATTTCATGCATACCCTAAAGGTGTTGCGGACAAATGCCACTGATTTAACCTATCAACACAGTTAGATTATTGACGTTTTCTCATAAAGCTGTTTTTGCCCAGCCGATACTTTTATTGAGCTGGGCTTTTTTTTGTCTAAGGTTTGGTGCCTTATACATGGCTTAGCACAAGCCGGCCTAATCTTGCAGCGGGCTACCTAGATCGGTAAAGATATCGATAATTTCATCACGTGCAATACGACGCATATTCAACACGTACATGATTTGTAACAACAAATCTGCCCCCATAATGCCCTTATTGACTTTATTTCTTAGGTTGTCTGCGCTTTGATGTATACCTATATTAGCTAATCTATCACTGAGATCTTGATATTTGGTACCCCGTTTCGACATTTCAGACTTTAATAGTCGTTGCACCAGTTGCCGCCAATCCGCACAATGGTTAACAGAGGGATCATTAGTGTTATTATCATCTTTACTAGACATATTGACATGCACCAAAAATATAAACAAACGTGAACGATAATTTACATTTAAAACAAATAAATATCAAATGTTGAAAATATAAATTGACTAATTAACTTTTAATTGACTACACTGTGTCACGCAATACAGCAGATGACTAACATCTTTTGTGTTTCACACTAGTCATTAGCCTTACAGGAGAGTAGCCATGGCGTGGGATCTTAACCAACTTGAGACCCTGTTAGCTGACAATCAAGATATGGTTGTCACTAAAGAAGAAAATTGTTTGTTGATTGCTAATAGCGACGGTCTTGACGCTTGGTTAGCTATCAGTGGTGAACAAATTTTAATTGAATCATTATTATTTGCCAAAAGTGAAGTGAAAGACACCGCTGCATTAAACGAAGAGATATTAAAAACTCATATGATATTTCCCTTGACCACAGTAGGTATCTCTCAAGTGGCAGGCGATGAGTATTATACGGCTTTTGGTTCACTTAGTTCCCAGTCTAAAGCTGAGAGCATCAATATAGAATTAAATACACTGTTTCAAAATGTCGAAGCATTTTTAGATGCTTACCACGATAATTTGCAGTCATTGAGGAGTTAGAATATGTCAGTTTGGAGAAAATTAGTCACTGCCGTAAAAGGTGGAGCAACTGAAGCGGCGCAATCTGTAGCAGACAGTCAGGCCATTCGTATTCTCGAACAAGAAATTCGCGAAGCCAAAGAAGAATTGCGTAAGTCAGATCATGCCAGAACACAAATTTTGGCCAAGTGTAAACTTGCACAACAAAAAGTCGATAACCTGCAAGGCTCTATCGAACAATACGAAACCCATGCTCGAAAAGCCATAGATACGGATCGTCAGTTGGCCTTAGATTGTGCACAAAAAGTCAGTGACCTGCGTGCTGAGCAAGATGCGGAACAAAGCTATCTTGATAAATTTAAGACCTCTGAAAAGCAATTAGCAAGCAATATTGGGCAAGCTAAATCTAATCTAAAGCGTTTAGAGCAGCAGGTTGATATGGTCAAGGCCACTGAGTCGGTGCAAAAGGCCCAAGTAGCAGTGTCATCTCGTCATTTAGGTGCGAACAGCAAGATGAAAACGGCAACCGAGTCATTGCAACGTATTCAAGATAAGCAAAATTTGCGTAATGCAGAACTTCAAGCTGCGGAAGAATTGGCCACCGATGAGTCTAGCGACGATTTGAGTAAACGTTTAGCACAAGCTGGTATTGCCGGTGGCACGGCCTCGGCCGACGATGAGTTAAGTCGTATATTAGGTAAGTAGTGATACCCTGTCCTGACTAAGGATATAACAAGGTAAGCAATGTTTCCAAAGTTACGTAAAATGTTTGTTAGAGTGTTTGCCGAGATGCGCTGGTACAGTATTGTACTGGCGCTTTTGTTTTATGGCACGAGCAGTTGGCTACTGCTGTGGATGGCAGGTGAAGAAAGCCTAACTCAGTCAACTGACTTTGTTTATTGGTTGGTGGTCACAGGCTCGACAGTAGGCTATGGCGATCTATCCCCCACCACCAGTCTTGGTAAATATCTCGTGTCTTTTTATGTGATCCCAGTGGGCTTGAGTATTTTTGCCTTGGTCTTGGGACGTGGTGCCGGATGGGTCTCTAATCAATGGCAAAAAGGAGCAAGGGGTTTGAAGAGTTTAGATATTGAAGATCATATACTTGTACTGGGCTGGAATGGCCAGCGTACCATAAAGTTATTACAGCTTTTGCTAAGAGAGCGTGATTCTATTGCAGATAATCCTAGTATAGTGTTGTGCGTCAGGGCAGACATCATTAATCCCCTGCCCAATGATATTGAATTTATTAAAGTATCCACTTTCAGTAATGATCTGGATATGGACCGTGCCTGTGTGGCGGATGCAAGAGTGGTGCTGATGGATAATCCAGAAGATGATCTCACCATGACCACCGCACTATATTGCAGCCAGCGTAATCCTAAGGCACAGATGGTCGCCTACTTTAATGATGAAAGCCTGGTCTCTTTGCTACAAAAACATTGTCCTAATGTAGAATGTACCCCTAGTGTTGCGGTAGAAATGTTAGCAAAATCTGCCTTTGATCCTGGTTCAAGCTTATTACATCACGACCTGTTAGATGTAGATCACGGCCAAGCTCAGTATTCCATTACCCTGCCTGAGCACCTCGAATCGATTAAAGTAGAGACCCTTTTCACTGAGTTAAAGCGACAATATCGGGCGACCCTAATAGGGATCGCTAGAGGCAATGAGGCCTTGAATATAGTAGTGAATCCCGATCTTGATATGATGATCCATGCTCAAGATAAAGTGTTTTATATTGCCGATGAGCGTATTCCTAATCTTGACTGGCATAGGTTCAAGGAGACACCCGATGTTTAGTAAATTATTTGGCAAAAAAGACACGCCAGTTAAGGCCAAGGCGCCAGAAATAATGGGCTTGTATCTAGGGGGATCATTTGAATTAGATCCACTAAAGCTGCGTCTTATTGAGCCTGAGTTGTTAATCGAAAAAGCCGCCAGTCATCACTTGATCCAAGCAGTAGGAGAGGTCAATTTAGACACAGGAGGCAAAATATTGCGCTTCTACACCGATGACGATGCCTTTTTGCAGGTGATCTTAGACGGTGGCGATACAGAAAATCATATTACCGATGTTAAGCTGTGGTACTTTTATGAAACCAAAACCATAGGCTCAGATAGCCAATGGCAACAAGTCATGGACAAAGGCGTTTCAATGCCTAGCTATAGTCTTGGCGAACAGACTTTTGAACGTGTATGGGATGCGGTGGGCGAACATTCTCCCCCTGTGGCCATGACCGAAAAAACCTATGAAGAAGATGGCGATACCAGCCAAACCGATCAATTTGTGATGTTGTACGAAAGACAAATTGCCGGTGGAGAAACAGAAACCCTGTTGGTGACAGCAGAAGAAAAACTGATCAACGATAATTTTGATCGTTGCTTAGTAATAAGTACTGGCTTTAATATTGGCCAGGCAGATATTATTATCAATGGTTAACTCACAAAGGAACAACTATGGACGTGGTTTTAAATTCTATTGCAGGTCTCAGTAATTTTGCCCTGTATTTTGCAGTGTCGATTCTATTGTTATTTATCTTTAAAGTGGTGTACGCATTTGTCACACCCCACGATGAATGGGCATTAGTTAAAGTACATAAGAACCAAGCGGCGGCCATAGGGTTTGGCGGCGCCATGATTGGTTTTAGTATTGCATTAGCCGGGGCCGTGGCTAATTCTGGATCCTTAGTGGACTTTATCATTTGGGGTGTAGTGGCGATTATTGCCCAGTCTTTGGCTTTTGCCTTACTGCGCTTTACTTTTATGCCAAAAATCGCCGAACGAATAGACAAAAATGAAGTATCGGCCGGCACTATACTCGCTGCGGTTTCAGTCTCTGTAGGCTTGCTTAATGCAGCCTGCATGAGCTACTAGGAGGGCCTATGCAATCCAATAAAAGCAAACGTTCACTTACGGTCAACCTAAGCGCTATGCGCAAAGGCTTTAGTATTAAACCCTTAGCAGTAGGGATAGCCGCGATATTTTTGACTGCCTGTGGTGATAAACAAGACGCCACTGTATACAAAACTGCCGATGACTGTAGTAACAGCAATCCTGAATTTGCCCAGCAGTGCCAATCGGCCTACGAAAATGCAGTAAAAGAAGCACAGCGCACCGGGCCAAAATATAATTCACAGCGAGATTGTGAAAGCGAGTTTGGTTTTAACCAGTGTAATCAAGTACAACAAGGTTCAAGCTCGTTCTTTATGCCCTTTATGGCAGGCTATATGTTGAGTAACCTAATGTCTCCACGAGGCTACTCCTCACAACCTATGTTTACCTCCCACTCTAGAAACTCATCCTATCGTAATCGCTGGATCGGCGCCGATGGGCATGACTTTGGCGACAACAGACGCAATAAGTTGCGGGTCAGTGAGAAATCACTGCAACCCAAACCTACTGTCAATAGAACCATGAGTAGAGGCGGTTTTGGTAGTAGTGTACGAGCTAAATCTAACTGGGGAAGCAGTGCTAAAAGAGGTGGTTGGGGTGGTTAATCACCTTGATCTGCTGATCACTGCCGTCACCTTATGTTAAGAGTCGCCATAGCACCACGTCCTCAGTGGCAGCGTAAAGCTGCTGATTTTGGATTCAAGTTTCATACTATGCACGGCGAAACTTATTGGGATGAGGCGGCTTATTACCAATTTTCTCTACAGCAAATAGAACAAGATATAGAAGCGCCCACCGAAGAAATACAACAAATGTGTTTGGCTGTGGTAGACAAAGTCGTCAAGGATGACGAGCTGCTACAGAAATTTCAGATCCCCCAAGCCTATTGGCAACAAATTGCTGACTCCTGGCAACAACAACAGCCCAGTTTATATTCACGTTTGGATTTTGCTTATGACGGTAAAAATCCCGCTAAGCTTTACGAAAACAATGCCGATACCCCGACCTCTTTATATGAATCGGGATTTTGGCAATGGCTATGGTTAGAGGATCAGGTTAAAGCAGGCAAAATAGCAAAGTCTGCCGATCAGTTTAATTCTTTACAAGAGAAACTGGTCCATAGATTGGCCGCGATCGGCAAGCACTATGATATTAAGCATATGCATTTTGCCTGCTGCCAAGACACAGACGAAGACAGAGGCACGGTGCAGTACTTGCAAGACTGTGCCCAAGAGTCGGGCTTACTCAATGACTTTGTGTTTATTGAAGACATTGGCTTAAGTGACTGTGGGAGTTTTAGTGATTTACGAGATCAGAAGATCCAAACCCTTTTCAAACTCTATCCATGGGAGTTTATGCAAAGAGAAGAGTTTGGTGCAGCTCTGCAAGACGCTAAAGTGAATTGGCTAGAGCCTATTTGGAAATCCATTTTATCTAACAAGGCACTGATGCCTATGTTATGGAAACTCTTTGCTGGGCACCCTAATCTTTTGGCCTCCTATTTTGAAGATGAATTGACCCAAGCAAAGGAAACAAAACTGGTTAAAAAACCGATTTTCTCCCGAGAAGGTGCCAATGTCAGTGTCCTTGAACATGGTAAAACCATCTTGCAAGCGGATGGGCCTTATGGCCAGGAAGGCTTTATTTATCAAGCCTATGCACCTTTGCCCCGTTTTGGTGATAACCATACATTGATCGGTTCATGGTTGGTGGGTGATCAAGCCGCCGGTATTTCTGTTCGTGAAGATAGCTCAGCCATTACCCAAGATATGTCACGATATTTACCACATATCATTTTATGAGAGACACAGATCACTGTCTGCTAGGTTTTGCAGCGCCTCTAAAAAATAAAATAAGTCACTCCTGCGGATCCATATGAGAGGTCGCAGATAGCAATCTGAGACCTATTACTGCCCTCCTTTTGACAAATAAAATAAGCAACTAACATCCGCCCCCCCCTAACCTTAGTATTGTTGTGCTTATCGATACCGAGCCTAAAGGGCACATATCCATAAAAACCGCCAGAGCATCATGTCAGGCCGTGCAATATGTTGGTGATTAATGCTGGTAAGCATCCTGTGCCCATATTCCTCAATATAACGTGAAGAATTTTGGTTTTATTTAATTTAAATATTTCAGCAAAATTCATTAATATATATGGTAATTATCATGGACTAATTATCATGAATACCTAGGTAATTTAATATTACCTGCCAATTTAAATCCTTGCTAAAAATTATATAATTATCATGGATATCTATGCTAATCACTATAAATTGCCAGCGCCTTTCCCTTGGTAATTTCTATTGGATCATAGAGGTAAATTAACCTCTCTTTTATGGAGGCTGCGTTGTTTCCGCAGCCTGTCTAACAACTAATATTCGCTTGTTTATTGGCCAAATAGGTGCAAAAGTTAATCGACAGGAATTAACTAAGCATATGAATTAGGGGCAGTTACATGGAAGTGATAGCTAATTATTTAGTGTCAGAAAAAATTTACGAAAGCGCCAGTACTATTGTTTATCGCGCCACCCGTAATGTGGATAATAAAAATGTAATTTTAAAAGTCCTAAAACAAGACCTTCCTACAGCTGTTGAAACCAATCGTTACCAATATGAACACAGTATTATTAAGGATTTAGATAACAAGGGCATTATTAAAAGCTTTGGAATTGAAAAACATAAAAATACTTTTATTATTGTTCTAGAAGATTTTGCGGGGGTATCATTAAAGGAGTTCCTATTAAATAAACCTTTGCCACTGGAAGATTTTCTCACCTTAGCCATTCAATTGTCAGGCAGCCTTAGCTATATACACTCATGTCACATTATCCATAAAGACATCAATCCAGCTAATATAGTGATCAACCCTGAGACACGTGAAGCGAAAATAATAGATTTTGGCATCGCCAGTCGCTTGGCCAAAGAAAAGACGTCCCTGGGCAGTCCTGAGCATCTAGAAGGTACATTAGCGTATATTGCCCCCGAACAAACAGGACGTATTAATCGAAATGTTGATTATCGTGCTGATTTATACTCTTTGGGTTGCACGTTTTATGAAATGTTAACCGGCCATATCCCTTTTAAATCTGCTCAAACCATGGAATTAGTGCATAGCCAAATTGCTAAAAAACCCAGAACCCTCAGTAGCATCAATTCGGATGTGCCTAATGTGATTTCACAATTAGTGCTCAAGTTACTATCGAAAAATGCAGAAGACAGATATCAATCAGCCAATTTCTTAAAAGATGAGCTAGTCCTATGTTTACAACATCTCCAAGAATTTGGAAGCCTCGACAACTTGACCTTAACAATAGCAACAAGTGATTTTTCAGGCGTCTTTAGTATTCCACAAAAGTTATATGGCCGAAGTGATGAAACAGCTAAATTATTAGCCACCTTTGAAAGAGCCAGTCAGGGGCCCGCTGAAATGGTGATCATTGGTGGCTACTCTGGTGCAGGTAAAACCGTGCTGGTAAATGAAACACACCTTCCTATGACCAAACACCGAGGCTACTTTACCTCAGGAAAATTTGATCAATTTCAAAAAAACATCCCTTATTATGCCATTACCCAAGCCCTCAATTATTTTTGTCGATCCTTGTTAACTGAAACTCAAGTTCAGCTATCCGATAAAAGAAAAAAGATAATGGCTGCGATTGGCGAATACGGACAAGTGTTGCTGAATATTATACCAGAGCTGGAGCTGATTATTGGTCCCCAACCTGCCATAGCTCAAGTTGGGGCGGCAGAAGAACACAGTCGTTTTAATGAAGTGTTTCTGAATTTTTTTAATGCGCTTTGTGTTAAAGAACATCCTCTTATTCTCTTTATTGATGATTTACAGTGGGCTGATTCTGCCTCTCTTGAGCTACTTCATACCTTAATGACAAAAGACGGAGTACAATATTTATTAGTGATTGGGGCTTTTCGAGATAACGAAGTTGATGATAATCACCCTTTCATGCAAATGGTGAATTCTTTGAGTACCCTTGCAACTAAAGTCACCCAAATTACTTTAAATAATTTAAGTCCAGTTGACGTAAGTCGTATGATTGAAGACAGCTTATTATGCGATAGCGACTATTGTAAAAGTTTGACCCGCTTGGTGCATAAAAAAACCCTAGGCAATGCTTTTTTCACCCAGCAATTTTTACATACTCTGGCTGACAAAAAGTTATTAACCTTTGATTTTACGGCAAAGCAGTGGCACTGGGATATTAAACAAATAGCCACTGAAAAAATCACGGATAATGTCGTGGATTTAATGGCGGCAAAGATCAGTACTTTAGAAGTGGAGAAATCCGAACTATTACAATTTGCAGCCTGTATTGGCAATCAGTTTGATCTCAATACCTTAATGATAATTTCAGAGCACGACTCTGCGAAATATGTATTAGATAACCTTTGGGACGCTATGCAAGGGGGATTAATTATTCCGCTCAATGAACACTACAAATTGATTGAAGTGACTAGCGTTAAACCAGAACAGGTACTTTTTAAATTCTTACACGACCGAATTCAACAGGCCGCCTACTCCTTAATTATAGAAAAAAATAGAACCAAGGCCCATTTACAAGCAGGGCGTTTACTATTTGAAAGCTATAATGTAAGTGATTTATTGGATGAGAAATTATTTGAGATCATTAATCAATACAATAAGGGTAGTCATTTAGTAGAAGATCAATCAGAAAAATTAATTATTGCAAAACTTAATTTGCAAGCTGGCCAAAAAGCGGTCAACTCTGCAGCTTATCTGGCGGCAGAAGAGTATTTTTTGGCCGCTCAAAACGACCTACCTGATGATGCTATGGACACGCACTATGCACTGGCATTTGCCATACATCTTAATGCCGCCAAGAATTATTACACTTTAAATAAGTTTGATATGTCTAGGGAGCTTTATCCCCGGCTTCTTGCGGCAGCACAATCGAAGATGGATAAAATAAGCGTCTATGCCATTCAGATGGATGACCTACATTTACAAGGTGACTACGAAAAAGCACTGGCAGTGCAAATTCAAGCACTGACCTTACTTGGCATAGATGTACCAAAAGGCGACAAACAAAAACTCATCAATAAAGAGCTCTCAAAGGTGCCTTTGTATTTAGCAGGGCGAGACATCGGTGACTTGGCTAATGCCCAAGAAATGGAAGTCGGCGAGCACAAAGCCGCATTAAAAATACTGATCGGTATGTGGATGAGCAGTTATTTGCTGTCCAACAACGCTATGGTCGAATGGGCGTCTGTTAAAATGTGTAATCTGTGCTTAGAGCATGGTAATAGTGAGCTGGCTTCTTTCGCTTATGTGCAATACGGCTATGTGTGCATAAATCGCCTTGAGGCTTTTGATATGGGCTATCGTTTTGGCGAAGTGGCCCTCACTATTGCCGACCATTATCCCAGTCTTGATCTACGTGGCAAAGTGTATTTTATGTTTGGCCTGGCGATTAGTCACTGGAAAAAACACGTTAACGACTCTATTGAAGCCTTCAGGAAAGGCTATAGATACAGTGTTGAAGCGGGAGATTGGACCTATGCTAGCTACGGTGCAGCCTGTATTGTTTCAAATTTACTGACAGATGGCCATTCTTGTCAAGACGTCTACAAAGAAGCAAAAATGTATTTAGCATTTTTAAAGGACAAATCAAGCGAGGCTTTAAAAAGCTTTTTTATTCCAGGTGGTTTTTGCGCCATATTAAATTTAATAGAAAAAACTGAAGACCCAAGCACCTTTGACTGTGATCATTTGAATGAGTCGCAGTTTCTTGCTCACTACAATGAGCAGTCTATTGTCTTGGCCTTTTTCTATGCGGTTAAGATCCGTAGCCTATATTTATTTGGCCAATATCAAGATGCCCTTGGGCTCATTTCCCAAACCAATATAGTAGTAACAGGTGTACCGGGGCAAATTAAGGTAGCAGAAGTCTACTTTTATAATTGCCTAACACTGATTGCGGCCGATGAGTTTGTAGATAATAAACAGCAAAGAACCGACTTATGGGGTGCTTTTGATCACTACCTCGCCAAAATCAAACTCTGGGCTGAGCAATGCCCCGCCAACTTCGAACATAAACACTTACTCATAGAAGCTGAAAGGTCGCGCCTTGAAAATAACCCCCTAGGTACTACCTTTGGCCTTTATCAACAAGCCCTTGGCTCTGCAAAAAAATATCACTACCTCAATATAGTCGCGCTGTGCCATGAGCTGATGGCTAAATTTTGGATACAAAACGACCATCAACATTATGCAGATGCTCATATCACAGACGCTATTTTTGCCTATGAAGAATGGGGAGCAACGGCAAAAGTTAAGAATATGTATGATCAATACCCACATCATCGGGTTAAAGCTCATGGCGCGGTTACCACTGAGTCTGTGTCAGAGATAAGCTCTTCCTCATTAGATTTAGAAAGTGTTATTAAGGCCTCTAATATTTTATCCAGTGAAATTATTTTAGAGCAACTATTAGAGAAAATGCTACAAATAGTCCTTGAAAACAGCGGTGCCACTCGTGTGGTTTTGATCCTCAAAAACGGTGATGAATGGTTTATTGAAGGCCAAACACTAGCCGAGGATACAAAGATGTCTGTTTTACAATCTATCCCCTTGGATGAATTCGATAAAGTGCCAGTGAGCTTGATCCGCTATGTGATTAGGACCCAGAAAAACGGTGTCTATAATAACGGGGATTTTAAACAAGACAAATACATTCAACTCCACCAACCTAAATCCATACTGGTTGACTTGTTACTCAATCAAGGGGAATTAATAGGGGTACTCTATGTTGAAAATAATTTAACGGCAGGGGTATTCGACCATGAGCGATTAAACGTCATCTCATTATTATCTTCTCAAATCGCAATATCTATTAAAAATTCAATGTTTTATAAAAATTTAGAAACACAAGTAGAAAAGAGAACAGATGAATTGCAGACACTCTTGGTTAACTTAACAGAGACTCAGAAGCAGCTTGTAGAGTCTGAAAAAATGGCCTCATTAGGCAAGTTAGTAGCCGGTATTTCACATGAACTCAATACCCCTTTAGGGATAAGCGTCACATTGGCTTCGCACTTACAAGAAGAAGTGGTCAAATTAGCCAGAGCGATCGAGGATAAAAGCATCAAACGCTCACAGCTTGATAGCTTCTTGGTGGACGCACAAAAAAACTGTGACATTTTGCTGAGCAATAACGTACGTGCCGCCGAGCTGATCGCCAGCTTTAAGAAAATAGCGGTGGATCAATCCTATGATGTAATATATTCATTTGTCCCTAGTCACTACATAGATGAAGTATTACGTAGCCTAGATCACAAATTCAAAAAAACTAACATAGCCATAGCAACCTGTGTGCCTGAAAACGAAAAACAGGTATCAAGCTATCCCGGCGCTGTGATTCAAATCATCACCAATTTAATGATGAATTCCTATATTCATGCCTTTGATGACGGCAAAAAAGCAGGCCAGATCAAGTTAACGATTGAGCAAACAAAACAAAACACCACCTTGATATATGACGATAACGGTGTAGGTATGTCTGAACACGCCGCTAAAAGTATATTTGAACCCTTTTTTACCACCCGCAGAGGGCAAGGCGGCAGTGGCTTAGGCATGAGCATAGTGTATAACTTAGCAGTGCATAAACTGTTGGGCACAATTGATTGCCAATCCAAAACCGGTAAAGGCACCACTTTCACCCTAGTCATGCCCAACCATCTTGAAAACGAGTCACCCGTTAACAGCACAATGAATTGTGCCTTAGTCTCTTGAGTCAAACTTAGTTCGAGGTGTCAATCACTCAAGTTATGATGGCTGGCTTTGTAAATTTTTCATTTGGCGAATAAGTCTCCCCCTGAGAAATGGATCCTGTTGAGAGTTAGTAAATTTGTCAATTTGACCTATATTTTATACATACTTTAAAATCGGGGAAAAAATGATGCGTTTATTAACTTTACTCTTTGTTTTTGTTCTGTCGGCCGGTGTTGTCGCCGATGAAAAAAAATATAAAAAAGACTACTCTCGCGACAAAATCCACACCAAAGGCGACACTCACGACGGTGACATGTTGATGCATGGGGTGAGAAGCACTCTTTATGCAATGGACGCTATTTTTGACTTAAAGGGCAATGATAAAACAAAAATCGTCGTGACAAATACCTACCAGCAAAAGGATGATCATGACACAACGATCGGTTGTTATGGTATTCCCGCTATTTGCGATGTGCTGCCTGACATAATCGATATCGTAATGGACGATGGTGACGCTTGGCACTGCGTCAGCGTTCCGGGTGGTGTGGAATGCACCCATCAACCACACTGACAGTAAAAAAGTCCCTGATACTTAATACCGACTCTTTCATTTTAGAGGGTAAATATCAAGGGACTTTGTTGTCTCTTCTTTGCATCGAAAAACTTGAAACTTGAGTTCGGATCAAGTCAACTCTAATGGCTATGCTACCAAGTGTTAGCCTGAGCTTTATCCCAATGATACTTCCAATCATCAGGAAGCGTATCGGCACTGAGCAGGCTAGAAGCGGCAAGTTGTGGGTAAAGTTGTGCGTAGTTTTTTACATCCGTACCTTGAACTCGTCGATTGATATGTTCAGGGCCTAACTCTTCTAAATTCTCTAAACCCGCTGCGCCAAGCAATTCTACTAAATTTTTAACCGTTTCATGTTGAAAATTAGCGACTCTTTGGGCTTTTTCAGTGACCACTAAACCTTTATTTCGTGAAGGGTTTTGAGTGGCAATGCCTGTGGGACAATGATCGGTATTGCAGGTTCGCGATTGGATGCAGCCCAGTGCTAACATCATCCCCCTGGCTGAGTTAACCGTATCGGCACCTAATGCCATGGCCCGTAAAATATGAAACGCAGTGAACATTTTTCCTGAGGCGATAATTCTGATGTGATCACGTAAACCCACCCCTATCAGCGCACTATTAACAAAAATCAAGGCATCACGAATAGGTGTGCCAACTGAATTGGTCATTTCAGTTGGGGCTGCGCCTGTGCCACCTTCACCGCCGTCAACGGTAATGAAATCTGGTTTAATGCCCGTTTCAATCATGGCTTTGCAGATAGCTAAAAACTCATCACGACGACCCACGCATAACTTAAAGCCTACTGGTTTTCCACCAGACAGTTCCCTTAATTTTGCTACAAATTGCAATAATTCAATTGGCGTCGAAAACGATGAGTGAGATGGAGGAGAGACCACATCTTGGCCCATAGGTACGTGGCGGATAATAGATATTTCTTTGGTTAACTTAGCGGCGGGTAAAATGCCACCATGACCGGGTTTGGCCCCTTGAGACAATTTTATCTCGATCATTTTCACCACGTCTTGAGTGGCATTTTCTTGGAAGGTGCTTGGGTTGAAGTTACCGGCTTCATCACGGCAACCAAAATAACCGGTACCAATTTGCCATACAATGTCACCGCCATGTTTTAGGTGGTAAGGGCTAATACTGCCTTCACCAGTATTATGAGAGAACCCCCCGATCATGGCACCTTTGTTTAAAGACATAATGGCATTTTTACTCAATGCCCCATAACTCATAGCCGAAATATTTAAGGGTGATGCCATATAGGGCTTGGTGCAATCTTCACCACCAAATTTTATCCGTGGTGCAAAGTCGGTCAAATGTTTAGGTTGTAATGAATGATTCACCCACTCGTAACCTGCACGATTTACGTCAAATATAGTACCGAATGGACGTGTGTCTCTGGCACCTTTAGCTCGTTGATAATTTAACGATCGAAATTCTCTCGGTATGGGTGAACCGTTGGTTTCATTTTCGACAAAATATTGCTGGATCTCAGGTCGAACAGATTCGAGTAAATATCTAAACCGGCCCAAAACAGGATAAAGACGTTTGATGGATTGTTTGGTTTGCAGCATATCGAACAGCCCCATCGCTAAAATAGGCAACAACACAACAAA
>JAWUWP010000017.1:0-29768 GCA_034111785.1 Paraglaciecola sp.
ACCTGCGGGGTCAGGTTCGTTGAAACGTATCATATGTCATCAGTTTACCGTACAGCCTAATAAGTTATTTGGTCCGCTATGGGCGTGAAGCCGAAGTAACAATCAAAGGTGCCCAATGACCGCAATTGGCACATTTTCGACGGATAGAAGACGTTCCTTAATATTGGATTTGGTCGCAAAATACACTTATAAAAAATTACATAGACACCCATCGTAACGATCCGTGATTTCGCCGGGTAATTATCATGGCTGTCTTGTTAATTAGTTAATACGCATGCTGCATCTGTCCGATTGTCCAGTAAAGGCAGCGCACATTTTGTTACTTTGTTTTTGAAACAATGGGATTTTTATTATCATTACTGTCCGGAATTGGCAAAACTTATAAATGTATTAAGCGACAATTAACTTGACCAGTCGCATTAACGCGCTATACATTTCAGCCAACCATTAATTTTCGCTTTGCAAAGCGCTATATTTCAAGGGTAGTTTGGTGCAGAATTTAAAAATTGCCGTTGCTCAAATCACATCGTTTAGGGGCAATGTTGATGCAAATATATCAACTCATTTGAACGCTATCAAAAAGGCGAGTGAGCTTGGTATTTCTTATATTGTCTTCCCTGAATTATCACTTACAGGCTACGAGCCTGAAATAGCTAAACATTTAGCTTTTTCTAATGATGACTTACGTCTAAAACCCTTAATTGATTCTGCCATTAAAAATAATATTAAAATGGCTGTTGGTGCCCCATTACTCTCAGACGGTTTACCTAAAATTGGACTTATGATCATTTCACCGTCAGGTGTTGTAGAGACCTATGCAAAAATGCATTTGCATCCGGGTGAAGAGCAATACTTTAGTGAAGGTGAACACCATCATCATGTCATCATTAATGACACAACAATCGCCAATGCTATTTGTGCTGATACCAATAACCCCAAACATGCTCATGATTGTTTTGAATTTGGTGCGACCGTTTACATAGCTGGAGTTATGGTCACTGCAAGTGGCTATGTAGCAGATACAACAGCAATGAAAAATTACGCAAAAAAATATAATATGCTTGTGGCAATGGCAAACCATAATGGTCCCACTGGTGATTGCAGTCCCGTTGGTAAAAGTGCAATTTGGTCAAGCTCAGGGCTACTTGCTCAAGCAAGTGAAACCCAAAATACACTGATTGCTGCTACAAAATCTAATAATGAATGGTCTGCTCAAGTAATTATAATATAACAAAGACAAAATACGGCAGCCTATCTCGCTTTGCTCGTGTTTTTTTGCCTCTTATCAGGGCCTTATGTGCTGAGTGTAACTTCTCAAGTGGTGTAATAATGTTAAAGATTTTATGTGTCTCTTTGTTCTTTTTTTCACTGAGTGTTGCAGCTGAAACTATTAATATAGGCGAAAAATTCTCTATTGATTCAAAGATATTAGGAGAACAAAGAGAATATTGGATTTCGTTACCTGATTCCTATAAAAAAAATGGTTCCAAAGCCTATCCTGTGTTTTATTTTCTTGATGCCGATCAACATTATTTTTTTCAAACCTTTTCAGGAATGGTAAAGCAGATGGGGGCTGATGCTAGTCCGCAAATTCCAGAAATGATATTTGTCGGTATAACCATGGGAGCAGGTTCAAAACGTTATTTTGATGCCACCCCGACTGTCTCAACTGTTCAATACGGGGGGCAGAAAAATGATCCTATCAATACGGGGGGCGCTAACAAATTTCTTCAATATCTTCAACAAGAGCTAATCCCTCACATTGATACTACCTATAGCACATCAGATTATCGGTTACTTTCAGGGTATTCCGTTACCGCAATGCCTGTCATTCAAGCTCTCTATACAATGCCCAAAACCTTTAATGGCTACATAGCGGTAGATCCCAGTATATGGTTTGATAATCATGTGATGCTGCGCCGTACAGAACATTTCATTAATAATACGGTGTTACACAAACGTCGGTTATTTTTAGCTTCGTCCCACAGAGTTGGTGCCGTTTATCCTAAACAAAACTATACAATCGAGCTAATAGAAAAGATGAACCTGGCAAGCAAAGAAGGGTTGGATTTTGGCTCTGTAATTTACGGCCTTGAAGAAAATCACCAATCAATGCCTGTATTAAGTTTTTACAAAGGCCTTCGTCATATCTTTGATGGTTACATGATCGATGAAGAAACACGCTTTCGTCCCGCTAATGAACTGAAAAATCATTTCCAAAAGTTATCTAAAAAACTTGGTTCAATTTTCTTTCTTAACGAGGGCTTAGTACAATATTTTGCATATGATAATTTGTATAATACTCAGTTTGGTAAAGTAAATATCAATCAAGCTATTGAATATTTTAAACTTAATGTTGAGAACTATCCTGAGTCATATAATGCATGGGGTAGTCTTGGCGAAGGCTATTTAGTTAATGGACAAAATACTCTCGCATTATCAGCATATAAAAAAGCCCTGGCACTGAGTCCAAACAACAAAAGTGTAGAAGTTCAAATAGAGAAAATTAAATTGCTACCCCAGACAAATTAAAATGCCGCACTTAACTCGTTACCCCAACAGATAAAACACGGGGCTTTTGCTCGCTCCTGGCTAATTTTAGCCAACTAGTACTTAGCCCCTTAGCAAGGCGTTATGCCTACTGATTAGATCTATTTAACTAAGGACGTCAATGAAGCAAAATATAGTACATATTGCACTGGTGGTTAAAGACTACGACGAAGCAATAGATTTTTATGTCAATAAGCTTAAATTTGAGCTTATCGAAGATACCTATCAAGCTGAACAAGATAAGCGTTGGGTGGTAGTGGCACCTCCTAATTCACATGGAGTGAGTTTGTTACTAGCAAGGGCGTCGAAACCTGAACAGCATGACTTTATAGGTAATCAAGCCGGCGGTCGTGTTTTCCTTTTCTTGAATACCGATGATTTTTGGCGTGACTACGAACGTATGAAAGCCATTGGGATCAACTTTGTCCGTGCTCCCAAAGAACAGGATTACGGGACTGTCGCTGTGTTTCAAGATTTGTATGGAAACCAATGGGATTTACTGCAATTAAATCCAGAGCATCCAATGGCGAATAGATAGGCATTAAAGCGGCCACAATACCCAAGGTCGATGCTCAGGCTTGGTATTGCTTGTGCCCTGTTTGATCAACCACTCATCATGAAAAAGATCATATACGCCATGGGCAAAGCATAAGCCCGCCAACCAGTAGATGGCATATTTAAAATCCACCCTAGCCATCAGTCAGCCAAAACAATAAAAGCTAAGCCATCGAATACCTCCATGGCTGCCACCCCAAGCCCCGCTAAAGACAACACAGATATGGCATAACTCCAGTGCTCAATTTGCCATCTGTTAATAGCTAAGATCAACAGTCCTGCCAAGATAGCTGCCACCACCGCTTCCATCACCACCATGGGCCTGAATTAACCGCCACCAGCCCATTTGCCGATAACGATAAAATAGCCGGGCATACCGATACATCACAGGGCTAAATATTCCCCCTTGGATAGGGATCTGATCTTGGTATGTGCAACGATTGACATCCTTAGCCTGCACCTGCATAAGATGATCCCAAGTACTGATGACGTCACCCGACCTTGGGTGAGCTTAGACATTTGACCAGCACAAACCTTGCAGCTATGGTGCTGATGGGCCCAAGCAGGCAGCCAACCAAACAACAGGATCCTGAGCTTATCACTAGCACTTTGCTGCCACTTTTGCGGTCGTTTTGCCTCCATAGTTTTAAAGCCGAGCAATCCACAGATCACATATAACAAGGTGCTAGTGAGGTTCACTCATGTGCAAATTTTGTCGGCGCCAAGATCAAAATCTTAGGGGATAGTTACTTTCATATTATCGTTAACTACGCATATTTCAACACAACAAAAACCTTTGATGTGAACACTTACTTATCACATGTCATCTATTTATAAAGGGCTGCTTTTAATGGCTACAGCTTCAGTTTTATTCAGTACTCTTTGGGTAGAGGCGGGATTGTTGGCTAATAATGCTGGCGATTTGATAGGCCTGCACTGTAAACCAGCGTCACAGTTGGGGCACACATTAGCCAACACTTGCTCTACACAAGTAGAACAAAAGGTGCATTCAAAAGTATCGAGCATGGCCTCATTAACCGCGGAGGCAAATCTTTATCACACCACTTTTTTGTGCTTTTTAATCGTGCCGTTTTGTGCCGCTAGAAATACTCTAGGCACACAATAAAGCACTAATAGGCTGAGTAGATGGATCACGCCAAAGTGATTTAAAAAGCTAGTGCCCACTAACCAAGACATAAAAACAGTAAAATAGTGGTCACTAACATTAGCTGTATATAGCGCTGACCCAAGCACTTATGAGGTGCTGTGCCTTTCGTTTTTTAGGGCAAATAAGTGCCCTCAAGAAAACCTTAAATACTGTGGCTAAAAGTTAATGCACCTGTTGCAGATCACTCATTAATTCTTAAGCTCACTGGCCTATTTAGTGGCTTAATTCCGAGAATATTAATTCTACCTTCGTTTAACACAACAGCCTTTTCTACCCTGCCTAGCAGCCGGGGGGCGGCTAAAAGCCCGCCCTCGTGTGCCTTAGGCTGGGCTAAGGGGTGCAAGCCAAGCTAAGAGTATGGTAGATCAAGACCGTCAACCCATGTTAAACTTAATAGACTTGGTGTAAAATTTTTCATACTCAAGGTATAAGTTATTTAGTATTGACCAAAGATATTTGTCCGTTGCTCTAAAAAATTGTACAAACAATAGCCAGCCCTCTCATGGCAGCCCCAGCTCTAGGTCTTTAGCTGCGCGCTAGGCAGACGTCCATTACTTAGCAAATAGCTGCGAGTCAATATCTTTAAAGGCTTTGAATTCTAGGGCATTGCCTGAGGGATCTAAAAAAAACATAGTGCCTTGTTCACCGGGCTCACCCTTAAAACGAATATAAGGTTCAATCACAAAATCATCAACAAAACCGCTGACTTTTGTAGCCAATGTTTGCCATTGTTCAAAGTTCATCACTACCCCAAAATGAGGCACCGGCACACCTTGGCCGTCAACCGGATTTGAGATGTTATTGATGCTACCGGTTTTACCTAATTGTGTATTGAGGTGGGTCACCAGCTGATGACCAAACAAGTTGAAATCGATCCAGCTGTCGCTACTTCTGCCTTCAGGTAAACCCATTTTGGTACCATAAAAATCTCTGGCTTCATGGATATCCCGTACTTGTATGGCTAAATGAAAAGGGGTAATGGTCATCAATTTGTCCTCTGGTGAAAGCTCGGGTGTAAGCTCGGGTGAAAGCTCGGGTGAAAGCTCGGGTGGTTATACATTTAATTTAAAGCCACGTAAACAGGGCCTTGCAGAGCATTGTGGCCCTTAGCGAAACAAGCGCATATTGTCGGCCAGTCGCTGTACTTTGCCGGTCATGGTCAGTGGCATTATGCCAGTATCAGCAATGCTCTTTAAAACCAGTGCTGAAGGGCTGACAGCCAGTTTTGCCGACTCTAGGCGTATTTGCTCCACCCACTGTCTATTGCTTGCAGTGTTGTAATTTGTATGTAAGTGCTTACCTAATTCAAAGGCTCCATCTAAAAGAGGTGAGTAGGCCACCAACTGTATATCTTTATTGCCCGTTTTTAAGGCTGCAATAATCTGCTCATTAAAACAAAGCTGCACTCCAAGGTCGGCCTCAGGTATGGGCGAGATTAAAGAATGTCGATATTGGGCGTAACTAATAGCCGGTAAATGATGTTGCTGGATCAGCTTATTTAATTCAACAATGCGCGGCAAACTGAAATTCGAAATACCTAAGGCTTTAACTTTACCGTTTTTAACGTAAGTGCTTAAGGTTTGCCATGTTTCTAGTAGGGGGGTGCATGGATCATCTATATGGGCATACAAAACATCCACATAGTCGGTATTAAGGCGGGTTAATGAAGCCTCAATGGCACTTTCTATGACCGACTGACTCAATCCTTCGGCGCTTTCAAAGCTTTGACCATCTGTGGCCATGGCCCCTATTTTAGTATGGATTTTAAGTTGCGATCTTGACTGGTTAGCCAGCCAAGTGCCAATGACTGTTTCACTTTCCCCCCCTTTTCCAGCCCAAAAGGCATAACAATTAGCGGTGTCTATGACCCGTCCACCTTGTTGCACAAAACTATCTAATAATTGCTGTGAAGTGTGTGCAGAAATTGCAGTGCCAAAACTGGCGGTACCTAAACCAAGATGCATATTTTATCCTAAATCGACTAAAGCATTGTGAGTCATCCACTAGAATGTATAGCAATACCAGATCCAGTCAAGATGGCAGCGTATTTAGTATGGGGGAGGTAAAACAGGCTGCACCTGCTGCCCAATCATATAGACAGCAGATCACCACTTGGCGGGTTAGAAAGGTAAGAAGTTAAACCCGTAGTCTAGTTGGGTTTGTGTGACCTTTTGTACGCCAAAGTTAATCAGCTGAATACGGCCCAACAAGCGTCTTTCCAGTGCGCTGTCATTTAATTCACTGTCGAGGATTTTACCCGCGGAGACACTGCCATCAGGCTCGATCACTAATTGCACTGTGACTTTGCCTTCAAGCTCAGGGTTTTTACGCAAAGCCCTACGATACAGTGAATAGATGGCCCCTTTATGATCACTGATGATTTTGCGAATATCTTCTAGGTCGCGATCCCCTATTACTTGGTTATCCCGCTCTATTTCTTTAGCCGCCAAAGACGCCAACCCCTGTGAAGGTGCCACAAATTCCGTAGTACGACGTCCCGTCAGTTCACCTCTTGCCCCTACGTTGGTGGATAAGTTACCGGCGCTCACACCGCCACTTCCCCCGGCTACTACCCTACCAATACGTTTTCGCTCTGTTTTAGCCTGTTGCCCGCCACCTTTGATGCTATCGGTCTTGGCCAGATTATTGAGACTAATATCTTTACGCATATTGGCAAGATCATCTTGAAAGGCCAACAACCCTGACTGTTTGGCTTTGATTTTAGCCTTGGCTACCTCTGCATTAGGATCAGGTTTAGGGATCACCACCTCTTTAGGTTTGGGTTTAGCCTTGACCACAGGTTCGGCCTTCTTCTTTACCACAGGTTTGACCTTGGGCTTCACCACAGGCTCGGGTTTCTTTGCAATGGGTTTAGGTTGTTCCACCACCTTAGGTTTTGGCTTAGGCTGGTTGATAGGCACAGGGGGTTTAGCCCTGATCAGCCTGGCCAACTGCGGCGGTAATTTTTCTCGTTCAACTCTGGTCACTTCGGGAATATCGGCTATTTGTATCCACAAGGCCGACAATAACGTCAGGGCGAAAACCAATAAGGTGATTTTATTAAAACGTTTATTCTCAGCGGCACTGCTCGACCAAGGCAAGACCGTATTAGAGGCCATAACCACACTCATTACGCCTCTCCCTTATCAATCAACTTTGCTTCTTTATGCTCTACCGCTAAGGCAATATCGGTGTAACCCGCCTGGGCACAAGATTGCATTAACTTCTTTAATAGTTCATAAGGCATGCCTTGATCGGCCATAATGGTGATGGATTTACCTGCATATTGCGGGCTATCTGCGGCACTAGCTTGTTGCATACTGCGGCTACTTTGATAGGTGAGCTCAGCCACTAAGGTGGCAATCACCTCTTGATCACTAGCCAATACCTCTGCCACATCGGCCATCTTTTTGCCTTGCAACAACACAGCATTTTGATCCACCAGCAACAGTAAGTTTTCTTTAGCCGCAGTATTGGCGTTAGAGACAGGTAAAACCAAAGACTGATGGTTTTGTAATACTTGTACATCAGAGGCATTAAGCATCAGGAAAAAAACCAGTATGGTAAATATGTCCATTAAAGACACTAGACTCAATTTAGTTTGTTTAGCCTGTCGTTTATGACTGCGCTGCATACGCTTGGCCCTTACTGAGAGTTTCATAGGGCCTCCGACTGGGTTCTATCAGCCAACACTAAGGCCAACTCAGGGGACAGTTTTGGCGCATCTGCTAAGGATATATTGGGGAAAAGCTCGGCATCCACCACATCCACCCCTATCACGGCTTTGTAAGAACGTGTGGTATCCATTAATGACACTATCACTTGATATGGCACCTTATCATCGAGCAACAACACTATGTCTTCCTTGTCGGCGCCCTTGTTTAACAGACTTTGTTTGAGCTCTTTTAGGGTCTGTTGTAATAATGCGTAATCATGTAACTGGTTCTTTTTGGGGATGGTTTGCAACAAATAGCCCGCGGGGTAATAAACACTCATACCCTGAGCATTAACCAATAATTCTAATTGTTTATTTTCTAGCTCAGTAGGGGATGCATCACTAAGCAAAGGCGGCAATGTAAGCTCAAGCACAGTGATCCGTGAAAATACCATCATCATTAACAAAACAGGCACCAGCACTATCATCAAATTCATAAAAGAAGTGATATCTAGCTCAGCATCCGCTTTTTTTAATTTTCGATTAGGTCTCAACATGGTCAGAACTCTTATTGATCGTTGGTGCGGGTGTTAGCATTAATCTGTTGGCGATTAATCAATAAATTCAGACATTTAACACCCGCCATTTCCATGCTGTCGATTATTTCTGTGGTTTTAGTTTGTAACACAGAGTGAAATGCCAACAAGGGAATAGCCGCAATCAAACCAAATGCAGTGGTATTCATCGCCACCGAAATACTCTGAGAAAGTAAGCTGGCCTTCTCCGAGGGGTCGGCATTAGCAACAGCCGTAAAGGCGGCGATCAAACCTATAATGGTGCCCAACAGGCCCAACAAGGTAGCGATATTGGCCAAGGTCCCCAAATAAGCGGTACGTTTTTCTAACCTAGGCACAGCTTCCATTAAGCCTTCTTCCATAGCGTATTCAATATCTTCGCGACGAGGGCTATGGGCCATACGTTCGATGCCAGCGGCGATAATACGAGCCACAGGTGCGTTATTCTTTTGACCAAACCTAGCCACCAAATCATATTTTCTTTGGGCCATCAGGGATTCAATTTCTTTAAAGGCTTTACGATTTTTACGCAAGGCATAACCCAAAAACATAAAACGTTCGAGTGAGATGGCCAGCCCCATAGCCAAGACGATCGCGATAGGGAACATAAATGAGCCCCCTTCTTGAAAGAACCTCACCACTGTGTTGTAAGTTTCCATTATTTTTCTCCAGTCAGTACATGGGTTGCACACTAGCATGCATAAGAATTCGGTTAGGTATGTGGTTTAAGGGTTACTTTTGGACTTGAATAACTTTTTGTACACTTGTTGCTCAGTTATAAAGCTCTGTCGATACAAGGGAGTGAGTTGTAAAGGTGCAATAGAAATGGGATCTTGGCCTTCAATACGGCTAAATAAGGGCAATTGCCAAGGCACTATGCTTAGCACCTTGGGCTGCTCTTGGCTGCCTCTAACCGTACTTTGTAGCTGCACTTTATTCACATCCGTCGCTAATTTTTGTTGAGGTTTAGTGGCTACCGTCGAGGGGCTCTTGTCTTTGCTCGGCGCCAGCTCTGTGCTGCCTTGCCAAGCAGCAAGGTGCAGGCTCAACAACCAAGATAAAGCGAGAGTCACAGTCCGTACAATTTTCATTCGATTATCCTTGCTGTTTGAGTTGGCGCTTTAAATCGACCATCCAAGCCCGTACCTTTTTATCGGGTTTGCCTTGAGTCAGGGTTATCAGCCCTTGATATTGTTCATAATCCCCAAGAGCTTGCTGTTTTTTGCCCATATACACATCTAGCAGTATGCCTCGATTCAAATAGGCCAAGGCAAAGCCGGGCCAACTGCTTAATGCCTTTTGATAATGGTCCAATGCCTGCTCAAATTGGCCTTGGCGACTGGCTAAAATAGCCAAACGATTGTGGGCTAAATAATTATCAGGGTTAACGTTGAGGGCACGTTGATAATAAGTCATCTGCATTTCTGGACTTTTTTTCTGGCCTGCGGCTATATCGCCACGTAACACCCAAACCGATGAATACACATTGTCAGCGGTAAGATAAGGGCCCAGCAACACCAAGGCTTGATCATGTTGTTGCTGCTTGTTCTGTGCTAATGCCTGCTTGAAATCTTTGGCCATAGGGCCTTTTTTAGTGGGCTGTGAGCGTTTAAAACGATTCACTTTAGCCAGTAATGCCGCGGTCTTTTTGCCTTGTGATTGAGCCTTCGCCAATGCTTGTGGGTCGAGGTCGCCAGACGACCCTTGAGTCAGATTGGGGCCGGTGCTGCAAGCACCGATCAGCAGCGTTAAACCCAACACCCATAGACTGTGTTTAATAGTCTTCATCATTTAACTCCCCTACTAACTCAACTTTGCCATAGCGCACCGGTAATAAGTCGCTCAATCGACTAATACTGTCTTGTACCCATTTATCGTAATTGCCCTGCCAACTGCGCTGCACATTGGTTTCATGTAACTCAATGGCCTGCTCTTCAAATGGATAAGCCTGTTCTTCCAACAACAGATCGTATTGTTCTAACTCTAAAACAGACAACCCTTTGGGTCGTTGGGAGTGCATCAGATCAACCGCCAAGATCCGCAACATCTCGGCTATTTTGAAATTCGCCGCGGCACTATACTCCGCCACACCATAAGCCAATACCTGATCAAATTTAGCCAGTGCCCCATCCATAGCTTGGCGTTTTTTGTTTAAGCTGCTTCTAAGGGGTAAGATCAGTTTGATTTTGCCATAGCGATCCCCTGCGTCATTGGCCAATACCCAAGTAGACATCGCCCCTAGATATTGAGAACGCGGGGTACGTTTGCTGCCTGCGGTTTTGTCGGCTTGGATCATCTTTTTCAACCAAAACCGTCTTTTATCCCTTTGCTTATTGTGCAGATACATCTGGCTGAGTAAATAACGGGCTTCCATAGCCGTATCAAATGGCCGGGCATACTGATGAGCATAGGTACGCAAGGCCGGTATCGCCTTGGCCGGTAGATCGGCTTTTTGATAATATTGAGCTGCTGTCCATAAGGCTAATCGGCCATTTTCTTGTTCAGGTTGGGCTTGCCACTGTACATAAAGTGCATCTGCTGCCGCTTGCCACTGTGCACTTTGCTCATAGGCAATAATTAATTGCTCAGGAATATTGGCCGTCAGTGCATGACTGGCAAAACGGGCGGCAAAGTCCGTGAGTAAGGCGATCCCTTGGGGCCAAGATTTTTGCTTTAACAATAAGGTGGCGGCGTCATATTGCGCATTTAAGCGTACTTTAGTATTGGGCAGCTGTTTGACAATACGCAGCCATAAGCCTATGGTTTTGTCGCTTTTATGGTTAGTTAGTGCCAACTCTGCTTGGCGATAAATACTCACACCTAATCGTTCTTGCATATCTGCGTAACGTTTATCTTCAGTGCTTAATGCTCCCAGCACGGCTAGATAACCCGCTTCAGCCGCCACAAATTGCTCGGTGGCAAAAAGACTATGAGCAGCCACTAAATTGGCTGATAACTGTTGGGGAGCTGAAATAGGCCTAGCCAATAACCAGTTGGCGACCTGGATCGCTTCTGGGTATTGTTTATTTGCAAAACGGGTTTGCACTAGCCTTAAGGCAATGTCGTTGGCTCTGGGATCATCATCAAAGGTTTCGATAAACCGCAGCTGACTGGCTAAGGCAGATCCTACGAGTTCAGGCCTGTTGTTGTCAGGTTCTTCTTGCAGCACAACCCCATAAGCTAAAATGGCAGCGTAAGCGGCTTCTGCGGCTTTTTCTCCTGGGGGCAGATGATAGGCATAAATTTCAAACTGGGTGATAGCCGCTAACTTTTGCCCTGCATCAAACAGGCTTTCGGCCAATAAAAAACGCTTTTCTAAGGTGGCCATCTCATCAGCAAAGGTATCGATATATTCTTGATACCAACGAGCGGCTAGGGTAAATGCCACAATATGCTGTTGCTCGGTATTCGATCCCGGGCGTCTCACCAGCAATTGCGCTTTTGCATGCTCATACTGGGACAGCTCATTGAGATACTGACGTAAATAAGGTTTAAGTGATGCTTGTTGCGCGGCATCTTTAGCGGGCCAAATTGCCCCATTGACCCCAAACATCTGCACATAACCTTGTTTGGCCGGGATCACTAGGCTTGGAAACTTGCCCAAAATATAAGCATCAATATGTTTCACATAAAAATCTGGTGCTTGCCTATGCTCTGGATAACGCTGGGCAAAGGTCAAATAGACCCTAGCACTATCTTTATATCTATCGTTATTTAATTGCAGCTGCGCTAGACCATCAAACAACCGATGATCATAATGCCTAGGACCGATTTTATTGCTGTAAGCCAACAGGCCCTGCTCATTATTGCCGTAGGAAAAAACCAAAGACATAATACGGATACTGTCATTCACTAAACGCTGCTGGCCGACTTTTAAGCCGTCACTAGAGGCTATATCGAGAGCTTCGTCAAGGCTCTGTTGTGGTCCTAGGTATCGATCTAACACTCGTCCAAAAGCCAGCACTGCAGATGAATAGCGTTCTAGTTTAAAGCGACTCCAACCCAACATATAGGCAGAAATAGCAAAGTAATCACTGTCTACAAACTCTGTGGCTTTTGCGTAAGCGTCAATAGCCAGGGCAAACTGGCCGCGAGCATACAAGTACTCCCCTTGCCTAAAATGGGCTTCGGCTAAATACTGGCTTTGTGGATAGTCTTGGATCAACTTTTCCAGTGTCTGGTAACTGGCGACTGCGTTCCCTTGTAAGTCCAATGCGCGGGATAGCTGATAACTCACATGTTGTCCTGCCGCCCCATTGGCACTTTGTTGCTGTAATCCCTGATAAGCCTGGATCGCGTCAGAGTAATAGCCCTTGTCTGTCGGCTCACCTAGCGCTTGCTGCTGCTCTGCCAAAATCATCTGCAAACTGGCCAGCCTTTGACTAATTTGTAACTTCTGCTGGGGATCATTAATCAGTGGCACCAGTTCGGCATAGGCATCACGTAGGCTAACTACATCCGCGGCCGGTACTGTGCTTTGTTTAATATCTATGGGTTGCAGGTTGCCACCCACCAGCCTTGATTGTTGGATGGTTTGGCTGTTGATGCTTGGCTTTTCAAGATCATCTGAGCCAAAAAGTTGGCAACCGGGCAACACCAGCACCACAGCGAACATCCACAAAGGGGCGGTAAAAGACTTATTGAGCATCACTGCCCCCTTTGCTGTCACTTGGATCTTTGACGGGATTGCGATCCTTATCTTGCAGCCTTAACATGGCCAGTCTAATGTTTTGCTGAAACTGCTGTAAATGCACAACACGCTCTGATAGTGCTTGCCTAGCTTGCCCGGTGACTAGCTCAACCATGCCAAGCTGTAGTTGTTTAATGTTTTGCTGCAACCCTTGGATCCTAAGTTCCATATGAGTGATTTTTTGATATTCAAGGGTATAAGTGGGCGGCGTGCCAATGCGTGCCAACAGACTAGTCTGACTCTGAACCGTCTGCTGCAAATAACTCTTAGCCTGTTGTAAGCTTTGTTTATGCTGCCACAGCAAAGGATGATAGTTGTCGGCAAATTGCCACTTAAGTATGCCTTCGACTCGGGCCAATCTGCCCGCATAACTGGGGGATAAATCGCCGGCCTTAAGGATATCGGCCAGTCGCACTTGGGCCTTTTTAAGCCTGGCTAACTGCGCCAGCTGAGTTTGATTTGCCAACAGGCTCGCATCTTGTTGTGACTCTGCCTGAACAAGTACCGCCGTTAAGCGGCTTAATTGCCTTTGTAAGTCTTGGCTGTGTTGTACAAAATCACCTTGGGCGATTTTTTCACCCCGCTCGATGGCGCTCTGCTGGCGTTCCTCTAATAGCTGCCTAAAGCCCGCCAGATCCGTCTGTTTAATCTGTAATTGGCTTTGTTGCTGATGCAAATCTAACCAACTAGTGAGCTGTTGTTTGCTTTGCCCAGACAATAAGGATTGTAAAATGTCCCCTTGGCTTTTTGGCCAATTCTGCACTTGTACATCTTGGCCACCTGAGGCATTGGTACTGATCATGCTAAACAAAAAATCATCTTGTTGTAGCCAACCCAAGGTTTTATTCACGTCTTTTTGCGCGAGTGTTAATTGCTCCAGCGCCCCTTGCAACTTCTGCCATGCCTGTTGTTCGTCACCGGCATGCTCTAACTGCCATGCCATAGCCAGCAGCGACTGCAAGGCCGCTAAACTGCCAGGAAAGTCTTCGCTGACCTTTTGCCAAATAGCCAAGGCCAAGGGTATTTCCCCTTGGGTCACTAAAGCTTGGGCATAGCCTATTAACGCTTTGGCACTGTCTTGTTGTTGTTGCCGGATATTGGCGAAATTATCTAAGGCTTTATAGGGTTGATTGGCGCCTAAGTGGGCATAGCCCATGGCCAAATAAAGCCGATCACTGAGCCCTGCACTTTCTAATGGGCTGAGATTAGATACTGGGTTAGGCCAAAGTCCGCTGGCCCATGAGCCCCACCAGCTTTGTGTCCAATTAGTCTGTGCCGCCGCAGACACTTGCCCCAGAGCAAGCTCAAAGGAGAGTAATGCCTCTGGTAACAGCCCCTGATTGAGCTGCATTAAACCACGGTTGTAGTTTAGATAAGGCAGATAACCTGAGCCCTCGGGTAAAGGCTCTAATGCCGCCGAGAACTGCCATTGCTCTGGCACCTTAGTGGTATTAACTACCAACATTTGGCTGTGCATATAAGCCAGTTGCTCACGTTCAGCACTGCGATACAAATGGGCAAAGGCCTGGGTTTTTTGTAAGCCTTGTTGAGCCATTGACCACTGAGCAGAATCAAAGAAGGACTTACTTAACCAGAACCAGGCTTGAGCTTGTACTTGTGGTGTCTGATGTTTGGCCAGCTCGGTGAAAATATCTTGGGCTTGGGTCACCATACCCAACGCTAGACTCATGCCGCCTTTTGCCACCAATCCTTGATCGTCGTGCACACCCAACCCTTGGGGATCGGCTATGGCTAAGCGCACTAAGCCTGGTTGGTAATTTTCTTGATAAAACTCATATAAGACTTGCCCCCACAGCTGATCGGCCAAGATCACACCTTGGCCTTTATCTTCCTGTGCATAAAGGCCCTTAGGAAAAACGAGCATACTGGCCGTCACAGTCGCGCAGATGAGGTGCAAAGCGGCCTTTCGATAGGCCGTGAGTTCACAAGCTTTGGCCATAATTTAGAGTTCCACTGCCTCAAATTTGGGCTGCAACTTAACCCTTGAATCACGGATCTGTAGCTCTAGGGCTTTTGCCTCATCATCCTTGTCAAAGTGAAGGGCTAAGGCTCGTTTATAAGGCCGTTGCTGTGGACCCATGCCATGAAAAATGGCACTGATTTCGTGTTGCCCTTGGGCAAGGTTACCTATATAGAGTTTTTGCACCCCCCCTCTATGTAATGCCGAAATTTGTTGCTCGGTATACAGATAGTGAGTGACGGTTTTATCGTTAATTTTCAGCTCGACCGAGTCAAGGGCAAAGTAAGTGCCTACATCCACCGAAAGGTATACTGCTAGTTGTGTACTTGATGGAAAAAGTAGATCTTCTTCTAAAATAAACAGGTCGCGATTTAAGGCGATGATCTGTTTCTTTAATCCTTCTATTTGTTGTGCAAGCGGCTGTTCTTTGACGCTTTGTCCGTAACCCTTTAGCGAACTAAAAAGTAATAGAACCACTAACCATGTTACTACTTTATGTTGCATGCCCACTCCTTAATACCACACAGAAAAAAACAAACGTATGACCTTGGCATCAAAGGCAAATAGCGGCTCTTCGCCCACTTCACCGGCTGCCAACACATCTCGAAAATCATCATATTTAAAGCGAATATAATCAAACTCGGCATTCACCGACCACTTTTTAAGTACCGCAGTACTTAACAAGGCTTGCTCGTAGCTGACACTTAGGCCCATAGACACATTAGAGAAAGTACTGAGTTCTTTATCCCGGGCCATAAAGTTAAATTGCCCTTCACGACTAAATAGATCTTGATAGAAATCGGCTTTATCTTGGCTATAAAAACGACTATTAATATCCACAATCCATTCATTATCAAAGGTATGGATATAGCCTATTTTGGCGTTTTGTCCTTGGATCCCCCAACTGTCGGTATAACCTCGCGCTTCACCGTAAATAGCCGCACGATAAGGTAAATAATAGTTAGCCGTCACAGCAAGGGCATTACTGGTGCGAGAGCGGGGATAGATCTCTGTGACAAATCGATAACCACGGGCGGCTTGGGGATCAACAAAGCGCACTGACCGATAAGGGTTATTTAAATAACCTTGGTCAGATATATTTTCTAAGGTTAATCCCATGATCAAATTTTTGGTGGCCACCTGGGTGATGCCTAAACCGTATTTTTGTCGGTCTGCTGCTTCTAAAAAATTCTCATCACCCGTTTTACCAATTTCGTCTCGGCCCCGAGCATAGCTAAGAGACAAGGTGGTCAGATCACCAAAAAAGTCCTGGGAGACACCTAAATAGATGGACCTTGCCTTAAAATCATTCTCGTTGCTGGCGGTATAGCTAACACTAAACAATGATTTGTTGTGTAAGAAGTCTGCCCCCACAGTGGTTTCGGTGCGTTCTTCTTTATATTCGCTAGCAGTAGCACGCACATCAATAGAGGCGCCTGAGATACTATCCACATAATAGTTGGCAGACACAGAGACCTTATCGCCGATTTTTTTACGCAATAAAATAGACGGGCCATCGATACTGACGCCATCACCTTCATAGGAATGATACAAAGCATCGGCACGATCCACCGGTAGCACCGCCCCATGGCTGCTACCAGTGATCATCAGTGCCAGCAACAGCCGCGCAACTTTGCCAAAACCAACAACAGAATTAATTACAGCCACAACCACCTCCTGCACCACCTTCGGCACCTCTTGCCCCTTCGCGAGACTCCAATACATGCTTCATATAGCTGGCGGTAACAGGATTACGCCCTTGACTCATAATGGGATCCGCAAGATTGGCTCTTTCATAGGGCTTCAGCCAAGGTTCGATGGTCATAGAGCAGCCACTCAACAAGCCGACACTCGTTAACACAACCCAGCCTAAACTTAGGCGGTGATATAAAGTCATCAATTATTCTCGGATCAGGGCTTTGATGGCCTTAGCATATTTCTTCTCATCACCGGATTTATACCCTTTATGTAGTAACCTTTGGTTGCCGTCCCTGTCGATTATGACTGTGGTTGGCATGGCACTGACATCATACAACTCGCTCACTTTGGCGGTAGGGTCAAACAAGATCGGATAGCTCACCTTGATGTCATCCAGCAAGACATTGGCCTTGCTCGAGTCTTCGTCCACGTTAACCGCCAAAATGGTAAAACCTAAATCTTTATAGTCTTGCTGTAGACTTTCCATTTTTGGCAATTCTTCACGACAAGGCCCGCACCATGAGGCCCAGAAGTTAACCAGTACCACATTGCCTCTTTGTTCAGACAAGCGCATGTTGCCACCTTGATTACTTTTCAAGGTGAAATCTGGCGCCACTTTATGGCTGGTATCAGCCCTGACATTAGTATTCACTGTGAGTAATAAACTGGCTGCGATAACAGCAGAGTATTTGGCTAAAGCATTTTTCATATTAAACCACTCCTAAATCAAAAAAAGGCTGACACACCAAAACTATAAGCTAAGTTATGGGTGTTTTTTTCGGGACCGATCAATTCGCTATCAAATAGGTGATTTTTGGCATCAAGCCTGAAGATCAACCAATCGGTTAATAACAGACGATAGCCGGCACCCAGAGTCATAGTGAAACGGTCATCACCACCAAAATCAGTGCTGCCCGCCCCCGCTTGCAGATAAAAATCCGAGTTAAACACCCAATTTTGAGTGACAAAGGTTTCACCACTAAAACGGTACCCTAAGGATAGATCGTAATAGCGGTAGTCCCGTTCATCCTCGGTCAAAAAGGGCGCACCACCACTGAGGATCTCAAAGCTAGTCTGCCCAGCTTGAGCTTGTGCATAGCTAGCTTCGGTGAAAAAGCTCTGGCTAATGTGGTAGGTTAATCTAGCCCCCACTAAGGACGAACTAGAAAAATCTTCGATACTGATATTGCCCACAAACAAACCCAGTTCAAAATCTTCGGTATCTATGTCAGCTTCGTTAATATCACGGCGTTTCACCACAGGCTCCACCACCATTGGATTGGCGGTCTGATCCTCTGCTGCTTGCTGTGCATAAGCACCGGGCACAATAAAAATGACACTTAGAAAAATACTGCGAAACCAAGGTTCCATTGGTTGTTCTCCTGTTGTTCATCACGATCAGTCACTACCAGTAGATCCTTGTATTCCAATCGCACTAAAAAATTACGGTTTAGGTAATAGCGTAAACCCAAGCCAATTTCTAAGGCATCGCTGTACCTTGTCTCGTCACCACTTTGTACTAAATTGGCCTTAGGCGAGGTTCTTACCCAACCCGCACCTAATGATAAATAAGGACTTAAACGCCATTCTGGGAACAGACTGTGTTGCACCCTAATCATTAAAATTTCATTCTGTGAGAAGTCACCTAAGGCTTGGGTATAACTCAACTCAGTAGCAATATTGGGGGTCCAAACCCAAGTTCCTGCTACTGTTAATGCCTTAACCGAATCAAACACACCGGCAAATACCGCCAACTCCACATCTCGCTCTCCAAAGCCGGAAAAATCTTGATCAAGCAACTGGGTAGCTTGGCCGGTGACACTTTCTGTTAGAGCGAGATCTTGATAGCTTATCCAGCCTTGTTTTTTGTTGGGCAATAGCACCTTGAACCAATTGGTGCGGCGCTTTAACACTGTGACCCATTCGCCGCGCTCTATCACATGAAATATCGGATAACCCCTTGCCGGGCCGGTATGGACTTCGACAAATGCTTGGGTAATTTTTACATCAGCGGTCTGGGCTTGCACAACACAGGCAAAAATACACAGGCTGGTTAACACACACCTTATTAGGCTCTGATTCATATTAGTTAGCCGGAATATCAAAAGGATTGTTGTAGTTCTGGGCACCAATATCCATCCACTCGGATAGCAGCTTACGCTCTACTGGGCTTAACCAGTCTTGGTGTATGCCACCTGTAGTAAAAGGGGCAAAAAATCCAGCACTGCTGAGGGCACCGTTAGTGCTTATTAGGTTATTCACCTGCACACTAGTGAATACCGGAATAGGGTTACCATCGGCATCTAAAATAGGCTCATTGTTTTCATCTAGCTCAACCACTGGATTGCCCTGTCCATCGAACACTGCAACTAATCTGTCCACTAAGGCGCCGTCTAGTACCTCTTGTTCGCTGTCTGTAAACAACAATTCGCGGTAGCTAGTTAACAAGTCGGCATTGTCTGTTGAGGGTGCGCCGCGCAGGTCGAGCTGCCCTGCTGGTACTTGTGGCAAGCCGTCTTGGTCGGCCACATTGTGGCAAGCCACGCAGGTTCTGAGCTCTACTAGCTGTCCCAAATCATCTAATATTTGTCTAGGCAGCTCAAAGATAGGCTGAATATGGGTGGGGTAATTCACTGTGATACGGCACAGGCTAGTCCAGTTTTGTGCGCAACTTTGCGACACAGGCACAGAGGATTGCATATCTCGATAGGCATACACAAAATCCTCGCTGGGGGTTTGTGTAGCAGGATCACTCCAGATATCTGCGTAACTAATGTCTGCTTGTGGGTACAAAATGCTATTGATACGGCTGGCCGTTTGCGCCATGGTTTCGCCAACATTGGCAAAGAGCGCAGGATCAGTATTTGGAAAAGGCGAACCATTGGCCGGGGCACCTAAATTAATAGAATCAGCCTCTGCGGCAAAGCGGCCATGGGGTGCTAGGCTATTATTTTCATGACAACCCTTACAGGTTTTCACTTCGCCCGGCGCTACCTGTAGCCAATTTTGATGACGTTGACCGATGCGCCGACCATTGACATCTAACACACTGATAGCAATAGGCACATTAGCCGGCACTTGAAACTTGGCCGAGCCGTCTGGCTCAACCGGCACATAACCGATGATCTCACGCATTAATTGGTTACGACTGCGGCCAAACCCATCATTATCAAAGTCCAAGGTCTCTTCGTCAGGAATGGACACCCCTTTGATCACTCGAATAAAGCGCGCAGGTCTATTTTCGGCTGGGGTCTGACTCGGGTCAGCCATGACAGTTAAGCCGTTTTCGGTGACATCCTCACCCGCGAGATCATACACACTAAGAATATGTAAGGCGCCGTTGTTGTTTGCCGCCAACTCGCCGTTAAACTCTGCTGCAGTTTGAGTATTGGCCGGCACTGGGCGCGGCTCCATAGCCACCACTTCGGTATATGCTAATCCTTCTTGGGCAACCACTAGTGGCGTTTGGGTATTTTGCACCGGATCAAACATCCATAATCCATAAAGCGGTGGCGCAGCCTGAATATTCTCAAGAGCCAACAATTCATCATTACAGGGTAAAACTTTTCTGACTTCGTCCGAGCCTGACTCAAGGACTTGCGCCGGGTCAAATACCCGGCATTGACTCCAAGTAAATAACTGTCTGCCACTGCCATCCCATAACGGATAGACAGAAGCAAAGTATCCATCTGGCGATATTGGGCCATTGATCTGCACGTTATCAAACAAGGCCGACTTTTGCGCTGGTCCTGTCATACCCGGACTTGCGACACTGGGGGTCATGTTGTCTATAAAGTTAGTCACATCAATATTCACTATGTCTGTGCCTAAACGGCTTTGCACATAAGGCAGCAGACTTAACAAAATTTGCTGATCTGGGGTTTCTTTGGCTTGTACAAACTGCAGGGGCTGGTTGTTGTCTGCCTGATTGTGACTATGGCGGCCATAGACAATTTCTAAATCGCTACCATCGGCATTCATTTGATACAAATGAATGCCTTTGTCGCCGCCTGCGTGATCCCAGCGACTAAAGAGCACTTTGCCATTTTGCAATACCACAGGATCCAGATCATGACTTTGATTAAAGGACACTTGCTCTATCCCGGTCCCATCGCTATTGACTATATGTAAGACCGAGGCCGGCCGTCTTAGGCTCTCTTCTAAACCCGCATATTGGGGTTTGCCTTCGTCTAATAATATCGCTTGATTGGTGCGCTGACGGGTAGAACTAAATAAAATTCTGCCGTCGGCTAGATAAACTGGCGCCGTGTCGTGACCAGATCCGGCCACAAGATTTGAGGTCATAATAGGGCGCAGCTGATCTGTACTTCGATTATATTCCCAAATATTCCAGCGAGGTTGTTCGTCGTCATCGGCATTGGGGATTTCTGGGGCGCGCATTGAAAAAAGCAGGCGTTGGGCATCGTAAGACACCTCTAAGTCTTTGACATCGTAGACAGGGGTTTGGCTGTCATCGTCGGCGGCAAAGGCTCTGTCGGTAATATTGACTTCGGCTGCTGAGACACCGGCACGATCTTTTATGTAAAGTGCAGCGCCAGGCACGAATTGACTCGGATCCCGTAAATCAAAGCTAATAGCCTCGCCGTTATCGTCTACAGGTAAGATCCGTTTGATAAAGGCAATAGGAATATCAACCACCACAGGATCAGGCTGTTGGGTAGAGGGTTCAACACTGACCTCAGAATTGCAGCCGCTTAACAGCAAGCTACTGATACTCGCTAAAACCGTAAGTGAGCTGTGAAATCTAATATTCATCACTGTGAGAAATTCGCCTTAGATAGTCTTAAACCTGACCATCACCGCAACGCTAAAAATCGTCTGTAAAATGAGTCAATGCATGACTATCAAGCTAAATATCAGTCATACGCAGTGATGAAGATTTCCATTTGAAGGCTAATAAAACAACCACAATAGTTATACTTGGGCATAACTTTTAATACCAAGCGGTTGGGGTGAACTGCTGCTTAATGGCTTGTTTTGCCCAGTCAGTCTGGCCGATCTGGCATGGCTAACCATAGGTAAAGATGGATTATTTTTAGGCATTGCCTGCACTGCAGCTGTGCCTGGCTTTTATTGATAGTCGCTAGGCCATTAGTTATGAAAAAATACACGCTAGATTTGTGAGGCATATTTTAAATCGTCAGACAAAGGTGCTTAATGGCAAAAAAAATGAGGGGTAAATCATGGCCAAACATCCTATTAAGCCAGCCAAACACACTACCAGATGGTACAAATTGTCAGTCGCAAGCCTTTGTCTGCTTGCCAGTCAGGTGGCAATGTCTGGCCCACTGGAACAAGCCAAACGTATGCATGATCGCCTAGCGGGTGTGCCTGCTTCTAGCGCCGTGTTAAACCAGATGAGCACATTGATTCAGGAAAACAATGCACCAGCAGCAGCTGCTCTGGCCATGGAGGATCCCAATTTCTATAACGTTACCCTAAAAAACTGGGTTGCACCTTGGACCAATGAGGAAGCCGATCTATTCGTGCCCTTAAATGATTACACCGCCACAGTGATTGGCATTGCCAGAGATGATATCGATTTTAGACAGATATTAAGTGGCGATCTTTTATATGTGGCGGATAGCAGCTTAGGGCTGGCGGCATACTCAAACAATAATAATAATTTATATGAACAGTTAGAGCAGCAAAGTCACAATTTACAGACGGCTCTGGTGCAAACCACACAATCGGCGGCAACAGGTTTGCCCGCAGCAGCAACGGCTGGGATCATGACCACCCGCGCCGCAGCCAAATCTTTTTTCAAAGACGGCACCAATCGTGGCATGTTCAGGTTTACCTTGATCAATCACCTGTGCACCGATTTGGAGGGACTCAAAGACAGTAGTTTACCCCCAGACCGGATTAGACAAGATTTAAGTCGCAGTCCAGGTGGTGACAGTCGTATTTTTATTAACTCATGTGTGGGTTGTCACTCGGCTATGGATCCCCTCGCCCAGTCTTTTGCTTACTATGAATACCAATACAATGTAGATAACGATCCTGATGGTGAAAACGGTAGCCTAGCCTATAACAGTGACGGCCAACTTGATGCCGACACTGGCACCCGTGTGCAGGGTAAATACCATATCAACAGTAACAACTTTCCTTTTGGCTTTATTACCCCAAATGCACAATGGGATAACTACTGGCGACAAGGTATTAATCAAGTATTAGGCTGGGATCCCAGCCTGCCTGGCTCTGGTCAAGGGGCTAAAAGCATGGGCCAAGAGCTGGCCCATAGTCGCAAGTTTGCCCAATGTCAGGTACAGAAGGTTTTTAACAATGTTTGTTTACGCCAGCCTCAAGACATAGCCGATCGTAACCAGATTGACATTATGTTAAGTGACTTCCAAAGCGACGGGTACAGGATTAAATCTGTATTCGCCAATGCCGCCAACTACTGTAAAGGCGAGTAACAATGAAATATAAACTATCATTCCCACGCTCAATATTGATGGCCTTGAGTGCAACAATTTTGGTCGGATGCGGTGGCGGCAGCGATACCCAAGTCGTAGAAACGCCCTTGCCACCTGTCAGTGAACAACCAGTGGTTAACTACACGGGACCTGCCCCTAGCACAGACGATATCCAAAACTTCAAACTGGCATTATGGGATAACGTGGCCACTGCCGAGCGCTGTGGTGCTTGCCATATACAAGACCAACAAGGGCCCAGTTTTGCCCGTAACGACGATATCAATTTAGCCTACAGCCAAACCAATGGTTTAGTGTCACTAAGCAGCCCCCAAGATTCCATTTTAGTCACTAAGGTGGCGGATGGTCATAATTGTTGGTTAGACAGTCACCAAGCCTGTGCGGACATTATGACAACCTGGATAGGTAATTGGGGTAGCAACGAACAAGCCGCCACACAAATTGTGTTACAGGCCCCTGTTGATAAGGATCCCGGTGCTAATAAGAATTTTCCAGCCGACTCTGCATTGTTTGCAGATACCCTGCATCCTTTGCTACAAACCTACTGCGCTAATTGCCACACCAATTCCGCCGCTATCCCCATTTCGCCCTATATTGCCTCCTCAGATTTAGACGAAGCCTATGTGGCGGCCATCCCTAGGATCAACCTAGATCAGCCAGCAGATTCTCGCTTAGTGGGCCGGGTACGTGACGAATTTCACAATTGTTGGAGCAACTGTTCTGAGGATGCTCAAGACTTAGTGGACGCCATTCAACTGATGGCCGAACAAATAGAAACCACCCAACTGGCACCTGAACTCGTTGCTTCAAAAGCCCTGACCTTGTTTGACGGAACATTAGCCACAGGCGGCGGCCGCTTTGAATCTAACCTGATTGCCAAGTGGGAATTCAAAGCGGGCACCGGCAATACCGCTTTTGACACTAGCGGCATTGAGCCGGCCCTTAACTTAACCTTGAGTGGCCAATATGATTGGGTGGGAGGTTATGGCATACGTCTTACCAACGGTAAGGCTCAAGGTGCGACCACCAGCAGCAAAAAGATCCATGATTTGATCAGTGCCACAGGTGAGTTTGCTATTGAGATGTGGGTGGCGCCAGCCAATGTGACCCAAGAAGGACCGGCACGCATTGTTAGCTACTCTGGAGGCAGAGATAGACGCAACCTTACCCTTGGCCAAACCCTATATAATTACAATATGTTATTACGCTCAACCGAGAGCGATATTAACGGCATGCCGATTTTTTCCACTGCCGATGCCGATGAAGATCTACAAGCCGCCTTACAACATGTGGTGGTGAATTTTAGCCCCATCAACGGTCGCCAGATTTATGTGAATGGTGAGTTCACCGATGATCTAGATGAACAAATAGGCGCAGCGATCAGCGAATGGGACGACAGCTTTGCTTTTGTGTTAGGCAACGAAGTTTCTGGTGACAGACCTTGGGCAGGGACCATTAGGATGGTTGCCATGCATAATCGGGTGTTAGAAGATGCACAGATCATTAAGAACTTTGACGCTGGCATAGGTCAAAAATACTTCTTGTTATTCAATGTTAGCCCGCTGGTGGCAACACCAACAAGCTACGTGGTATTTGAAGTCAGTCAATTTGACAGTTATAGCTATTTGTTTAGCGAACCGTTTTTCTATGTGTTGGACAGCGATACCACTATTCCCGCTTTTGACATACAAGGCATGTATCTAGGCGTGAATGGTCGAGAGTTGGCCCTAGGCCAAGCCTACGCCAATCTAGACACAAAAATTAGTGCTCTGGATTATGTGCCGGGCGAAGGCCAAGCCTTATCTAGGCAGGGGGCTTTGGTGCAATTGCAAAAAGGACCTGAAGCCGATGAGTTTTTCTTAGTCTTTGAACGTATTGGTGAGTTTGAAAATGTTAAAGTGGTGGCCCAAGCTCCCACTCCGGCGTTACCCGTTGATACGCAGCTTCAGTCGGATATCGGCGTAAAAAACTTTGCTGAAATTAATGCCAGCATGGCAGCCATGACCACTGTGCCACTGTCTAATCCCGCCACTAGAGACACCTTTGTAAACTTGTCGCAACAATTGCCTTCGGTCACCAATATCGACGGCTTTTTAGCGTCGAATCAAATGGCCATTACCCAATTAGCCATTAAATATTGTGATGCTTTGGTGTCAACCACATCCTTGCGGGATCCCTATTTTACAGGTTTTGATTTTAGCCAACCAGCCAGCAGCGCCTTTACTACTAGTGCCAGGCAAGTGCTTAGCACTACCTTGTTAGACAACATGATTGGTAATGGCATTAGCACCCAACCCGAACGCACAGATGTGGAGGCCGAATTAAATAGCCTGATCACTGGTTTGACAAATTGTTCAAACGGTAAAGTCTGTGATCCCCAATATACACAAACTGTAGTCAAAGCCAGTTGTGCCGCCATACTTGGCAGTGCAGCCATGCTCATTCAGTAAGGAGTAGTTAATGTTTTCAAAATCATCTAAAGCACTGGCCTATGCAACCAAAGAAGCGAAAAACAATGCCGATGCGCCGCTGTTGCACGACGACCATGGCAAACCTTCCACTAGACGAGAGTTTATTGCCCAAGGGTTTTGTGCGGGCATGGCCACGGTAATAGGCGGCTCGGCATTAAACTTAGTAGCTCCGGCTAAGTCGGCCAAGGCCACCTTATCTGCGGATCTAGAAGCGCTAAAGTCCAGCTGTGGTATTGCCACCCAAGGCGCCGGCAAAATTCCGTTTATCGTATTCGACTTAGCAGGTGGGGCCAATATCGCAGGCTCCAATGTCTTAGTGGGCGCCCGTGGCGGCCAAATGGATTTCCTGAATACCACAGGTTACAGTCGACAAGGCTTGCCCGGTGATATGGTGCCCTCTATAGCTAATCCACAGACTGGCTTGAGTGATTTTATTAACTCTGAACTGGGATTATCCTTTCACAGTGACAGTGGGTTTTTAAGGGGCATATTAGAAAAGGTGAGTGTCACCAACAGAATGAACGTTAACGGCGCTGTGATACCTGCGCGCTCTGAAAATGATACCGGCAACAACCCCCACAACCCTATGTACGGTATCAACAAAGTGGGGGCAGATGGTTCATTATTAACCTTAATTGGCTCGCGCAATGCCGACTCTGGCGGTAACTCTATGGCGCCCGCCGCTATGATAGATACCAGCAAGCGCCCAACCAAAGTTGACCGCCCTTCTGATGTAACAGGTTTAGTGGATACAGGGGATCTCATTGGTCTGTTAAGTCAGCAAGACTCAGTGGCGGTGATGGAGTCTATCCAACGTATCAGCGATATGAAATTAGGCAAAGTGAACACCCAGATCACCACAGATGATGTATTAAAGGACATGGTTCGTTGTGGTTATGTAAAAAGTGCTGACATTGCCGATAGGTTTGGCGATCCAAGTTCCCTTGATCCTCTACAAGACGCCGATATTGTGGGAGAAAATGGCATCTTTAGCCAACAAGAATTTGACAGTGATGGCGAGTTTAGAAAAACCGCCGCGGTGATGAAACTGGTGATCAATGGTTTAGCGGGCGCAGGCACTGTGACTATGGGCGGCTATGATTACCATACCGGCGACCGTTCAACGGGCGAAGTAAGGGATCTTCGTGCGGGGCGCTGCATGGGCGCTTGTTTAGAATATGCCGCAAGGGTAGGCGTACCCCTGATGATGTATGTTTGCTCAGACGGCTCAGTGTTCAGCAACGGTAGCATAGACAATAGCGAGAACGGCCGCGGCAAAGGCGTATGGACTGGAGATAATTCTTCAACCGCAGCGTCTTTCTTCTTGGTTTACAATCCCGGTGGCACCCCACAACTGATTGGCGCCACACCAGAGATGCAAGCTATGCATCAACAAATTGGCTATATGCGCCGAGATGGCGCAGTGGAAACGGCGGCCACCCCAGCGGCCAACAACGTCAACCTACTAGTTGAAACCGTTATCCTTAACTACATGGCCCTGCACGGTGAGCAAGGACAGTTTTCTAGCCTGTTCCCAAGCAATGGTTTAGGCAATAGTAACCTAATGGATAGCCTGACGGCCTTTGAACCCATAGTAAACGGGGTAATTTAGTGATAAAGAAGCCGAGCTAGATGCTCGGCTTGTGCTGAAGGTTAACTCCCTAGGCAATGAATACTAGGGGATAAACCCATTGGAATAATGCATCAGTCTTTTATTATCCATAATGATAGCGTTGTAACCTGGCGTGCGGTTGATGAGATCCATGCCCGCTTGCAGGCCTAACACAAATACCGCAGTCGATAGCCCATCATTTAAAGTACTGCGTTTGCCCACAATAGACACACTCTGCACCTTTGACACAGACTTGCCAGTTTTTGGCGATAGAATATGATGAAAACGCTGACCATCCTGCTCAAAATAACGCTCATAATCCCCTGAGGTGGATATGGCAGTATCATGTAACGGCAAGGTCACCGCTTGACGGCCTTTGTTGCGGGGATCACGAATACCCACCAGCCAAGCTCGGCCTTTTCTGTCGCCTAATAACTTAGTATCACCGCCCGCTGTGACTAACGCATGTTCAATGCCCAAGCTACGTAACAGCTCGATACTGGTGTCTACCACATAACCCTTGGCAATGCCGCCCAAGTCGATTTTCACATCGGGATGAGTAAACCAAATGCTACTGGTGCTGGCGTCTAATTGTATATGCTGATAGTTAATGGCCGCTAACGTATTGTCGAGCTGGACCTGTTGAGGTCTTGTTTTTTCCTGATAATTGTATAAAAAGCCGGCGCTGGCAAACGTAATATCGAAGGCGCCTTGGGTCTCTGTGGACAAGCCCATAGACAACTCGATGAGATTAAACATCTCTGCAGAAATCACCAAGGCTTGTTGCCCCGCTAATCGATTAATCTGCGACAATTCGCTGTGGTAAATATAAGGGCTCATGAGCTGGTCGATACGGTGCATTTCTTCAAACACTGTCAAAATCGCTAGGGCAGATAATTCTGGGTGCTCGGCCCACACTTCCACATGGATATTAGTGCCCATAATAGTGGCATCTTCCACTGCCCATTGGCCATATAAGTCTTTAGCAAAAACTGACAAGCAAAGCAGAATAATTAACATTTTCATAGATAACCCCTAAGGCATTAACCAAGGGTTAGATTAACGTTAGCAGTCACCCAGATCGAGCAAGCTTTATTATGCCCATAACAACAAAGGTATAACTTAGGGTAAGTATGAGTGATTTATTGGTCGCGGCCCATCCCCCCCAAGATCAGATGGATATCGACTGTCATTCCTTTATTGTTTTGTGTCTCTGTCGCTACCAATGGGGGACAAAAACAATGAGCAATCAATGGTCAGCAAACCGATTATGCTTAACACAATAGGCAACAACCCACTGTCTTTAAATACATCAAACGACAAGTGGCCTAAATACAAACACACCCATGGCCCCAAACATCACAAAGACTCTGCGTATCAGCAGCACACCAGTACCGATCAACAGGATATTAATAAAGAAATACCGACAATGGTCACAGTGTCAGTGGTTTTACCCAGAGCGGCTTGAATGGCGTTAATCAGATCGCCATGTCAATAGTGAAAGGATCTACCTTAAACCATTAGAGCCTATTCAACCCTATCTTTAACCTTGCCCTACTAAGGGTGGCAATGATGTTTCTCATCTTAAACGTATTATTAATTTGCACCTTTCTAATACTTTGCTACTTTTTAATGAATGTTAAAAAAGCCCAGCTTTGCCACGGCAAGGTGTAAACACGGAGTGTTGATAGTGGTTATGTGGTTGCGGCGCATTGAAGATGTGCAAAGGCGTGAAATGCTACTTATTGAACACCCACGTTTTGCAAAGGGCCATGTTGAGAGTAAGTTATGATCGAACAATATCAAGATATTATTGACAACTGTGAGGCGTATTTGGGTGCATTGCAGCATCTGTATGTCGAATCAAATGACACGCCTCCGGGGAGGATGATTTCACAACTTAAATGGATATGCCAAGAGATACAATGTGAAAGACTAGTACTGCCTCTGGATAGACAGTATTACAGTACTCTAAGTCATGTATTTGTAGAGCATGAAGATATTATGTTGGTGGCCACTCCTTTAGCCATGGTTTACCACATACGATTATAAAATCTGTTAGACAATCGCTTACTTGCCAAGCCAGAATATAGCCATATCGTGCTGCCATTGTTGGATTATCTAATCGATCGCTTTGATAAGGATGAAACCATTTACAAAAATAAACTGACAGAATTACGCAGCTTGGTAGAGTCAAGCATTACCCTTTTCCCAATAAGCCGAGGGGCTTTTAGAATATTTGAGTTATCCTTTTTTGATTCCCTGCAACTGAAGGGCATTCACAATGGGATCCAAACCATGGAAATGATCATCGAATTTTGCTTTGAAGGTGTGCGATATCTAGAGAACTCTCCT
>JAWUWP010000018.1:0-16042 GCA_034111785.1 Paraglaciecola sp.
CGTCTACAGTACGATGTTTGTCGTGAGTAAAGTCTCTTGGATTAAAACACTCTACCTGCAACACGCCGTTTTTAACGGCTCGTCCTGTCACGCCCTGCTGGGTAAAAGTCTGAAACATTTCTGGAAACAGACTCACCACCCCAAACCAACGTTTTAGACCCTTGCTAGGTTCTTGCATTAAAATGCAGGATCCCAGTCCACTGTGATCGTTTTCGCCTGCCGGTCTACCTGTTTGACCACTTGGTCAAGCAGATAAGGAACCATGCGTTCTTTTTGACCATAAGCGTCATTCAAATTGGCTTTCACTAACATCACATCGTTAGCTCCCGTTTCGAATAACTCTTTTATCACACCCAAATTATAACCTTGTACAGTTATCACTTGCATGGAGACTAAATCACGCCAATAAACATCGTCGTTGTCTAATTCAGGTAGCATTTCTGCTTTGATAGAGATTTCAAGATTTTTGATGCTTTCTGCACCATCTCGATCCTCAACCCCAACCAACTTCGCAACTAGGCCTTTATTGTGTGTTCGCCATTGGTCTACGGCGTATTCTGTCCCCTCTTGCTCTTGGCCCAAAAGCCAAGGACTGTAGGTAAATACACCGTCTAAATCATGGGTGTAAGAGATGATCTTGACCCAACCTTTGACACCGTAAGGTGCACCGATTTTGCCAATCACTAATGTGTCAGACGCGCGACTCATTGCTCAAACCCTTTTTCTTGCATCTGCAATTAAGCAGCTGCTTTTTGTGCATCTTTAACCAAGCGTGCAACACGATCAGATAAGCCTGCGCCTACCCCAACCCAATGATCAACACGGCCCAAATCCAAGCGTAAACGCTCTTCTTGACCCTGTGCTGTTGGATTGAAAAAACCAATGTTTTCAATAAAACGACCATCGCGCGAACGACGGCTGTCAGCAACCACTACTTGATAAAATGGACGCTTTTTAGCGCCACCACGCTGTAAACGAATAGTAACCATATATGCCTCAAACTCGTTGTAGCGTTAACGTTAACTTAACTTACCCTATTATTCTGACAATTATTAGGCAGATAAAAGGCCGCGGTATTTTACGGGTTTGAGCTTTTAATGCAAGTATAATAGTAAAGATAAGTAAAATTATAATGGGGGTAATTTACCGTTGTTGACACAAAGACGCTTTATTGCTGAGAACCCAGCACATGAACCACTTGGTAAGCTCATGCCATAATGCTTTCAAACAGCCCCCCGTATTTAATTTCAGCAATCTCTATGCTCATTGATTTCACTCATCAGTGTCATTAGGAAAAGATATGTCTTTAGCCAACCAACTCATGATCCTTTTCCCCGTGCTTTTATCTGCATGAGGAGGAGGCAATATCACACCTAGTCCAGCCCCCTATCATTCGACAGCCCACTGCTGAGGCCCGAGGCCCGAGGCCCGAGGCTAATACTGCTAATTATGGAGCCTAGGTGCAAGAAAATGTCTCGACCAGAGTACCCTTAACAGATGAGAGTGACTTTTCCAATCTGCAACCTATTGCCCAGGCAATAGGCAATAGTGTGATGGTGCAGTTAATAGTGGTTGATTGTCCTATACAAAGTAAAGCAATTCGCCTGCGCGGCTAGGACAACTCAGAAACTGACTCAACTGGACCTTGATAGGTCCAGATCTGCATCAACAAACATAGTGAGACTAAAGCCATACCAAACCAACCCATGATTTTAAAATCTTCACCTATTATGACCACAGCTAATATTGTTGCCATCAAAGGCTCAATAAGGGTGATTAATGTCGCCTTGCTTGCATCTATCAGTTTCAGACCAGAGGCAAACAACAGGTAACCTAAATACATAGGAACCACGGCCATATATAAAGATACCTGAGTATTTGTGGCGCTGGTAAACAAGTTCTCACCGGTCAACCACAAGGAGGGTAATAATATCAAGGCAGCACAGCCAAACATCCCCGACATTGATGATTGTGGATCGACACCATTTTCGATTAAGTGTCTTGCAGCCCATGAATAGCTTGCGTAAGTTAGGCCAGCAATAAAACCAAGGGCAATGCCCAGATTTTGCACAAATAGACTTTCCGGCCCATAGCCACTTTGTTCTTTGCCTAGCACTAACAGTACAATACCTGTTGCCCCAATTAAAAAACTCACTAGCCATTGCAGGGAAATTGGTTTCTTACTGATAACACGCTCCAAGATAGCAGCAAAAAATGGTGCCGTTGCTATAGAGACCACCGTACCCATCGCTACCCCGGATAATGCCATGGAAGAATAAAATGCCAGGGGGTAAATGGCTATTGATAAAGCCCCAAACAGTAATACCTTTGGCTGCGCCAGTAGCCGCTTATGATCTACCAGTAGCTTTTTACGGGCCGTAAAAACAAGCAGAACACCGCCCATACCCATGGCAAAGGCGCCGATGGCCAATGGACTGATATCAGGCGAAAAACTTGCCGCAGTACCGGTAGTTCCCCATAAAAGGCTAGCCACAACAATGGCCAAAACGCCTTTTAACCTTTCAAATTCATGTCTCATACCACCACCTTGTCATGCTCATTTAAGTCAGGAAATTGTAAGCTTTTGATAAAGTATTATATTAACGAGCCGGACGTAATAGTTAACAATAAAGACGCACTTTACTGATTAAATTTGGTGGGTGTTGCTCTTTATCAACGCCTCAATGACCCAAAAACCGATTTCAATTATTGACTGACATCATTCGTACTTTATTCTGAAAACCGAGAATATCTGAAGTGTCTCTAAGAGTTATGAGAACCAACGTAATGGTAAGTAACACCTATTAAAGTGGGCATAATGTTAAGCATCCGTCACGTTTCACAGGATTGGAAATGAGCAGCGAATAAGCGTCCCTATGCCTTCTTTACCTGCCAAAATTTGCATTTCGCCATGGTGCACCAGCACGACTTCTTTCACAATAGCTAATCCAAGCCCAGAACCAGTCGTGTCCTTATTCGCCCGAAAGAACCGCTCAGTGACAAGTTGTCGCAGTTCTTCAGGGATCCCCGGGCCACTATCCGTTACCTGCAAAATTGAACACTCCCCGTCAATAAATGTTTCAATTAAAACATTAAATTCTAGTTCGCTATACTTTAAGGCGTTATCAATAATATTATTCAGTAACTCAACAAATAATGTCTTATTGCCAAACACAAATGCAGTTTTAAGTTCAAGTTCAATATGTTTTCGTTGAGACAATTCTTTGAATGAATTGGCGCACTCTTGTGCAATTTCCGCCAAATCTAATTTCTGATTATCTTTCTTTTCAAATGCGTAGGCTTCTGAGTAACTAAGTTGCAGTAGTTTTTTTGCTAGATCCGCTATGCGATGAGCATTGGATTTTATTCTGTCTAATGATTTACGTGAACTTTCAGTTTCTGCGTGTCTTATGGCCAAATCGCATTGCAACGTTAGTGCAGCGATTGGTGTGAGTAATTGATGGGATGCATTTTCAAGAAAGCGTTTAGAAAGACCTATTTGGTCTACCAGTCTTTTGAATAAGGCATTAATTCCCCCGGCTAAAGTCGCGACTTCTTCTGGCATTCCATTCGTGTCTACCGGAGTGAGGTCATGAATGTCTCGACTATTAAGGTCTGTTAAAAGCCTTTTCAATGGCCTAAACCCAACGTTAACTACAATGATAGTGAGCGTTGTTATCAATACGATTAAAAAGATCACTTTGAGTAGGTTAGCGTACACTTCATCAGCAATAAATTGATTTCTATCATCGAGGGTTTGCCCTACTAGAGTTTTGCTCCATCCGCTAAACCGTGAGTGCTTTGACAAGGTTGACACGGCCACAATACGAAGAGGTTGACCTAAATAAATAACGTCATAATACTCTATATGATTGTGAATTTTCTTCACTCCACCAGGAGGGTCTGGCAAGTCCGTATAGCCAACCAGAAAGCTATCATCGGGCCCAAGCATTTTATAAAAAAGCGTGTCGTTTGTTGTTTGTTTGATTACGTCAAGTAAGTCAACAGTTAGAAAGTCACCTTCCGAAGAGATCGCGTATTGGGAAATACTCAGGGCCAGATTCACTAACACCCTATCAAACAACTCAGTCGATGTGTTTTTTGTTGTAATGTAAATATTAAGGAGGTGGGCCATGGATAATACGACTAAAGGCAAAATCAGCCACCTGAGTAGTCTGCCCTGTAAGGTGGTAAATAGCTTATTAAACGTCATCTAACTTTTTTAACGCATATCCAAGGCCACGCTGAGTGGCGACACTAACATTTGAAGACGCGAGCTTTTTTCTTATACGGTGAATATAAATTTCTATTGCAGATGTGTCTGCTAAGTCATCAAAACTAAATATGTGGTTGGCAATGCTCTCTTTGCTTATTACCTCCCCTTTCTTTTGTATCAATATCTCTAAGACAGCTCTTTCACGTGGAGATGAATTAAACGCAAGGCCTTTCAGTAAAAACTCCCTTGTGTTCTGATTGTAGTTTAAATCGCCGAACTCAATAACCTCGCACTTATTTTGTGACTCTCGTCGAAGCAAAGCCCTGACTCTTGCTTCAAACTCGTCTAAAGCAAAAGGCTTTACCAGATAGTCGTCAGCACCCATATCTAATCCCATCACGCGATCTGATACTGAGATACGGGCAGAAATAATCAGTACCGGCGTATTTCCCCCTGCACTGCGAAACTTTTTAAGTATTGAGAACCCACAAGCATCTGGTAGGTTGATATCAAGGATAATAATGTCAAATTCACCGGCTGCGACTGCTCTTTCAAAATAAACGCCTTCTTTAAACCAATCGCTGGTAATTTCCATTTCTTTTAGCGACTCAATAATACACTCTGCTATGTCACAGTTATCTTCTATGACCAAGGCTCGCATAACACTCCTCATTAAACTTATTATTTTGTTATCTCTAAAAGCACTTGATTAATGACATTCAAGGCCATATTGGCTCAGCACTATTTGCAACTACCGGTAAAATATCATAGTCTTTTTACACCTGCGGTTGTTATGTGGATAGCTTTCGATGTTTATACTATTTGATATTAGTCTGAAGCGCAAAACGTTTAAGCATCTGTGCTTATGTGGCAGTATTTTTCTACTTTTTGCGTCATCAATCATAGGTGCGCGCAGCGCTGATTTAGTTTATCCATCAGAACAGTCTGTTGAAGGCTCTAATGATATAGAAATTATAGTCCCCTTCCTTCCCGGTGGTGGCACCGATACTTGGGCGCGGACTGTTTTACCCAGTCTCGGGCAATTTCTGCCTAGTGATCCTCAACTTTTGATTAAAAATATTGCAGGAAGTAGAGGGCATCGCGCCGCAAACGATTATGCGCGGACTAATCCATTGCATGGCAGGTCTCTATTAGTCATAGGGGCGTCGATGAATATTGCATATTTGTTGGAAGATGAGCGAGTTCGTTATGAACTTTCAAATTGGCGTGCGTTAATGGCTTACAGTGCGGGTATTGTCGTCTACGCGTCTCCCAACTTGGGGATCCAGCGCATAGGGGACCTAATAAATAGCAAACAGCATCTGATTATGGCGAGCATTGGGCCGACCTCAGAAGACTTATTTGTTCTTTTAGCCTTCGATATATTAGAAATTGACATCACTTCCATTTTTGGTCTGGGCGGCAGAGGCGCTGCAAGGCGTATGTTTGAGCGTGGCGACGTGAATTTAGATTTTCAGACGACACCGGCGTTCATGAAATTAGTCAAGCCTTTAGTGAACGACCGCAGAGCGAGACCTCTTTTCAGTCTTGGTGCATTCGATAGTGAAATGAACTATGTCAGAGATCCACGGTTTCCTGATCTGCCGAACCTGAAAGAAGTCTATATAGAAATATTTGGTTTTGCTCCGAAAAGCAAGGCTTGGGAAGCTTGGCTTTCATTATATAAGGCGAATAAAGGTACACTCAAATTTTTAGTGATCCCTGAAGAAACACCAGAAACAATTGTAAATTCATATCAAAACGCTATCGACAATATGTTGAAAGACCAAAGGTTGCTCAATACCTTTAACCTCAAAGTGGGAGTCAATACCATTTCAGGCGCTGTCAATGCCCAAAAACTTATGCACGAAATGGTGGCGCTACCAACCGAGACCCGTATGTGGCTCAAGCAGTGGATATACGAAAAATACCAGATACGGATTTAATAAGATCCACCGGGTGAAAGGGTTCTGAAAGAAAGGTTGATGTACCGTCTTTCTCCAGCATTGCTAAGGTTATTGCGGACTTTAGAAGTTTTTAACGGTGCTTTTGCCCGCGGTAGTACGAGCAAAAAATGGCGCAAGGGACTATTTATACATGCATTCGAGGAATAATATGACTAAGGGCTCGGCCAAACTTACCGTTGTTGCCATTTTACTGATTTTCACCCAATCTTTTGCTTACGGTGATCCCCTTGAGGCCAATCTCTTACATTGTCGGGAAATGATCATAGATGCCAAGAGGTTGAGCTGTCTGGATGATGCAATTGCTGTACTGCAGATCACACAGGTCAGGGAAAATGAGACAACCGAAAATGACACAAAGCAGTCGAATACATCGACGCCATTAGGTGAAAAGTACATCCTGGATAAACACAGAACACACAGCGCTTCAAAGAAAGAACAGCAGTTTAGTATGGTCAAAGCCTATAAAAACCGGCATAAAAATTGGGTTTTTGAGTTAGATAACGGGCAGCGTTGGCAGCAAAACGAAGCTAGGTATTTGCCAAGCCCAAAGGTGTTTCCTGTGAAGGTGATGCTTTCTGAAGGAATGTTCGGTGCTTATAATCTAAGGGCTAAGTACCTTAACAAGACCGTAAAGGTCAAACGTATTCATTAGTGCACTGTGCCGATTTGTCTGCGGCTAACCCATTTACAATGAGCGATGAAATTTCTAACCCGATAGTCTTTTCTGTTTTTCTGAAAATATAAGCGCGGTTAAATGCATATGACTTAAGGTTTTAGCCTAGTGTATTGGGCGAGCTATTAGGGACCATTTTTTGTGCTCACCTGCCAATAAAATAATCTTAAACTTCAATTTCCAGCGCGCCAGAGTAAGCTTACTCAACATCCAAAATGTTAATTTAGTTAACATTTTTTATACATGTGAAAGCTTGTTGAAAGTATTAAATACATACTATAACAATAGGGACGGAATAACTCGGGTTGGTATTCTCCCCACACAATAGAAGGTCGATTCAATTAATAAAGTGAAAAGAGGCATCTAAAATGGCTATTGCACACAAATATATGAAACTATCGAAGACTAGGGTGGCAACGGCTGTTGTTCTAGCTATCAGTTTAAACCCGCTTGGAACGCTACAATCCCAGACGAATAGGGAAGACAAGGGTATAGAGCAAATTACCGTCACGGGCTCAAACATCCGTAGAGATCGTGATATAGAAACGCCCTCTCCAATCGAGACCATCGGGCTAGAGGACCTAGAAGCTGCAGGGGTTGGGCAGATGCAAGACCTTATCAAGACATTGCCATCAATGGCGGGGTCTGATTTAGCGGGTGGCCGAGAAAGCCAAGGCACTTCCCAATTCAGTTTGCGCGGTCTTGGCGTAGGAGGAACATTAACGCTGATTAATGGGAGGCGAGCAGGTCTGTCTCCCATTTCTACCTCTCAAGGGTTCTTCTTTACGGATATTAACCAATTCCCAACTAACATGATTCAAAGTGTTGAAGTGTTGAAGGATGGTGCCTCTGCAACATACGGTTCTGATGCAGTGGGGGGGGTGGTAAATATTATTACCAGGAAAAACTTTGAAGGCTTAGAGATAGGCGGAGAGTATCGTGAAAATGATGTTAATCCAGCTCAAAGCCTCAATGCTGCATTTGGACATGATTTCGACGGCGGACGCTTTTCGTTTTTTGGCACCTATTATGGCCAGGATGGCGGATATCGCGGCCAATATGACTGGTTGGTGAACCGCTCAGGAGGCGATTCATTTGATCCATCAGTGAACCTTTTTGACTCTTCGACTGGTGCAGGAAGATACGCTCTTGCTGTTCCAGATGCTAACAACTCCACTCGGTTTGAAAGAGGCTCTGGGGATGTTGCAGATCCATATTGTGGGAGTCCTAGTCCGTTAAATGGCGTTACATCAACCTTTGTTGATGGTAATAACTGCCGTTATATTTTCCTAAATCAACGGGCATTAATAGGAGAAGAAAACCGCCTACAACTCTTTACCCAGTTTGATTATGCCATCAATGATGATACACAGATTTTTGCAGAGGCTAGTTTCTCAAGTAACCAGGTAAAGGATACTATTGGCGGTGCGCCTCTAGACATTCGGACGGACGACGGTGGTTTCTATGTGCCAGCCAGTCATCCGTTTAACTATTTTACCGCAGACGGTTCTGGAGGAATTGTTTGGGACGAAAATACTGTTGCGGCTGATCCATCTAGTGCAGTCGATGTAATATTCCGTGGCCGCCCACTGACGAATTTTGATGGTGAATTAGGTGAGGATATTGAAAAGAACTTTGAAAACACTCGGATTGCATTTGGGTTTGATTCTGAACTAAATGATGACTGGAGTCTTCACGGTTCCTATATGTATGCTCACGCCATAATGACAGATGTACTTCCTCGAAATTACAACGGATTGAAATTCCGTGAAGCTATCGGTAGCGGTAGATGGAATCCTTTCTCTATTGCATGGGCCGATCCCCAGGCGATTTCTGTAAAAGATGGTGTTACCGAAGCAGGCAATTCTGTTTTTGGGCCTTATACAGAAACAGATTTAGGACAATTTGCCTCATATCGAACATTTGTGCGGGAGAGCAATCAAGAGGCGATTGAAACGATACTAAGTGGTGAATTGTTTGAGTTAGATGGCTTGCCAGTTTATGCCGCGTTTGGCGCTCAATATCGCTCGATGGAGTACACAGAGATTGCAGATAGCTCGCAAGTGTTTTTGCAAGGCGGATTTGAGGATAATGTGTTCTCTATAAACGGGGCGTCACAGGATGTTTTTGCAATATATGGTGAGGTTATTATTCCTATTGGGGACGACCTTGAAGTGCAAGCCGCTCTGCGACATGAAGACTACGGTGACGATAAGGGAGGCAGTACGACGGATCCCAAAATTGGTGTTCGTTGGCAAGTATCAGATATAGTTCAGTTACGTGGTACATATGGCACGTCATTTCAAGCGCCATCCGTAAGAAATGTCGCTGGCGCCGGTGGCGGTGGCTCACTTGCGGATCCCATAACGGGATCAGTTTTCGACGCAGGCCCAGGGTCAGCATGTGATCCCGATGTAAATGATACCTTTAATATTACGACCACCACCTTAGGTGGAAACTTGAAGCCTCAAACCGCTACCAACTTTAATTTAGGGATTGTATTAAATACCGAAAATGGGTTTACGGGGTCGGTCGATTACTGGAACTATGATTATGAAGACCTTATTGGTCCAGGTGAGTCTGCTGCATCCATATTAGTCAATGAATGTACTGGCAAAGTGTACACGCCTGATGAACGTGTCAGTCGAGATGGAAATGGTCAAGCGATATCAGTCATTAATAACTTCGCTAATCTTGGAGGTGTAAAAGCTGATGGCTTGGACGTAACTGCTGAATATGCGATTGACGGGATCATGGGCGGTGAACTGACACTCAACTCCAATCTTACTTATATAACGTCTTACGATATTGATAGTGGCGATGGAAGCGAGATATTTGATGGTGCAAATAATCGCAACTCTTCCTTCGGTCAATTGGGCTCCGTTCCCGACACTCGATTTAACATTGGATTAGACTGGCGAAGTGGCCAACAAAGTTCCAGTTTCTATATTCGTCACATAGGAGGATATGACGATAGAACACCTGGTAACGATTATGACACCATTGATTCTCAAACGGTAATTGATGTGCAGTATTCTTATGACTTTGAACAGTTATTTGGGCAAGGCATGACCAATGTGACGGTTGGGGTTAACAATCTGACAGATGAAGATCCACCTGCGATTGACCGCTCTAGCTCTAATGGTCGCCGTGCATTCGACAGTTTAGTGCACGACCCTCGCGGTAGAATAATTTATGCTAGAATTAAGCATACATTCTGATCCTGTTACTTTGCTAGTTATCGGTGACTAGATGCTTACATTTAATTTCCGGTAGTGGGTAACAATATCCATACTAATGGCTCTGCAGCTTCATTGATGCAGAGCCTTTTTTATTTGTCTGATAGCTTGCACCAAGAGATGGAAAAATGTGGGGTGTACAGACAGGGGTTGGTCTAACGATTAAATATTGTCCTGATCACCATTTTGACATTGTTTTACTTACGGATGAAAAACAGTTTATAGCCTGGCTTAATAGTGGCCGAAGTTCGTCATTTCAGTACCAGAACAGGCCGTGCATTAAGAGGAGTTGAAAAATCTTTTAGCCCTATCCTCAGTGCTGTATATCAGTAACCAAACCAAAGCCGCAATGACTTCATATAAACAATAAAAAAAATTATGTCTCGTTTAGAGAAATATAGCTTACTCGAATCTTAGTATCCTGCAGATCACTGTTCACATCAGAACTTGATGGTAAAGAGGTATCCAGTCAATGCGTGGCGATCCAAGGTGTCATTAAGGTCAGGTGGGTCGGGGAGTTAGGGGGGGCAGGTATTATGTCCTGGATCACGGCTTTTTAGCCTTGCCCTACCGTAAATTTGGCCATCTGATCTATCGCTATGCAGCACCAATTCGTTTGGCTTTTGAAGAAAAAGTGGATTAAAGGGCCAGATAAAGGAAATTTAGAATGACCAGTACGGTAAAGCCATCCACTATGTACCTGTGATAGTCGTCGGACAGCTTTTGTAGTATGGCTTTGCCTACCCAATTGCCTGGGATAGTGCACAGTCCAACTATGACCCCTAAGGCTAATAGCTCGGCGTTTAGTAAGTCTGTTGAACCGAATACCACCAGCTTAATGCTATTCATCGCCAATGTAATGATGGCAAGTGTGCCCACAAAGGTTAAGCGGTTCATGCCAGTACCGAGCAGAAAAGGCGCCAAAAAGAAGCCAGGGCCAATTACGTTTCCCGCCAACATGCCCCAAATTGTACTGGCGAAGGCCAACAATTTAGGCCCCGTCTTGATATTATGACGACGGGCATAATATTTCATTGGCAAAGACAAGATAAGAAAACAAACGAACACTGTAGCAATGATTTTAGGATCTAAAACACTGAACAAATAAGCACTAAAAATCAAGGTTGGACAGCCGAATATAAGGACCCGAGATGCGATATTCCGATCAACATTCTGCCAGTAAATAAACACCCTGCTGGCGTGACTAAACACCAACGCACAGGTCATAACCGGAATAGCATGTTTGATACCCATAATTTGTGACAGCAATGCTGTCATTACAATGCCACCTAACATGCCAGTGGCACCATGAAGCACACCAGTCACAAAAGCCCCCACTACAATAGCCAACCACAACCACAAGGAAAGGTCGGCTAACAGCAGCACTATTGTTTTATCTTACGGGTGAGCATAGTAACCAATTTACCGCCGAACAGCGACAAAACCAACATCACCAGAATGAAAATGGTCACCGGGCGCTCCAACACATAGCTCCATAAACCGCCACTTATTTGGTAACTGAAAATAAGGGACTCCTCGGCCATACCACCGAGCAAAATACCAATCACTGCCGCAGGTACAGAATAATCAAAACGCTTGAATAGCCAGCCAATGACTGAAAATACCATTACCGTAATTGGGCCGGTCAAATCCCCCGTGAGCCCAAAGGCACCAAACACAGCCACAGCCAGTACCGATGGCACCAGATAATTCATTGGTACCTTAACGATATTGGCCAGCAGCGGAATAAATAACAGCCCTAATATAATCAGTAAAAATGCCTGACCAAAGTTGGCAAAAATGATGGCGTAGACTACATCGGTTTGTTCTCGTATAAACTGTGGACCACCGGTGATATTGTGCATGGCAAAGGCTGCCAACATCACTGCGGTTGCGCCCCCACCAGGAATGCCCAGGGCGAGTAACGTGGCCATCGAACCTGCTTCGGAAGTACTATTGGCCGCCTCTGCAGCAACTATTCCTGCAGGATTGCCCTTGCCGAAAGATTCGGGATTTTTACTTTTACGCTTGGCTTGAATGTAGGACAACAGACTGGCGACCGATGAGCCTACACCAGGCACTGAACCGACAAAAATACCGATCAAGCTGCCGCGAATGAGGGCGACTGGATAGTGAAACGCGTGGAGGAAGCCCGCAAGTATTTTTCTTACACTGACTTTACGTAATGATTTGTCCTCTACCAAGTAGTTGCTATTGACCAATTTAAACAGTTCTGATGCGGCAAACATGCCCATCATTGCCGGTATGGCGGGTATGCCATCGAGTAAATACACGCTGCCCATGGTGCCTCTGGAAACCCCGACTTCGCTGTAACCGACAGTGCCTATCAATAAACCAACTAACCCTGAAATGATCCCCTTATTCAGGTTAGCACCACTTAAGCTGGCAATAAGGGTAATTCCCCATAAAATCACCGCCGCCATTTCTGCGGGGCCCAGTTTCAGCACCATTTCAGAAATAGGGCCAATCAGAAAAAACAATAAGCTGTAGCCTATGATCACCCCAATACAGGATGCACCAAGACCTATGCCTAAGGCAGTATTATGCTCGCCCCGCACCGACATGGGGTAGCCATCAAAAGTGGTGGCGATGGACGACGAGGTACCCGGGATATTCATTAAAATAGCCGGTATGCTGCCGCCAAATCCGCCACCGGTAAAAATTGCAGTCAAAAATAACATCGCCTGCATAAAATCCATGTACAAAGTGAGAGGCAGAAAAATGGCCATTGCCATAGATATCTGCAAACCCGGTATAGCACCGAAGATCAAACCGATTAATATGCCCGGTACCACAATTAACCACAATGAAGGCTCGGAAAAAAGCAAAGTAAAACCGCCAATAACATCATTTATATTCATAAAGCACTCTTCCTGTTAATAAGCGGTCGGTAAGATCAACATTGGCATGGGATAAGGCAACATCGCTGAGAAAAACAACGACATCAGCAAGGCGAACGTGATGCTGTAAGCTAATATCCACACAATACGTCGTTCTCCATGCAGCCAAAGAAATGCACAGATAAATGCAAAGGTACCCACATCAAACCCTAACCACTCTAAAGAAAGTACGAAGGCTACAAATAACAGAATAACCGGCAACATACTGGCGATAGGGTCGAGATTGGGGGGAGGTTCATGCAAGCCACGCAACTGGCTAATAAATTCAATCAAACACAATACTAAAACTAAAATAGAAACGGGCAGGATTAAGATTAAATTGGCAAAGTGACTAGAGGCATTATAGGCATCAAATAGGTACCAGATTACCAGACTCGATAAAGCCAGCAGTACCACAAAATCAGCTTGTTGGTGACGGGTGAATTTTACGCTTTTCAAGTTCATAATGGCTCTCACAACTTCAGTAAATATGAATGTTTTTTAGAGGCTTCGAAATTAAATTTCATGATCCGCTCCGACTGTTCCGGGCCTGTCCATCGACCTGAAATACTTGATCGTTTGAGCAATGCCCGTAATTCCGGATTTTCGAGAGTACGTTTCATCGCCGCGGTGAGAAAAGCAAAGCGCTGTGGATAATTTCGCTTGAACTGTGCACTAGTAGCAAAGCCACGTATTGTGCCTTGTAACACTGGCGCCACTATCCCTAATGGTGCCAATGCTTTATTGATCGCCGGGGCGTTCCAATCCAATTCATCTTCATCACTGACGATGGCCAGCGGACGAATATACTCACGAATGCTTTCTGAGCCCTTGGCACTGATCACAATAAAATCGACTACGCCACCAGCAACGGCCGCGCGCGCCTTGCCGCCACTGTTGTAGGTGACCAAATTAAGATTCTCTGAAGGGATACCATAAAGCTCGAGTAGCAGTTTAGCCATTAAATGCCCACCTGAACCTCGTACTACCGACGCTTTTACGGTCTTAGGATGAGCTTTAATATCTTCCAGTAACTCTGGTAAGCTCTGATATTTACTGTCTTTATATACTGCAATCAGGTCTTCGTCGAACCATTGGAAATTCAGGTATGCAAAATCATCCAGAGTGTATTTTGCGTTGCCTTCTAGCACCGTATTGGTCAGGTAAGGATTAAACCCAGATGCGAAAATGGTGTAACCATCGTGAGGCCTACTCAGTAGATAGTTAGCAGCCAGCAAGGTACCCGCGCCTTTTTTATTAACCACCCGCACCGGTTGTCCCAGTTCCGCAGCGAAATAAGTTGATACGGCTCTGGCCATTTGATCGGTGCCGCCGCCCACACCAAAACCGACGACCATAGTGATGGGTTTGTCTGGGAATGTATTAGCTTGGGCTAAAGTCGACACAGTTAACAGCGCACTTAATAACATTAAACTGGCACTGACAAGCGAGCGCTTGGTGCAAAAGATCAATAGGAATTGCATTATTGTTTACTCTCTGGTGTAGGAATTTCAAGTACCACCGGGCGTAAGCTGGTGGTGGCAATAATAGGTGCGACTTCTGTTGAAGCCAGATAAGCAGGACGTTGCTTGGCATGCTTCTGGTTAGAGGTGTGGCGTAAACTTCCTGCGAAAGAAGTGGTGATTTTTTGTAATGATTCTGGAATAGGCCCCGCAGATACGGGTCCGGTAATAGGCAAACTTTCGCCATTTACCCGCCTCACTGTTATAGAGTCTGCAGCACCGCCAAAGTATGAAGCATAGGACCTATTAATTTTCACTCTCGACTGTAGTTCAGATGTAGGGGCCAGCAGGGTAAAAACCACAGCGAACCCATCAAAGGGTATCACCTGCAACACAACAGGTTGTGTTAGCCATGGTGGAACTGCGCTGTTCCCAGTAAAACCAACAAATGATGATGATACTATTACGAAAAAACAGAGAAACATGAAGGTAGAATTCATCGGAAATGCTGCTTTTATGTTAATGACTGGTAAATAATACCAACTTTTTCTTTCACACTCCTTTCACCTACGGCTAATTTTTCTTTTTTGTATCAGCTAATCCCCCACTTATAATCGACGTTAAAAATAGCGATTTATGCCGCTAACGCCAATTTTTGTTTTGCTGTGATGCCGCCAAGTCCCATATTGGGTCGTTCGTAATTATATGTCCATTGGAGTTCCTTGCTTTAAGAAATCCTTTTTATTCAATTAGTTATGGGGTAACTATATAATTTTAAACAAGACAGTAGAAATTGAATCAATAAATAACCGAAAGAAATACAAATAAATTTTCCATTCGTACTTAAAGCATTTTTTTTACAACCCGTTTGCAATCAAACAAAAAAAAGCCTGTAACGATAATTGCTACAGACTTTTTTTATGATGGAGAGACTCGAACTAACTACATAAGACATTGATTAAAATACAAATTAATTAAAAAAACCACAATGTAACCACCAGTGTTACTAAAAACAAAATCACCTTAATAATCACTGTCTCCAAAGTGCCAAAAGCCGACATAAGGTTCTAGTCTAGAAAAGGCTTAAATCGACCTATAGCGGACGTTAGAGAATTCGCACTATCAGGCTATATTGAGCGAAAAACAATCATACGATTAATCAAATTTGACTGACGGCATGCCGACAATAAAAAAATACAGCTGCTGGGGTGATATATGTCTATTGTCAAGGATGCCAGAAGACAGGGGACGGTAAAGTATGAACGTCATAAACCAGAGTAAACCCTTCTTTATCAAATTATTGAAAAATATTACCCGCAGTTTCTGACCCACATGGGGCAACAAGATAAAGATTTACCCAAGTATGTGCGGTCAGAATTTGAAGCCTACCTCAAGTGCGGTGGTTTGCAATATGGGTTTTTGCAAGTACGTTGTGAAGCTGGACACCATGAGCACCTAGTTGCAATCAGTTGACCGCTGCTGTGCATCCATGCGCCCGCGGCATTGGTGATCCAAAAGATACTCAGTCACCAGAATACAAAAAATGACGAAGTCGTCGAGCTATTGCCCCCACAAAGTCGGGCA